>CAZFKA010000206.1:0-5428 GCA_964519155.1 uncultured Bifidobacterium sp. | reverse complement strand
GAGGTACTTCAAGCTATTACGGCGATTTACAGCAAAGACTTTTTCCAAAAGAAGGTTACCGTGCAGCAGGAGGATTGACGTATAAATATTTTATGCATCCCAATGTGGGTCTGCGTTTCGGGGCTACTTACGCCAGTTTGTATGGCGCCGACAGTACTTCAGAATCTCCTGCGATCAAAAACCGAAACCTCAATTTTCAAACCAATTTGTTTGAAGTTAATGGTGGGCTGGAAGTGAATATGTTACCGGTTGATTTTGATGAATTCAAATTTTCCCCCTACCTGTTTGCAGGCCTGGCTATTTTTTACTACAACCCTTACACCATCGGGCCTACCGACGAAAAGATCTACCTGAGACCGTTGAGTACAGAAGGACAAGGATTACGACAATATCCCGAACGAAAAATCTATAGCCTCGTCAATGTGGGTGTACCCTTAGGAGCCGGTATGAAAGTAATGATCGGTAATACCGTTTTGATCAGTACAGAAATTGGGTTCCGCTACACCGCCACCGATTATCTCGATGATGTGAGTAAAACCTATGTCAACATGGATACCTTGTTTCGCTATAAAGGCAAACAAAGTGTTGACTTATCCTACAGAACAGATGAATTGCCCAATTGGGACGAAAATTATCCAAATGATAAATTTGTCAGGGGTGATAATATGAAAAAAGACTGGTATTGGTTTGCTGGCGTGAATGTGGCCATTTATTTTGAATCGTTTGGCAACATAATTCCCTACAAAAAAACACGTTGTCCACGCAGGGTTTTCAGCAAGTAATTTCCCTCCTTCCATATTGTTATTTCTGACGCATAGGTTTTTCAATTAGGTAACATAATTTTAATAGCAATGTCTATTAAACAAAATATTTTTGCCAAGATTAAACGATATGAAGAAAATAATAACCTGCCTGCTCTTGTCCTTTTCCGTACATTTTGTATTCTCCCAAACCGCATTGGTCAAGGGAATCATAATTCATGAGGACACTAAACTGCCCTACAATGAAGTTACCGTTACCTTGCCAACAGCAAAGGTGACCACCACCACCGATGCCAACGGCGAATTTAGTTTCAGTAATCTCCCGTTTGGAACTTACGAATTAGTGATGTCTGCCGATGGTGTTAATGAAGAACGGATCAATATTACGGTAAATGCCGAATCGACTGTGCTCGAGCCGTATGCATTGAAAACTGTTTCGCTTAACGCCAATAACTATACTATCGAAAATTCAGGAGCGAATATCGAAGATGCCAGTTCGCAAGACGAAAATTCGATCAGTTCTGCCGGACAAAATGTTGCCAGTGTGCTCAATGCTTCACGCGATGCGTACCTCTCAGCCGCAACTTTTGGTTGGGGACAGTTTTTTTATAAAATGCGTGGATACGAAAATGACCAGAATGTGTTGTATCTGAATGGTGTGCCTATGAACGATTTAGAAGAAGGGGGCATTTTTTTTAATTCATTCAGTGGCCTGAACGATGTATTCAGGGGTAGAAGTGTTGGATTAGGCCTGGCTCCCAACGAATCCACTTTCGGTGGGCTTGGATTGAACACAACCCTTGATGCATCAGCGTCCAATCAACGCAAAGGAACCCGGATTACATATACCGCCACCAATCGTTCGTACCGCAACCGTACCATGATCACTCATTCATCCGGGTTAAAAAAGAACGGATGGGCTTATTCATTTTCCTTGTCGAGACGATGGGCACAACAGGGCCAGGTTAAAGGTACATTTTACGATGCCTATGGCTATTTTGCAGCCATCGAAAAAAGATTTAAGAAGCAGGGCATCAGTCTCACAATTGTGGGCGCCCCAATCAAAAGAGGAAAAGCCGGTCCCGCAACCAAGGAAGCATTTGATCTGGCCGGTACCAACTATTATAATCCCTATTGGGGATATCAGCAGGGTAAAATCAGAAATACCCGGGTGTTAAACAGCCATATGCCAATGGCTATACTTTCGCATGATATCAAATTGAACACAAAAACAATTCTAAATACTGCGGTTTCTTATCAAATGGGTGAAGTATACACAACCGGTATTGATTGGTATAATAGCGCTGATCCGCGTCCGGATTATTACCGCTATATGCCTAGTTATCAGGATTCTGTAGGATTGACTAACGAACTGAGTCAGATCATTAAAGCAAATCCTGATCAATTTTTACAGGTGAACTGGGATGGCATGTACGAAGCAAACCGACTGAATAAAATGGCCGGATATCATCGTTCAGTATATATAGTGAACGAAAACGTGGAAGCTTCAAAAAAGCTCAATGCTGCCGTTAATCTTGAAAGCACGTTGACCGATCATATCACTTTTTATACCGGACTCGCCTACCAGCATCAAAACAATCACAATTTTATGCGGGTTGGTGATTTGATGGGGGGCGAATATTGGGTTAATACCAACCAGTTTGCTGAAGATGGTATCCAGGGCCAAACCGTATCAACCTCACTGAACGTCGGCGAAAAGGATAGTATACGTAAAGAAGGCGATATCTATGGATATGATTACAATATTCATTTTCAAAAAGCCAGTTGGTTTGCACAAGCTGTGTTTTCGTATAATAAATTTGACTTCTTTTTGTCAGGCGAACTCGGTCATACCGGTTTTTATCGTACCGGCAATTACAAACACGGCTTGTATCAGGATAGTTCACTGGGGGATTCACGAAAATTGAATTTTACAACTTATCGCTTAAAAGGTGGTTTTACCTACAAGCTGAATGGTAGAAATTATATTTATGTCAATGGAGCGATGGGCAGCAAAGCGCCTTTTGTCGACAATATTATTGTGTCGCCACGTACCCGCAATCAAATCGTTTCTAATCCACGCAATGAAGAATTTCAATCGGCCGAATTGGGATACTTGCTGCGAACACCCTTTGTAAAAGCCAGACTGACCTTATATGTAACCGATATCAAAAATGCTGTGGATATCAAACGATATTACGACGATCAGGGAGCTTCATTCACCAACAATGTTTTGCAAAATATCAACAAACGATATACCGGGATCGAATTTGGTACAGAAGTAAAAATATCACCTACATTGTCGGCAACGGTTGCCGGCGCTTTGTCTCAGGCCTACTATACCGATCGGGCATCGTCAATGTTGTATAGTGACAACGATATCGCATTGGGAAATGCCCCCCAGTCAACAGAGCAGATCGTGTATATGAAAAATTACTATGTGCCCGCCGGACCGCAAACTGCATTTCAAATGGGACTGAACTATCGGGCAAAAAAATTCTGGTTTGCCACAATATCGTTTAACTATCTGGCCAACAATTGGATGGACTTCGCACCAACCCGTCGAACTATTGAAGGGGTTGATCTGTTGGCCTACAATTCAACTGAATGGAGTGCCGTGATCGATCAGCAAAAATTACCGTCCTTTTATACCATTGATCTATTTGGCGGCAAATCATTCAAGGTAGATAAATACATTAAAAAGGCCAGCAGCAACACCTTCCTCAACCTTAACCTGGGTTTGACGAATGTGCTCAATAATAAGAATATCCTGCTCTATGGTTTCGAAAATCTCAGGGTAGGTAGTGCAACTGCGCAGCCCGACTGGTTTGTACCCAAATATGCTCATGCATTGGGTATTCAATATTTTATCAACATGACTTTACGATTCTAAATTTTTTTAAATACCTCACATGAAAAAAAATGTTTTTTACCTACTGCTTTTTATCGGAATTGGATTCGGGATTTCTTCCTGCGTAAAACAAAAATTCGATAGCCCCCCTGACACCAGTTCGATTGACCCGAATCTGCCGGTCAACTCTACGATATGGGAATTGAAACAGCGGTATCTCGGCTTTCCAATAGAGATCAAAGATGATATTACCATTGCGGGTATTGTGGTGGCGGATGACCGCTCAGGAAATTTTTACAAACAAATCGTGATCCAGGACACTTCCAGTGGTATTGTTGTCCTGATCGGTCGTGCCAGTTTGTACAACGATTACCCAATCGGGCGACGCGTTTATATTAAATGCAAAGGCTTGTGGGTAGGGGCCTACGGTGGTTTCATTCAATTGGGCAGTACACCTGACGTGTCGAATGCCCTGAGTGATATTCCCTCTGCCAAAATTTCGAACTATATCGTCAAAGGAAGCTATCCGCATGCAGTAACTCCGCGTATTGTGTCGATACCTGAACTCACCGCCAAAAGTGGCAGCGAGTTGCTGAATGCAAAATGGCTGGGTACCCTGATACAAATTGATAGTGCCGAAATGAAACAAGCAGAAGTGGGAATGCCCTATGCGCAAGATCCGAATATTTCTTCCGGTACAGACCGAAACGTGAAAGATTGCGCAGACAAAACAGTTATCCTGCGAAATAGTGGTTATGCCAGTTTCCGAAATTATCCGCTGCCCGCCGGAAAAGGTCCGCTCACAGCGATCTACTCTCGTTATAATTCTACTGCCCAGTTATTGATCAGGGATACATCAGATTTGAAAATGTATGGCACTCGTTGTGGTGGGGTGGTGATTACACCAGCCGTCGATATTACCATCGATAGCTTACGCAAAATGTACAACGGCACGGCGATAAAAATGGGCAGCTTCAGAATTCATGGTGTAGTGACTTCCAGTTCGACAGAAAAAAATGTCTCCACCGGTTCTGCCTTTATTCAAGACGAAAGTAATCGGGGCATAATGGTTTATTTCGGTGGCACACAACCTTACCAATTAGGAGATTCCATTACTATCGACTGCACCGGTGATTCACTTGTGGTGTATATGGGTACGCTGGAACTCGAAGCAAGCACCGCCAAAACGAGTGTGAAAGCCACCGGTAAAACGGTTACACCTGTTTTACTGACCATCGCGCAATTGAATACCGATCTGAACAATGCAACCGTGAAACTCAGGATGTATGAATCGATGTTGGTAAAAATTGTAAACTGTGCATTCAGCGGGGGAACCGGGGGTAAATACTCCGGCAACACAACCCTTACCGATGCCAGCGGAACCATTACCCATCGTACCAGCACCAGCGCAACGTTTGCATCTACACTTTATCCGGTTGGCAATGTGCAAAGTGTAACCGGAATCGCCAATAAATACACCACAACCAATCAGGTGTCGATTAGAAAACTGACGGATGTCGTACAATAAACATTAAAACAATAAATATCATTCATTATGAAAAAACTATTTTTATCTCTGTTGGTCGCTGCTTCAGCCATGAGCGCGATGGCCCAGACACCTTATGCCTTGTCGGGTTCATCTTATACACAGGATTTTGATCAAATCGGTGGAGGCTTGCCTTTGGGTTGGCGTGTGGACAGTTTGGTGAACAAAAACGCCGGTCTGGGAAATGATGCGATTTCACGATTTGCCCCCGCAGCGTCGACCTGGGGAAATACCAATCGAGGATTTAAGAACCTTGCATCGGCAGATGGA
>CAZFKA010000205.1:0-5443 GCA_964519155.1 uncultured Bifidobacterium sp. | reverse complement strand
TTTATAAAGGCACCAAAAGTTTTGAAGCAATTTATTATAAATATGCATTTTCATTTTATAATCAACGAGAGTATTTAGCCGCATCCTATCACTTTAAAAATTTCGCTGATCTGTTTCCGAAATCTGAAAAAGCTGAAGAATGTGAATATCTGAACAGTCTTTGTCTTTATTACATGTCGCCCGATTATACGCTCGACCAGTCAAACACCGTAAAAGCTATTGGTGAAATGCAGGCGTTCGTCAACGAACATCCGAATTCGAAAAGGGTGAAGGAAGCCAACCGCATGATAGATGAGTCGCGTAATAAACTGGAGAAAAAAGATGTATACGGTGCGGAACTCTATTATCAAATCTCTCAATACAAAGCTGCTGCTGTGGCTTTTGAGCAAATCATTCGCAAATACCCTGATTCCAAACTAAGCGATTATTATCTGTATAAGATTATTGACTCGAAGTACCGTTATGCCAAGAACAGTTTTCCTGATAAACAAGAGGAGCGATATGAAGACGTTAAGGCCGAATACAACGATTTTGTAAGAAAATATCCAAAAAGCGCCTATAGAAATGAAGTAGAAAAGATAAATGCATTATCTTTGCAGGCACTTAAAAAAATTTCTAAATCATGACCAATAGCAAAAAACTGCTCATCAGCACCACTAATCCTACGATAGAGGCGCGTGACCTGTCAACCATTCAGGAAAAAACAGGCAATTTATATGAGTCCATTTCAATCATTGCTAAACGGGCAAACCAGATCAATACCAAGATCAAGGAAGAATTACATCGTAAACTCGAAGAATTTGGTAGCCTGAACGATAATCTGGAGGAAATTAATGAAAACAAAGAACAAATCGAAATCTCTCGTTTCTACGAAAGAATGGCCAATCCATCGATACAGGCAACACATGAATTGTTGACTGACAAGATCTATTTCCGCCAAAAAGAACAATAGGTTCGCTTTTCCTACCCTGTCTTAAGCTCTTTTTGTTGAATCGCCACATGTAAACCTGTGTATTCAGGGTATGCATTTTACATGTCCATTGTGCAACACCCGGCGTTTGTTGGATTAATTTTAGCATGCCACGCAAAATTTTAGTGATCGGGCTTGCTTGCCTGAAATAAAAAATATGCATCTTTGTACTTCATGAAAGGAAAAAAAATCCTGATCGGCATCACAGGCAGTATTGCGGCATACAAAATCCCCCTGCTCATTCGTTTACTCATCAAAGCGGGCGCGGAAGTAAAAGTTGTAATGACGCAGGCAGCAGCCACATTTGTTTCTCCGCTTGTATTGAGTACCCTATCGCGAAATGATATAGTGATCGATCTCACAGCGTCGAATACCTGGTCGAACCATGTCATGCTGGGCCGTTGGGCCGACGTGCTGCTGATCGCTCCGGCATCGTGCAATACCTTAGCAAAAATGGCTCACGGGCAATGCGACAATATGTTGCTGGCTGTGTATTTATCTACCACCTGCCCCGTCATCGTCGCCCCGGCCATGGATGAAGATATGTGGAATCACCCATCTACCCGACGCAATTTGGATATCCTGCAAAAGGATGTTCATCAGATCGTTGATGCGCGTCATGGCGAATTAGCCAGTGGACTCACCGGTATGGGACGCATGGCCGAACCGGAGGAATTGTTTGCCGAACTTGATTTTTTTTTTCAACAAAAGGCTGAATTAAGCCACAAAGTACCCCGATTACTCAATCGACAGGCACTCGTTACGGCCGGACCGACCTACGAAAATATTGATCCCGTGCGTTTTATCGGCAATTACAGCAGTGGTCGCATGGGAATTGCTATTGCGGAAGCGCTGGCCGATGAGGGATGTGCAGTCACACTGGTGCTTGGCCCATCTTCGTTACACACACAACATAAAAATATTGAAACAATTGCAGTACGCTCAGCACAACAAATGTTTGAAACCTGCGTTAATCTGTTTATGAAAATGGATATCGCCGTCATGAGTGCAGCGGTTGCCGATTACACACCCAAATTTGTTTCGGATGTGAAAACAAAAAAAAGCAGTGAAGGCATACAACTTGAACTTGTACGCACCCGGGACATCCTGTGGCAATTGGGACAAATGAAGAGGAATGATCAGACGCTGATTGGGTTTGCGCTCGAAAACCACAACGAAAAAGAATATGCACAGAAGAAATTGAAAGACAAAAATGCAGATGCCATTGTATTGAATTCGCTCAACGATGAAGGGGCCGGGTTTGCACATGATACCAATAAAATCACTATATTTGACAAGACAGGTTCGGAAACCGCCTATGCATTAAAATCGAAAAAACAAGCGGCCGTCGATATTGTGGAGAAAATAATTGCTTTACGTGTATGAAAAAAATAATTGCTTGCTTACTGGTCATGTTCATTGGGTTACAAAACGGCTTTGCACAGGAACTCAATTGCAAAGCCAATGTCATGGCCGATCAGATTCAAGGTACCGATCCGAAAGTGTTTAAAACACTCGAGCAATCGATCACAGAATTTGTCAATACCCGCAAATGGGGTTCCGACAATTTTGAGAATAAGGAAAAGATCGAATGCGTTTTTACGATCATCATCAATAAACAAATTGAGGGCGTAGAAGGCGGGTATATGGGCAGACTGTCGGTACAGGCAACCCGCCCGGTGTATAACACAACTTACAATACCAATCTGGTTAACTTCGTTGATAAAGATGTTGCTTTCAAATATATACAGTTTCAACCGGTTGAATTTAACGACAATCGGGTAGCCGGTAATGACGCCTTGGTGTCGAATTTGTCGGCCCTGATCGCCTATTATTGCTATATCATACTTGGGCTCGATTATGACAGTTATGCATTAAAAGGGGGTACTGAGTTTTATAATAAAGCCCTGAATATTGTGAACAATGCACCCGAACAAAAAACCATCACCGGTTGGAAAGCTGCAGAAAGCCAACGCAATCGCTTTTGGCTATCAGATCAAATTACCAATAACCGTTTTACGGGGATGCGTGATGTTATTTACAAATATCATCGACTGGGCCTCGATATGCTCAGTACGGATGCCGATGCTGCAAGGGCAACGATGAATGCTACCTTTACCACGCTGGGGCAAATCAACAGCGAAAATCCATCAACAATGTTTATGCAGTTTTTCTTCAATGCAAAAAGTGAAGAGATCCTGAATTTTCTGGCCAAAACCAGTCTGCAGGACAAACAAAAACTCGTTCCGATACTATCCAGTTTAGATGTCAGCAATGCTAATAAATATGCCGAATTACTCAGGTAAATTTTTCTGCCTATTCGGATGGTGGGCTTTGTTGCTGTTGGCCGATTCCTGCCGAAAAAAAGAACCGCTTTCGCTCAAAACGATGAGCAAGGTTTTGCTGAAAATGCATCTTGCCGAATCATATGTCCGTTCAATACCGCGGACCCCGAAGCCAAACGATTCGCTTGCTGCGGCAGTTCCTTTCATGCACGACGACAGTTTGTTGAAATACAATGCCCAGATTTTGAAAGAATTTAAGATCACCAAGGCTGATTTCACGGCTAGCCTCGACTACTACAAACAGAAGCCGTTATTGCTCGATTCCATCTACCAGATCGTTTTGTCGGATATTGCCGTCATGCAGGCAAAACACACGGTAGATTAATATGCATCTTCGAATAATATTGTCTGGCTTTCCGTGACAAATAGCTTCTTTTTCCACAAGTTCCAGCAGAAAAATCATGGTTGACAGCGGGTTTGAAAAGAGCTGAATAATTATCATAAAATCTTTAGGGCATTCGTAGCAGATTGCTTATTTTCGCGCTACCCGAAATTTGGGTCATCATCAATTAAATACAAAGTAGCAACACAATAGCAATGGGACAGATCAAAGAACATTTTTACGACGTAGCGTCAAAAGCCTCCGAAGAAATTAAAGCGATGCTTAAAGAGCATGGCGAAACGGTTATCGATTCGGTAACCCTTTCACAAGCCTATCAGGGGATGCGGGGAATTATCGGGCTCGTTACCGAAACTTCTTTGCTTGATGCAAATGAAGGCATTCGATTCAGAGGATATTCGATTCCTGAATTGATTGAAAAATTACCAAAAGCGGAAGGAGGCACACAACCCCTGCCCGAAGGCTTATTCCATTTAATGTTGATCGGTGAAATTCCTTCTCAACAAGATGTTGACCATGTTTCAGCGGTTTGGGCACGTCGTTCGCATGTTCCCAATTATGTTTTTGATGCGATTGAAGCATTGCCTTTGCATACCCATCCAATGACACAATTCAGTATTGCCATTTTGGCTTTACAAACAGAATCGTTATTTGCGAAAGCTTATAAAGAAGGCATCAACAAAAAAGAGCATTGGAGCTATGTGTATGAAGATACCATGAACCTGATTGCCCGTTTGCCCCGTATCGCTGCTTATATTTTCCGCCGCAAATATCGCAACGGTGAGCATATACAGCCGAATGGAATGCTCGATTGGGCAGCCAATTTTGCCCACATGCTCGGGTTTGAAGATGAAGGATTCAGAGAATTGATTCGTTTGTATATGACCATACACGCCGATCACGAAGGCGGTAATGTCAGCGCGCATGCAACCCATCTTGTGGGGTCAGCGCTGAGTGATCCGTATTTGTCGTTCGCCGCTGGTATGACCGGTTTGGCCGGCCCTTTACATGGTCTCGCAAATCAGGAAGTGATCAGTTGGATCGAGGAAATGAATGTTCAGCTAAACACAACGCAACCAACAAAAGAACAGATTGCTGACTATGTGTTGAAAACGTTGAAAGATGGAAAAGTAGTTCCCGGATATGGGCATGCAGTGTTACGAAAAACAGATCCACGATTTTATGCGCAAATGGAGTTTGGCAAAAAATATTGTGCAGATGATGATCTCGTACAAACCGTATGGAAAATTTATGAAGTCGTACCACCCATTCTGGAAAGCACCGGAAAAATTAAAAACCCATGGCCGAATGTTGATGCGCATTCAGGCGCGTTGCTGAAACACTATGGCTTGATAGAAGAGGACTTTTATACAGTGATGTTTGGCGTATCGCGTGCATTGGGTGTACTGGCGAGTTTGTGCTGGGATCGGGTGTACGGGTTCCCGCTCGAACGTCCGAAATCTGTGACAACCAGCCAGGTAAAACAATGGCTTGCCAAAGAGATCTCATCACTCGAATAATTTTTTCCGGCTGCTGATCCTGTGGATACCAAAATGCTGAAAAAATAGACCGCTTTTTTTCGACCAGAAATGACATGAAAGCAATGGCTTCTACATTTCGAAAAAAATAATCGCCTTTTTTGCCTTGACCTTTTTGGTTACTTTTTTTGTCAAGAAAAAAAGTAAAGTAAAATTTAAGCGTTCCGAATATCATCCCAAATTCAACGACGAATACCCGGCAAAAAACAGCGATAGGGGTAAAATGAACGGAATCGCGTTGCCCGGAGTT
>CAZFKA010000204.1:0-5470 GCA_964519155.1 uncultured Bifidobacterium sp. | reverse complement strand
GGCTTATTATCTGAACCCGGATGCAATGATGCCAGATGAGAAGGGATGATATAGACCAAGGGGATCAGGAGCGCAAATGAAAATATATTGTAAACCGCCGCCAGTCGAGCCTTTTTGTCCGCATCCGGAATGGTAAAACGCAATATCGAATAGGCCAGATAAATCATCAAGGTCAATGCAGCACCAACTTGCTTCGGATCATTGCTCCAGGGCGCACCCCATTGGATATACGCCCATTCCATACCCGTAGCCATTCCAAGCATACCAAACCATAACCCAACCACTACAAACTCATTGGATATAATATCGAATTTTAATTTATTGCTGCGTAAAAAAACTATACTATAAATCACCGAAAGGAGAAAACAGCTTAACATCACATACCACATGGGCACGTGAAAAAACAGATTACGAATCGACTCTTTTAACTTAGGTAAATATGGTATTTGGATGAGGATGCCTGCCACGATCACATAGGCCATAATGATCGTTGTCAGTATTTTCCACCAATATTTTGCCATACCTGTTTGATAAAGTGTGCAAATATAGTTCATATTGGGCTAATCTGCTTAGTGCGTTAGCCTTTTAATAACACAACCCAGAAGCATTTCTTAAGGCAAGGGGCAGACAAAAAAAATCAATGGATTTGCTGTTTGCCTAAACGGTAAATACCCACGAGCGAAAAAATGGCCAGCGCACTTACACTGGCCCATAAGGTATTAAAACCAAAATGATTGATGATCTGTGTACCGAAAATGGGTGCCAGTATCAGCGCCAGAGACCAACTCATGGCATACAAGGCCGTATAGTCACCCATATTCCGATCTTTTGCCCTCGTTAGACTATACGTTGACATAAATGGCATCGCCAGCATTTCAGATAAGGTGAGCAACAGTACGCTGATCACCAATACAATCAATCCATGCGCAGGTATCAATACCAAAAACGCGAGTATGAGCAAGACGATTCCAAGTGAAATAAAATTAAACTGTGTCCATTTATCCTTGATATAAAAAATTAGGAACATTTCGATAGCAGCCACACCAACGCCGTTGAGGGCCATCAGCAATCCAATACTTTGCTCCGACAATTGATATTCGTTTTTAAAATATAGAGGGAACGCCGTGATGAATTGAAAAAAACACATCGCATACAACGTTGTAAACAGTAAAAATAACAGATAAGGCTGATCGCGATACGGACTTTTCTCCGCTACCTTTTCGCTCATGATCTTGTTCTTTTGCGCACCCGCTACTGAGGAAAGTAGAACACGTAAAAATACGGCTGCCAGTATGCAAGTGATTCCATCTGCCCAAAATAAAAAGCTATAACTCTTTTGCGCAAGAAACCCACCCAGCATAGGTCCTACGGTAAATCCCAGATTCATAGCCAGACGATTCAAGGCGATTGACTGTGCATAATTTTCTGCTTTGGAATACGCATGAATTGCAGCGGAATTTGCCGGTCGAAACATATCGCCTGTAAACGTAACCAAAAAAGTAAACAAGGCCACCCATGTATAATTCCTCATATACCCCAGGGTCAATATCATTACCCCACTCAATACCAGACTCCAGATCAATACCGGGTAATAAGAAATGCGGTCGACCAGTTTCCCTCCCACAAAAGCACCTGCCAGCGATCCCGCTCCAAACATCGCCAGTACTACACCCGCCTGGGGAATACTGAATTTAAGCTCGACAGTCATATAAACACTCATAAACAACAGCACCATTGATCCGCAACGGTTGATGAGCATAGTGATGGCGAGTATCCACATTTCACGGGATATTCCTGCATAGGCATTACCAAGCACATGGGTTAGTTTACCGGTTCGGTTCATGTTGTGCGCAAATGTAAAGGGAATTGATCTTCGAAAAAAAATTATCGCGGCGCTGTACCATTAAGGATCACTAATTGAATTTTTCCTCTACGCCCAATGCAAATAAAGCAAAATCATACTTCACCGGATCATCGGCATCAAATGTTTTTAACTTCCCGGTGAGGGCAATAGCCGTTTTCCAATCCGCCTGGCAACGATCGATTAAACCCAAACGGGCAGCCACCTGGCATACATGAATATCCATCGGACAAATAAGCGCGCTTGTCGGAATCGACTGCCAGATACCCAGGTCTACACCTTTGTCGTCGTTGCGCACCATCCAGCGGAGAAACATATTGAGCCGTTTGCAGGCTGAACGCTTCGCCGGATTACTGACATGTTTTCGGGTGCGTTGCAGATGTTCGAGTGAAAAAAAATACGTATGAAAATGCTGAAGAGAATCTTTCATATTGCCAAAAACCGGGAAACTGAAAGCTTGTTCAAGACTGTCGTTGGCTGTGTAATGAAACTGCAGGAAACGGATAAAATACAGGAGGTCGTGCCCGTTGAATGTGCGATGCGAAAAGTTCAACAGCGATTTGAGATCCTGCTCCTGATGTTGCAGAATAAAGGCATGAGGCGCATTGTCCATCCGCTGCATAAATGCATTACATTTATTGATAATTGCGCTGCGGTTGCCCCAGGCAAATGTTGCTGCAAAAAAAGCTGAAATTTCAATATCCTGTTTTAGGGCAAACTGATGTGGAATACAGATCGGATCGCGGGCAATAAAGCGGGGATGATTGTATTCGTTTACTTTGCGATCGAGCAATTGTTTTATTTTCGCATCGTTCATATCCTGACTATTCTGGTAGAACAAAAGAAAACTATTTTTGTGTAAACAGAACAGCATTTGTCTTATTTTCGATCTTGATTTTTTCCGAACCTTCTCCGGAAAAAATTGCGCACCATTTCATATACATCAATCCATAACCTGAAGATGAATAAAACACTCGAAGAAATTAAATTTTTAGATGGACCGCAGAGCCGGTGGGATGATTTCAAGATCACCGTGCGAACCATGATCGATTTTATCAAAGGTTTCAGAATACTCCATTTCGCCGGCCCCTGTGTGACGGTCTTCGGATCTGCCCGATTTAGCGAAACCCATCCGCATTATATCAAAGCCAGAGAAATAGGCGCAGAGATCGCGAAACTCGGGTTTACGGTCATGACCGGTGGCGGCCCCGGTATAATGGAAGCGGCCAACCGTGGCGCCAAGGACGTTAACGGACGAAGTGTGGGCTGCAATATTGAACTCCCCTTCGAGCAATTTGAAAATCCCTATCTCGACAAATCAGTTACGATCAAATATTTTTTTGTCAGAAAAACCTTGCTGATCAAGTATTCCTACGCATTTATTGTCATGCCCGGAGGTTTTGGCACGCTCGACGAATTATTTGAAGCCCTGACCTTGGTACAAACAAAAAAAATCAAAAATTTCCCCATCGTGATCTTCGATCGTGAGTATCACAAAGAACTGATCGCCTATATTGATAAGATGAAAATTGCCGGAACGATCTCTGTTCAGGATCTCGATCTTATGTTGGTAACAGACAGTGTCGACGAAACGATTGGGCATATCAAAAATGCAATCACGAATTTCGGACTGGGTTACGAGAAAAAATTCAAGCCTTTAAAATGGTTTTTTGAATCGTTTGAAAATTAAAAATCTACTTACAATTTTCTGAGCAAGGCGTTGATATTCTTCCTATTGCCCTGGTTAAATTTTAATTCATAGAGCAGATCATCCAAGACCGCATGCTGTTGGGTATCGGCTTTATTTTCTTTCTTCATACCGGCAATAATCTTTTGAATATAGTCTTCTGTCTGAAATTTTTCCTCCATAGTGGCTGCGGTAAAATAGGCGTCAAACTGGTCATTTAACACTGAGATCTTTGTCTGTTGGTCAGGTTTCAGCATGCGAAATTGTCGTCGTTGAGATGTGCGAATTTCCTTGTGAAAACCCTGAAATAATAATTTGATCAATTCAAAAATAAGTCGATGCATAGGTGTAGGCAAAAGTAGGGCTTATTGAGATTTGTTCGTATTACTTTTATCGTCGACAACGAAATAAATCGTGATCGGACGAGAATCACAAACTTGCATATAATTTTTTTGCTTTCCGGATATACGACCTATAATATTGTCGGTTTTGTGCCGGTATCAGATCACTTTGTGCCAGGATGTCTTTGAGCAATGACTTTGCTTCCTCGGTTTTGCCTTGTCTTTGCAACCATGCAGCATAATAATACATGGCATCCACGGTTTTATGAAATTGAATATGTCGCTTCAATGTCTGCGCTGCCTCAACGTCGCGATGTTGTTCGAAGTAAGCAATACCCAACCAAAGTTCATCGTCGGGTCGAATAAACTTGTGATGATTGATGGCGGCAGCCTTTTCATAATACAAAATACTTTTGTCATACTGTTCGCTTAAAAAATAGATACGCCCTAACTGCAGCAGTACTTCCAGATCGTTTTGGTACATACCGGTGAGCGCCGATTCATAAATCTCTGCTGCTTTGTCGTAGTTCCCACGAGCGGCATGGGCATTCGCCAGTCGGCAACGGTTAGCAAACGTGTCTGATATACGCAATTGCTTTTCCAGATCGCTGATACTGGCCCCGGGCGTAAAAAGTTTATCTGTAATAAAACCCAATTGGCCACTTCGCAAAAGCGGTAGAATTTCAATGAAAAAATAGGCGATACAACCCACCAAGGGGAGAAAGATGAGCAGATATATCCAATTATTCTTCCCTTTTTTAAATGCATGTATGACGCAAATGGCCTGAAGGATAAGGATGATCCAATAATTTTGCCAAATATGGTACATAGGTCAATCGGATAAAAGCAAAGAGAAAATAGGGGCAGGCTGCGTACTTTCTTCGCAAAAATGTATATGAAAATTAGTACTGACTCATCCCACTTTCGGAAGAATACAAACCATTCGCTAAATCATCGACCACAGGTGACCCCTGGCAGTTAGCGTTGGTAAATTGCTTCCAAACCAAATGACCATCCCGTGCATCCACGCAATACAAATAACGATCGAATGACGTAAAGTATACCAGATTGCCATACACCACCGGAGAGGTTTTGATCAGGCTCCCGGCAGGATATTTCCATTTCAGCTTACCGCTGATATGATCGATGGCATATAAATTAAAATCGTAACTACCAACCAAAATAGTATTGCTGAACGGATGTACGGTGGGCGAAGAATTGATTCTTTCCAAGGTAGCATATTTCCAGCGCAGCAATCCTGAAATCGTATCAATACAATACAAGGAGTAATCGGTACTGCCGATAATACACATGCCTCCGTAAACCAAAGGCGATGATTCCACTTTATCGATGGTGGGATAGTTCCATATCGGGCTACCATCCGATTGCTTATTGGCATAGATTTTTTTATCCTGAGCGCCATAATATACAATTCCATTGGCCACTTTAGGTGAAGAGTTGATAGTACCCCCGACTATTGCCGGCGACTGCCACTCATTATTACCATTCAGATCGACACAATGAATTTTGTCACCGATACCCAAATAAATCTTGTCTCCTTCAAGTTGGGGTGAACTGCTG
>CAZFKA010000203.1:0-5480 GCA_964519155.1 uncultured Bifidobacterium sp. | reverse complement strand
GTCCGGGTGTTACTGATACATCACCAACCATTCTCGCTCCAAGACCGCCTGTAGCTGCGCCATAGGTTCCTCCTTGCGCTCCTCGTGCATCAATTGTAATCGTTGTTACACCTGCGGGGACAGTAAAATTTTGCACTGCACCGGTGTAGCTAAATGTTTGACTACCTGGTGCCGGACCAGCGCCAATATTCTCAGCATAATAAGTTGTTGTTACAGCAGGTGTTACCGGATAGTTTACTCCACTGGCAACTGTGCCAATTGCATTCCCTCCATTTGCTACAGTATACCAACCAATATTACTTCCTGCTGCTACAGCATTTAAATCTGAGGTTGCGCCCGGACATATTGAAGCCGGTGTAGCTGTAACAGGGTTAGGAGATGCTAAAGGTGCATTTACTGTAACGACTACGGGCACACGTGTTGAAGTACAACCCGCTGACAAAGGGGTAATTACGACCTGTCCATTACCTGTTTGAACACCTGAAACGAAGGTTGGATTTAAAAGTGTTCCAGTCCATGAAGAACCGCCACCACCACGACCAGCGCCACAATTGGTTCCTGCTGCGCCACCGCCGCCGTAGTAACCACCGCCACCACCACCAGTATTGCCACAACCCGGAGCATTGAATGATGCGCCGCCTTGGCCTAGCGTTCCGGTGACTGCTGCATTTCCATTTGCATTTGCACCGGCACCACCGGATATAAATCCGCCGCCGCCGCCGCCGCCGCCATGGAATCCAGTACCACCTGCGCCACCAGCGTTGCCGCCGTCAGTGCCGCATCCGGTTCCCGGAGTATATCCGGCACCGCCGGCACCGCCAACAAAATTGGCACCAACCGCTATACCGCCACCTCCGTGACCGGTACCCGTTAAACAATTCCAGTTATCACCACCCGCGCCGCCGCCGCCGCCGGCAACAATAACGCGATCTGCCAAAGCGGTTCCTCCAACTCTTACGTCACTGGCGCCACCACCGTTTGCTCCGCCTAATCCTATACCTCCGCCATTATAAGCATTCGTACCGCCAACAAAAATATTTAATACCTGACCTGGCGAAACTGCCAGAGTACCTTGTGCTCGCGCACCGTTTCCGGGAACAAATCCATTCAAACCAACACCTTGTGAACCGTATGCATTAATAATTACGTTGCTCACACCTGCTGGAACAGTATAGGTTTGCATTGCGCCCGTATAATTAAATGTAACCGGTGCTCCGGGAGCTCCAAGCGATGCCATACCGGCATAATAAGTCGTAGTAACTGCGGGCGTAACCGGGAAGTTTACACCGCTCGCAACGGTTCCAATTGGAGAACCTCCGCTCGGTACGGTGTACCATTCGATATTGTTGCCTGCCGAAATTGCATTCAGGTTAGCGGTACCTCCAGCACAAATTGAAGAGGGTGTCGCTGTTACTGAACTTGGGGGAGCCACTAATACATTAATTGTCCCCGTAAGACATGAGCGAGTTCCGCAATTGCAAGCACCGGCGCATTGCCAGCCATCACCACCTACACTATAAGTAATAGGTATAGTACCACAATAACCTGCGGGGATACTGATTTGAAGGGTGAAAATCTGTGAAGCACCTCCCACGCCCGGATTCCAAAATCCACAGCCCGTTGGTGTTACTAAAGAAGCGCAAGATACAGCCCAAGAAATGGTTTGACTTGCCACGCCGCAGTATAGACCCGTTGTGGAACCTGCTCCACATGAAGGCGCACCCGCGACGGGTGTAACATGTAAAGGAGTAATACCAGCCGGTAACGTAAATGAGACATAATCAATATACTCCGCGTTTGGCGTTGCTACATTGACTGTTACAGGAACGTTGAGTACCTGGGCAGCAGCACTGAAGTTATACGTCAGTGCCGGAGCGGTTACTGTACCTGTCACCGTTGCAAAAACACTCTTGCCTGCCAAAAACACAAGCAATAGCGTTAGTAGTGGTTTCATAAAATTTTTAATCATGTTTAGGTTTTTTTGAAAATTGAATAATTAGTTGTTTATCAAGTAGATTGATACTTTTTTAATAACCGGATGGATGTTATTATCAGTTGCATTTCTTTTCAGCAAATCGATAACTTTTTTGTCATTCAGCGAAAAATCTTTGCCAAATTTTGCGGTCAGTTGGTTGAATAACTCTGGACAATTTTGAATTGTTTTCATCTTTTGTTCCAAGCTCAAACGACTTTCGTTTATAAGCGTTTTTTGAGTTGATTCGCTGGGAGTCAATGATGGAGATTGCTTCGTCGTCTTATCCTGAGCACTCAATGCCCACGAAATCGACATGAATAATAATAGGAAGGGGAAAAGTTTTGTCATAAGCAAATTTGTTTTAAGAAATAAAAATATGTTACTTTTAATTTATATACAAATTTTATTTTATATTTTATTTTTTTATATTTGAGGTTCTGCGTGATTCTTTGAAACATCATCTACGATTTAATAGAATTGAAATGCGTTTAAAAGATCATCACCTATAACAAAAACCCCGGATTGACTACGGCCCTTACTATGATTGGCGAATCAAACGAATGAGTCATTATTCTTCACTAATCGATATGGCTACTGATTCTATAACTGGCAGAAATTATTTTAATAGCGTAAATCAATTCGGAAAGAAATATCAATCTTGGATGGGAAAAGTTTGGGTATAATTGAAAAGTGGTCTTATTGCAGCTGCAGAAGGAAATGTAGCCTATATGCAGTCGGCTGCAATATCCATACACAATTCGGTCAATACACCGTTGGTATCTTTAGGGTGTACAAAGCAGACCCATTTGTTGTCGGCTCCCTTTTTTGGAACCTCATTTAAAAGGGTGAAACCGGTGTCCTTCAGCCTCTTCATTTCAGCGTGCATATCGGTTACCAACCAGGCAATATGGTGAATGCCTTCCCCTTTTTTTTCAATATACCGGGCAATAACGCCATCAGGATTCAAGGATTCCAACAACTCAATTTTGGTTTCACCCGTTTGAAAAAAAGCGGTTTGCACCTGCTCGCTTTCGACCGTTTCGGTTTTGTAGCATTTTGTATTCAACAGGCTTTCATACAGGGGTATGCTATGTTGCAGGGAACGAACAGCGATACCGATATGTTCAACTTTTTGCATAGTACTCTTTTTACTCATTTCCTCCGTAACCGGATCTTTTATACAGGCTAGCTTGCTGCAATTTGCCGGGAGAAGTTATTGATTTTATTGATTGGGCAAAGATAGACGGCATAAGAAATAATTCCTATAACGAACTTTGTGAAATATATTTGCAGTTTGGCAGTATCTGATTAGGTTGATCGCCTTTTTGACGCCGATTAAACTGCCTTTTTTACAATAATCACAATCAAACAATCTGATGTATGAATTTCCCCATTTATCTTGATAATAATGCCACTACTCCTTGTGATCCGAGAGTGGTAGATGCCATGGTGCCTTATTTTACGCAAAATTTTGGTAACGCGGCCAGTCGTAACCACTCATTTGGTTGGACGGCAGAAGAAGCCGTTGACTATGCCCGTGAGCAAATCGCCAAGCTGATCGGCGCTGATCCAAAAGAGATCATCTTTACCTCCGGGGCAACCGAAGCCGACAATTTGGCTATCAAAGGAGTGTATGAAATGTATGCCTCCAAAGGAAATCATATCATCACTACAACCATTGAACATAAAGCGGTGCTGGATACCTGTAAGCATCTTGAAAAGCAGGGTGCCGAAGTAACCTATCTTGCAGTAGATGATCAGGGGATGATCAACTTACAAGAGTTGGAAAAAGCCATTACCCCCAAAACGATATTGGTAGCCATCATGTATGCAAACAATGAGATCGGGGTGATCAATCCCATTAGAGAAATTTCGGCCATCGCCCGCAAACATGGCGTTTTGGTCATGAGTGACGCCGTGCAGGCCGTGGGTAAAATACCAGTAGATGTAAACAAAGATGGAATTGACCTGATGGCATTTACCGCGCATAAAATGTATGGACCCAAAGGTGTTGGTGCGCTCTATGTTCGCCGCAAAAACCCTAGGGTAAAAGTGACGGCGCAAATTGACGGAGGCGGACACGAACGAGGCATGCGCAGCGGAACACTCAATGTACCGGGTATAGTGGGTTTTGGTAAAGCCTGTGAAATTTGTAATAACGAAATGGCCAGCGATACCGAAAGAATCATTAAGCTGCGTGATAAACTGGAAAATGAACTTCTCGCTGTTGAAGAAAGTTACCTGAACGGTCATAAAACGAACCGATTACCTCATGTGGCCAATATTTCATTTAAACATGTAGAAGGCGAAGGGCTTTTGATGGGTATCAATAAATTTATTGCGTTGAGCAGTGGCAGTGCTTGCACATCAGCCTCACTAGAGCCTTCTTATGTACTGAAAGCTTTAGGCCTTGGTGATGATCTCGCGCATAGTTCTTTGCGTTTTGGGCTAAGTCGATTTACCACAGAAGAAGAAATTGACTATACCGTAAACGCGGTGAAACAAACTGTTCATAAACTCCGAGAGATGAGTCCCTTGTGGGAAATGTACAAAGAAGGTATTGATCTGAACAGTATTGAATGGGCTGCCCACTAAGGAAAATAAGTTAGTCATTTAATGTATAAAATAGTTTAGGTGATTATCATCGGATTTCATTCTTAATACGATTAAGAAGCGATTGATGCTTTTTATCCAGAGTTTAAAAATTGAGAAATTAATCCCGACAAAATTCATTTGAGCCTCATTGGTGAAAATGAGTTAATAACCGATACCGGTTCCTTTTTGTGATGTCGAGATGACGCTGTTGTATCGCCGTTTCAATCGAGGCAAGAGGGAATCAGCGATGAAATGGTTTCGAGACGTATAAAAGACCGATGCCTATACAAGCACTGTTGTGTTGACCTCTACAATTACATTTTAGTCTGCGCATTGCGTTTGGGGATACCCCCATACAGATATTTCGCAAATTTGTATGAGGCTAGCATTACGAACTTCAATTGCGAAGCGGTGAGCGTGCCGATTTTTTCCCGCGCCTTAAAAGTTTATCGTCTTCAATGTCTTTGCGGGCAATCTGTCAGACATAGCTGACAACTGACGACAAGCAGATAAAAAGTAATTTGCTCCCTAACTGAACCCAATGTTTATGTGATTACTTAAGGGCAGTATTTAACCCCTTTTCCTTGTGGTATATTTTCCACCAAACAATTTGCATCAATACTGTATGTGAGGCTAGCGGGCAATTGCCAAACCGAATTTTTATTTTCAATATACTGCGACGGAATATTCAATTGAATGATATTGTTACGGGGGCCGCTATTGTCAATATCGATACCAACATTAAAAATGTTTTTAAGGGTGGTAAGTCGTATAAAAGGTGCTTTTGCCGCTTCAGCCCAATTATCGGTGTTTGCTACTTCTTTGTGAAGGGTATCCAGTAAAGTGAATTTCATTTTAGCGGTCATATCCTGACCCATATTGTCGAGTACTTTCAATTTTGCGATGCCAT
>CAZFKA010000202.1:0-5484 GCA_964519155.1 uncultured Bifidobacterium sp. | reverse complement strand
GTCGCCGCCGGACATCATTACGTGCTGTGTTTACTTAATGGGGGCTTCGTACGCCATGAGCGGCAACTTCCTTATCGTCATAGTCGCGGCAAAGTCATTCCTGATTTTTTCTTGTTCAAAGATGTCCGCCATTTTCTAAGCGAATATAATTTTAGCAATCTTGAGCCATTTACCCTCATTATCGTAGATGATATTCTCACACTGCTTCATGAAATTGTATTCGACGGATCAAAAGTGCATCATACGTTGTCGGCACGAAATCAGGCGCATATTTGGAGTTCAACGACGTTGTATACTGTCAGCCAAATCGCCGCAAGACGACAATTCTTTGAACGTTTTTTGGCCGCAGGAAATTTTACACAAGAGCAATTGATCAGCTTTCACAAAAATAAATTTGATGAATATATCGGCGAAGGCATTTTTATCAATCGCAATAATGTATTGAAAACTGTGAGTTTAACCTCCATTTTGAAATCTAACTCCTTAT
This sequence comes from uncultured Bifidobacterium sp., assembly GCA_964519155.1. Taxonomy (GTDB): domain Bacteria; phylum Bacteroidota; class Bacteroidia; order Chitinophagales; family Chitinophagaceae; genus OLB11. The sequence goes on along the minus strand of CAZFKA010000202.1, from coordinate 4,997 downwards.
CTTTTTATTACGAAGATTTTATCCATGGTCAAGTCAGCAACACTACCTTACAATAAGCCCCGCAAGGGGTTCTTACAGTATCTGGGGCTAAACCATCACGAGTATTGGCCCTGGTGGTTGTTGGTTATGCCGATATGGCCATTGTGGGCATGGTATATGCTGAAGAGCAGGCGTTTAACATGGTTCACGGCGGTCAATCCGGGTATGGAAGACAGTGGTTTTTTGGGAGAAAGTAAAATGCGCATACTCGAATCGATTCCTGTTCAGTACAAGCCGGAAACGTTATTTATCGAATTTGACAACGAATTGCCACCGGTTCATAACTTATTGCCAATCCCTTTTATTGCAAAACCCGATATTGGCGGAAGGGGACGCAAAATCAGCGTGATCGAAAGTGTTGAATCACTTGTACATTACCACCAAACCGTTGGCGAAAACTATTTGATACAGGCGATAATTCCGTACGAACTCGAATTTGGTATCTTTTATATCCGAATGCCTGATGACGAGCAAGGGGAGATTGTATCTGTCGCGCAAAAAGAATTTCTGACCGTATGGGGAGATGGTAAGCGTAATATTCGTCAGTTACTTTTGCGGGATAAAAGAGGATCGCTGCAAATCAAAAGATTGGCACAAACCATTGATTTAGCGGAAATATTGCCCGCCGGGAAAAGTAAATTGCTCGAGCCCATCGGCAATCATTGCAGAGGCACGATCTTCAGAGACCGCCGTGATTTGATTTGCCCGCAATTAAATGCTGTATTCGATAATATCTGCAAACAAATTGATGGCTTTTATTATGGCCGATTCGATTTACGTGTCCGTAGCATCGACGATTTGCTACAGGGGAAGCATATTCAAATTATGGAATTGAATGGTCTAACCGCCGATGCCGCCCATATTTTTGATCCTAATGCTCGTTTGCGCGATGCCCTTTCGACGCAAATCAGCAATTGTAAAAAGTCGTATCGTATTGCAAAATACAATCTACATCGTGGTGCGAAAACAACGCCTGTGGTTGAATTGTATCGTAAAAGCAAAAATGGATTTTGATGAATGAAACATTTTCCCACCTTGCCTATCAAGGTGTATGGCTGAGGGAGAGTTTCAATCATTTTTTTATGGAATCAGCACTTGCATGCATCAAGGGGCAAATTTGTTTATGAAATTGTATTACTTCTTACTTCTGACTTCAGTAGTTACAACATGCACAGCAAAGTCAACGATTGTTTCGCCTGTTGAAGTAGATTCTATCTTCGTTAGTAAATCAACCAAACGCATGACCTTGTTTCAAAAAGGGAAGCCCGTCAAGACATATACCGTTTCGATTGGCCAAAATGAGATCGGGCACAAAGTGCAGCAAGGTGACGATCGCACGCCTGAGGGCTTGTATTATATTCACGATAAAAATCCACATAGCCGTTATTTTTTGAATCTAGGCATTTCCTACCCAAATGCCGTCGATAAGGCTTTAGCGGCAAAGCGCCAAGTGAATGTCGGTGGGGATATTAAAATTCACGGATATGCTGATAAGTTTGGATCAACAAAAGAAATGTATACACGCTTTTCCAGTACCTGGGGGTGCATTGGCGTATGCAACGCCGAAATGCTGGAGATTTTTCAGTGGGTAAAAATCGGAGCGTCGATCTTGATTGTGCCTTGAAAATGCTATTTGGCAAGCAGTTTTCCGCGGCGGGCAATATAGATCGCCGGTAGGCAGCATACACCATACGAGAGGCAGACACTTACCACGAGCCAAAGGGGGTGGGCAATGGAAATAAAATTAACCAAACCACCTAAGAGCAGAAAGAAACTGACAGTGACTCCTGCCATGAATTTTTTATTTTCAGGGGCAATTCGTGCGGCTGTAAAGGCTCCAAAAAAGCTACTCAAGGCATGACCTGCTAAAAAAATCAGCATGGCAGCGAGGGGTGCCGTACGAATATTTTCTTCTAATTCAGGGATAGTTGGGTTAGCGATTTGCGCAGGGAAAAACCGTGAAGCAATACTCTCGGTCAATACTATTACACAGATGGCGATGATGATGCCAACAATAATGGCAAGGGCTGTTTTAACGATTGGATGCATATCTCAAGAGGGGTTTATTCCAAATTGACGCAAATGATGCCAAGCGTGTTTGTGCAACAAATGAAGCCACTCGCTGAAATTTAATTGCCCAAAAAAAGGGTTCAATATTTTTTTGTCATTCGCATTTTCAAACGTAGTAAAAAACATCGCCATGTCCTTTTCGAGCTCATGCAGGGCTTCTTCAATATTGCTTGTTGTGGGTGGGGCGGGAATGTCGGGTAAAAAAGAGTTGGGGGTATTGTCTTTAAATGGCCGGTCACTCATCATAAAAGCATACATCTTTTGCGTAACTTCTTCATTGGCGACCGGTTCCTGAGGGATTAATCCGCTGGCTTGTCTGAATGCATAAGCCATATGCTCTATCATTTGGTGTGCATTCATCTTACCAAACAAGGGCATGGTTGTCGGTTCAATTTTTTTTAATAGAGAGATATAGTCTTGCTGAAGAAAATCCAATTTGTTTGTCATAGCGGGAGAATGAGTTTTTTACTTTTTTGTTTAGGGGCAAAATGAAAATCGGGGCAAGCGCATCATGTTCAAATGCATTTGTCGGTCAAGATGTCTTTTACTTATCGAACACCCATATACTTGTGAATTTGCAGTGATAATTTCCATACAGGATGTTGTTGAATAAATTCGGTGATCATGGGAAGCATCTCTTTTTCGCGGCTCCATTCCGGTTGCAAATATAAATGACACGTAGCGGAGACAAAGGCCTGATTTTTTGCAGCCCACTCAAGATCTGATTTGTGGTATACGACGACTTTCAATTCATTTGCTTTAGCCAGTACCTCGGGGAGCGGCGCTTTGAACTTTTTGGGTGATACGCAAATCCAATCCCAATTTCCCGAAAGGGGATAAGCCGCACTGGTTTCGAGATGCGTGCGAAAACCTGCCTGTTGCAAGGCGTTGGTTAATTCGTCGCAGGCGTATATCAAAGGTTCTCCACCGGTGATGATCACGATCTCCGTTCGGCTTAGTTTAACTTCCTCAACCAAAGCTGTTACACTACGTAGAGCATGTTTGCCTGCATCCCAACTTTCTTTAACATCGCACCATACACAGCCCACATCACATCCGGCAAGCCGTATAAAAAAAGCCGCATGCCCCTGAAAAAAACCTTCTCCCTGTATCGAGTAAAAGGTTTCCATTACGGGAAGAATTTGAGCCATGGTGGGATTTGTTTTTTGAAATGCTTAAAGGCAAATTTCCGAAATGATGAACCAAATTTGCGCAGGGAAGCGATTTATTTTTGCATAAAAAACGGTAGCACAAGGTAAACTGATGACACGATTATACCCGGCCGATAAGTTTTTGTTGCTCGCGAGGGTTTATTTTTCAGCTTTACGCGCCAGTAAGGTATTTTTCATCAATGCGCAAATGGTCATTAAACCTACACCACCCGGCACTGGCGTAATATAGCTGCATTTAGGGGCCACGGCATCGAAATCGACATCGCCTATCAAACGGAATCCACTTTTGGTCGTGTCGCTTTCCACTTTGTTGATCCCTACGTCAATTATGATTGCGCCTTCTTTCACCATGTCTGCTGTAACAAATCGTGGCTTACCAATCGCTGCAACAATGATGTCTGCTTCCCGACACAATTCCTTCATGTTTTTTGTGCGCGAATGACATGTCGTTACGGTACAGTTACCAGGTTCACTGTTTCTGCTAAGCAGTAGACTCATGGGGGTTCCAACAATATTGCTACGACCAATCACCACGCAATTCATTCCGGTGGTTTTGATTCCGTAATATTCAAGCATCAGCATAATGCCATAGGGGGTGGCCGGAATAAACGTTGGAAGATTCAACATCATCTTCCCTAAATTGAGCGGATGAAATCCATCAACATCTTTCTGGTGGTGAATTGTTTCTATAACCTTGTCTTCAGCGATATGTTTAGGCAAGGGTAATTGTACCAAAATACCATCGATATTTTCATCTTCATTGAAGGTCCTGATCTTCGCCAGAAGTTCTTCTTCACTGACATCCGTTTCATAGGTGATCAGGGTTGATTCAAAACCCAGTTCGGCGCAGGTTTTTACTTTTGAGCCAACATAAGCTTTGCTCGCAGGATTTTCACCTACCAGGATAGCAACCAAATGAGGTGCTCGCTTGCCGGCCGCTATTAATTCATCAACTTCTTGTTTGATTTCTCCCTTAATATGGGCAGATACTACTTTTCCGTCTAATAATTGCATTCGGCAAATATAGAAAAAAATGCAGATGTGCAAGAGGTGTTTTTCATCAGGCCGTCTCGCCAGACTGTAAACGTTCGCTACGCATCGGCACACTGTCTACTCCCCATTTATTGTATCTTTTCGTCAGGGGGCGATTGTCTAATGGTTGTGTAGATCACTCAACAATTTCCATTTTCAAGATGATGGAAAAGCTCCGGTATTCATCAATTTTCGGGTCAAAAAAATCTTCATTGCGATACGTGATCCTGATATTTTTGCCTGAATAAGTTTTGTATTTGGCAATCAGGTCAGCCGAAGACTCAACGAAAGTCAGCCAATAATATTTTGCTGTTTTTCCCTGTTCATCGCGAACTGAAAAACAAACAAATTGCTCTGCCTCGATTTTAGTGATATTTCCCCTAACCGATTTTTCTTCTTTTTGCATGTCGTCTGAACGACCGGCCATTTTCATCAGCGCCGATGGGCATTTCACGGCCATTTTTAACCCGATGATACGTCCTAGTTTTTCGCCTGAATCATCATTCTTGTCGAGCTCAATCCCATATTCATTTTTCAGTTGCTTTTTATAAGGGTCTGCGGCTTCGAGCATACAAATCCCTAGTTTCAAATGCAACTGATCGGTTTGCTCTTCATTGGGTATTTTATCTAAACAGGCACATGATTTTTCGGGCTTTGAAGACTTATTTGGTCGTTTTGGATCAG
>CAZFKA010000201.1:0-5535 GCA_964519155.1 uncultured Bifidobacterium sp. | reverse complement strand
ATCTTTTGCCGGTCCGGCTTCGAAATATTTGACGATGACGAAATCTTTCCTTTCTTCCGGAACGAGTTGAATGGTATTCCCGGTTTTATGCCATTTTCCGAAACATGTATTCGAACTTTCTTCACAGCCCTGTTCAAAAACAAAGTTGCCTCCTTTCAATAATGTAATGGTGCTGCTACACATTTTATTTGCCTGCCAACTCTTGTACACTTTGGCATCTTGCCCGAAAATGCCGGTAGAGATGAGCATCAACAACAAAACTATTTGAGGTCTTTTCACCGAGTATTGCTGGTTAACAAAACAATGGACAAAACCATATACAGTATTCATATCTGCTCAAATATAAGCGCTGCGATTTTGTTTAAAAAAAATAAGTCAAAATAAAGTACCGGAATCGTTTAAAAATAAAAACCGAGATAAGCGTTAAAATCGGTTCCGCGACCTGAACGAGAATCGATCAGCGGCAATAAATTATTAGAAGCAAAACCCAATTTGACCGCACCCAGCCGTAATCCCATTTGCGCCCCCGTCTGTATTTTATTCAGTCCGCCAAACGTGAACCCTAGCCCGATATTCAGCATATTTTTTAAATTATACGCATATGCGATATTAAAGGCAGGATGAACTGTTGCCGATAGATAATTTTTGAATCCCTGTACATAAGTAAAGGATACATTGTGGGCATAATAATCTACTTTTCGCCTGGTTTTTTTGCCTGATCCGTAAAAGCCACTGAGTATAAAACGAGTGGGCAAACCCTGATCATAACTTTCATAGGTCTTTTCGGGTTGTATCAGTTGTTCGAAATCACTTGTACTGATGTCTTCTTCATTTTCATCAAGATTGACACCCTCATAGGTGTAACTGGCGTTTTTGCGGTAGTTGATCGTATTTTTTGTAAACCGTATACGCCCGATATCAGTTAACGCTGCATGCAATTGCAATCGGTCGAGTAGTGTTACGCCAACACCTAGATCGATTCCGAACCCTTTGCCGGGGCCTTTCATCGAACTTAATTTTACATCGCCGAGTGTTGATTCTACATCCGGCGTATCAACCGACGACGACATATTGGCCTCGAGTTTAGTCTGCATGCGTATAAATCTCCCTTCAGGGTCGGTATACATATCGATAGATGCGTCGGGCATATACACACTGGCCAATCCTGTAAGATAACGCAGCCGGAGTGCAGGTTTTACGCCTATGAGTTTAATTTTTGATCCCGGCACTTTTACCTGAAAGTTGCCCGCAGCCGCCAAAAAATACTCATTATAAAAGAGGAAATTGACAGATGGCGAAAGGTTAATGGTTTGACCTGCGAATTGTTTATTGCCTTTATAGACCAGCGAAAGCAGGTCTTTGTTCAGGTTGAGGTTAAAGTCGATTTTCTCGCGCATACCCAATCCGAATGAGAGGAAGGGGGTGTTTCCTTTTTTGTTGATATTAAAAAAAACGTTGAGCAAAGGAATATCTGCGCCAGCCCATACAGTACCCTGCTTCGGCATTTTGGCCAGTAGATCATCAAGGTAGGCATTCGACAGATTGCCTGATCCGGATAATTGTTCGATGTCAGCTGCAGCGATCACATTATTGGCGAATCCGAGATAAGGATTAAACAGGTATACCTCAAGATTTTTTGTGTCGTCGCCCAAAAGAGACGGTAGTTGCGCAGCAGCAAGGTTGTGGGTTTGTTGATTTTGAATCTGCGCAAAATTAAATTGAGCCTTCAAAAGTTGACCGCTACAAACCAAACCGATGATCAGTAAAAAATGTTTGTTCATACAACTTAAAGGGAATTGAGGTTAAAACTAAGATGCAGATCGCCGGTGAGTTGCATTTTCAAATAGGTCTGATCGCTCATGAGTACATAGGGTGGGGGGTACCCCAAGGTGTTGATGCTGTATGCGATGACCGCTTTGCGTGCTTGTTTGATTTTTTCGATACGCTTGGTAGTGATGCTGATCGACGTTTTTGCGGAATTGATATTGAGCGGATCGCCTGATGCGTTGGTATTGCAGCCGGCAATATCGAAACTGTTGTCGAGCAAGGAGTCGATAATCAGAGACGATTGCGGATCGAGGAAATAAACCTGTATACCAAAATGGATGGGAATGGCATTGTCGACAAAAAAATTGACTTTCCCGTACGAAGAAGTATCCGTACCTGTATCTTCAGATCCGAAGTCGATATCCACGGTGTCTCTTTCCTGCAACGATTTTCCGGCAAACATTTCCACATGGTCGATGTCAATGATTTTTACCTCCACTTGCAGTCTGGATGAGTTATTAGAAAATGAAACATTGTTTGCCCCGGGAGACGTAAACTGTTCGAGGAACTGAAAGATGGTATCGCTCAAATAGTTGTTCACGACTTTTACATCGAAAGAATAGGATTGTTGCGGGGCGATATCGTTGGGCAGGGTATGTTGATAAATGAGATTTGTCGGGTCGTTAGGGTCAGCGGTGCGGCGGAAAGAGAATTTGGTTCCGGCCGACACCGTGATTGGAAAGGAGTTGGTGAACGTCAGTTTGATTTCGAGCGAATCGAAGTGCACCTGATGCAGCCAGTTGCTCAATCCCTGCCGGTAAGGCCCAACATTCGCTATTTGCAGGGGAGGTACATTTATCCCTATACCGTTGGTATAGCCAATATCTAGAGACGGAATGTCGTAGTAAATTTTACTGTTGCTCAGTTCCTTCAGATTTTCGAATGAAACTTTTCCCTTAACCAGGGGTAACAACCAATCGGAATTCCAGGAAGGCATTTCCTTTAGATCGGTATTATATTTTGTGCAGGATGCAAAAAGCATCCCGATGAGCGAAAAGGCCGTCAGTATTTTTTTCATGTGGTCAAAGTGTTTTACAAATATAGGGTAAAACCAACTCGGGCGGCATTACACTTCTGTGTAGGGTGATAAAACGCCAAACCTAAAACAAGCGCCTATACAGTGGATGGCATTCAGTTACATGCAATTGCTTTATTGCACTATATTTTTGACGGTATGCAAAACATCGGGAAGGGCATCGGCGCGTTGACCACCTGCAGTAGCCAGTGTTTTATTGCCACCCCCACCACCTTTGATCAATGGAGCAATGTGCTCTTTGATCATCTTGGCTGCATCGAAGTTACTGTCGTCTGAGACGCCGACGGCAACCGAAGCTTTGCCGCCAATAGAAGTAACCAACACTGCTATAAAATTTTGCTGACCAGCTCTCAGTTCAAAACACAATTTTCGCAACGCATCTGCCGATCCCACTTCCACTTGTTCACCAATAAATCGGGTATGGCCAATGGTTTGTACTTTACCCAGCAATTCGGTCTTTAACGCTGTCAGGGCTTTATTTTCCAGTTTTTCCAGTTGCTTTTGCAGCGCGTTACGTTCCTCTAACAATGTGTCAATACTTTTGGGGAGGTCTTTCGGATTTTTTAAAGTGGATCGAACTTCAGCCAAGGTTTTCAACTCGTTGTTGATATAGGCTTCGGCTTTGCAACCGGCCAGTGCTTCAATACGTCGCACCCCGGCCGCGATGGCACTTTCTGAAATGATTTTGAAAATGCCGAGTTCGCCGGTATTGGCTACATGTGTACCGCCACATAGTTCAATCGAATATTTCGGGTCAATAATCACCACCCGCACCTGATCGCCATATTTTTCGCCAAACAAAGCCATGGCACCCAGTTGCAAGGCTTCTTCCTTCGGCATGGTTTTGATCACTACCGGAATGTTTTGTCTGATCTTGCGGTTTACCATCTGTTCAGCCTGCGCAATTTCTTCATCACTCATTTTGGCAAAATGGGAAAAATCGAAACGCATATAATCGGCATTGTTCAAACTTCCTTTTTGTGCGATATGTTTGCCCAATACTTGTTGCAATGCCGCTTGCAGCAAATGGGTAGCCGTATGGTGGCGTTGTATTTTTCGTCGTGCCGAGCGATCAATGGCTGCTTTTACTTCCCCGTGCATATCGCCGGCGATTTGATCGACAAAATGAATGAACAGATCGTTTTCTTTTTTGGTATCCGTTACGTTTAGTTGTGTGTTTCCAATCGTGATCGTTCCGGTATCACCAATCTGTCCACCACTTTCAGCATAAAACGGCGTTTGCTCTAATACAAGTTGATATTGCGTTTTGCCTTTGGCACTCACTTTACGATATTTCCAAACTCGGGTAGTTGACTCCATCTGATCGTAGCCGACAAAAGTTGCCGAGGGCAGTTCATTGACGATCACCCAATCTTCTGAATCAATCTTCGCATCCTTTTTCGAGGTTTCTTTTTGCTTTTGCAAAGCCACGTCGAACCCGGCCTTATCTACGGTCCAGCTTCGTTCTGTAGCAATAAGTTGAGTCAAATCTATCGGGAATCCGTAGGTATCCGATAATTCAAAAGCCACCTGACCTTCAATAACCTTCCTGTCGGCATTTTGCTTGAAATAATCTTCAATTCTTTTTAAACCGCTATCGAGTGTGCGCAAGAATCCCAGTTCTTCTTCCTGTATTACTTTTTGTACAAAACTTTCCTGTGCCTTTAGTTCAGGAAACACCTCTGCAAATTGTGCTGACAGCAAGGGGAGCAGTTGCGAAAGCAAAGGTTGCTTGTATTCGAGAAACGAAAAATAGTATCGCACAGCGCGACGTAAAATTCTTCTGATCACATAACCGGCACCGGTATTCGAGGGCAATTGTCCGTCGGCTATCGTAAACGCGATGGCACGCACATGATCGGCTAAGACCCTGAATGCAATTGCTTCGCGGGTATCACTATAATCGTATTGTTTCCCGGTTATTTGTTCACACAGGGCAATTGTTGGGGTAAATACATCGGTGTCGTAATTGGATGTTTTGCCTTGAATGACCCGCACCAGTCTCTCGAAACCCATACCGGTATCGACATGTTTGGCTGGCAGTTCTTCCAATGAACCGTCTTTTTTTCTGTTGAACTGTATAAAAACATTATTCCAGATTTCGATCACTTGCGGATGGTCGGCATTCACCAGGGTATACCCGGCCATTCCTTCTCGTTCGTTATCCGGTCGGCTGTCGAAATGGATTTCCGTACAGGGCCCACAGGGTCCGGTATCCCCCATTTCCCAAAAATTATCTTTTTTATTTCCCAACAAAATGCGATCCTCTCCGATCACTTTTTTCCATTCGTTATAGGCTTCTTCATCTTTCGGAATTCCTTCCTTTTCATCCCCTTCAAAAATGGTAACATACAATCGTTCTTTATCTAACTTGTATACTTCGGTCAATAATTCCCAACTCCAGGCGATGGCTTCGGCTTTAAAGTATCCCCCACTTGGTTGCTGTGGATCGCCAAAGCTCCAGTTACCCAGCATTTCAAACATGGTGTGGTGATAGGTATCGACGCCTACTTCTTCCAAATCGTTGTGTTTGCCACTGACCCGCAAACATTTTTGGGTATCGGCTACGCGGGGATACGGTGCGGCCTGATTTCCCAGAAAATAATCTTTAAACTGATTCATACCTGCATTGGTAAACATCAGCGTCGGGTCGTTTTTGATCACGATAGGGG
>CAZFKA010000200.1:1018-5567 GCA_964519155.1 uncultured Bifidobacterium sp. | reverse complement strand
GTATGGATATGGATGGCAAAAAGATCGATAAGGATGAACAGGGACCCAAAAAAGGAAAAGGCAACGGACGGGGAGGTGGTATGATGAAAATGATGAATCAGGGTAGTGGGAATATCGAAAATGCATTTCTCATCGTACCGGCCGAAGCGGCAGTGGGTTCAGGTTGGAAAAAAGACGCAACAAAAGATGATGTGAAATCGCAAACGATCTATTTTGTTGAAAAAATCGATGGAAATATCGCTACGGTTTCGTTTAAGAAGAAGACCAAAGGAACAATGACCCGTAGTGGTGGTCCCGCTGGTGAAATGAAAATAGATATCGATAATTTGTCTGACGGGCTGATTACTGTTGACATGAGCACCGGACTGGTTAAAACCTATTCTGAAAATACCCAGTCAAAATCAAAGACTATGATGATGGGGCAGGAAATGCCCTCAACCGGGAAAATTATTTCAAATGTGGTATTTGAATAACGGACTGAAAAATCGTTTGCCTGACCTATAGCGGATGAAATCACTTTTTCCATCGCTGCAGGCAAGGACTTGTGCAGCGGACGGATACCTTTCCAATTTTGCCATACAATATATAGCTCACTGTGAGCAAAACAAGGGTGGAGTAAAGATGAAATCGCCGGAGCAGGGTCAAGGAAATATTCAGTTTATTGTCTTTTCAATTGCTCCAGTTTTTCTTTATATTGCTGTGCTTTTTCCTGTTCTTTACGATAAACAGCAATTTCGCGCAAGCCGGTCAATACCTGTTTATAAGCGATCTTTTCTTCGTCCGTTCGTGCATCGGATTTGGCATCAAGTATAGTATAGGCGTTTTCAAAATAAGGAATCGCTTTAGCAAATTCTTCGTCACGCTGTTTCAATAGTCTGGCATATTGTTGTTGCTCTTCAGGTCCCTCACCGTTGATTCCAATCATTTGTCTGATCAATTGTGCGGCACTTTCGTAATACAGGATAGCAGTGTTGTAAAGGTAGTTGTATCGTCCGGGCTGCAAACGGCAGGCTTCTGTAAACGCGTGTTCGGCTTTGGCGTACAACTCCAGATGGTTTGCCGGTCGTGGTTTATCTTTCCCTGATTCATCTTTCGGGAACAGCATTTTATAATAGACATTGCCCAGGTTAAAATACAATTCAGCGTTCTCCTTGTCAATATTGATGCTCTCTTCGAGTTTCGTCTTTAGCTTGCTAAGTTCTTTTTTTGCGATATAATAGTTGATCTCCTGGTTGCGAAAATACCGATTGGACGGAAAAACTTGCTGTGCTTCTTTCAGAATAGCTAGCCATTGGATTTCATCGTGTTGCCGTTGAAAAATTTCAGCCAGCATCAGGTAGACATTGGTATCCTTGCTGCCGTGTACGTTTTTTAATTCCTTGCACAGCGATAAAGCTTCATGGGTTTTTTGGGCATTGAGTGCACTGTATGCGGCGTTCAGTCGTGCGCTCATGACAAGCGAATTGAAGGCTTCATTCTGTTTGAATCGGGTACCTCCTCCTATTTGATAGATCTCCAGTATTTGCTTAAATGCATCATATGCCTGCAAAGGATTCGATTGAAATGCTTTGGTTCCGCGGTTGAAGGCCAACAGGGCATGCGTGTACAATCCATTGTTGATCTCAGCATTGTAGTCGGGATCCAGTTGTAAGGCGTTCAGTAGGGACAGATATGACTCATGTGCTGCACCCGAAGCCTGTACCGTTGTATCGATCGCTTGCTGAAGATAGGCCATCCCGCGCAGATACCATGCTTCCGCACTTTTTTTGGTTTCTTTGTTTTTTACTGCTGCATCCAACAAGGGTAATGCTTGTTGGTAATTATTTTTCGCCAGCCAGTCTCGTGCTTCAGCAACTTTTCGAATTTGTGCGAATGAAGGGTGGGCAAGAAATAATAGTAAACAGAATATTAGCCGGTTTTTCATACTCTTGCAGTTTGACCTTGCAAAGGTAAAAAAGGGGCAGATAACCCGACGTCTGTATCCACGAAATTTCTGCTATATTTGCAACTCATTTTTACGAAAATTTACGATGACAATTTCATATCAATGGCTTAGTGAGTATATCGACCAAGTGGTAAGCCCCGAACGAATGTCTGAAATACTGACATCTGTTGGTCTCGAAGTAGAATCGATGGAGAAAGTGGAATCAGTGAAAGGTGGCTTGCAAGGTTTGGTGATCGGAAAAGTAATCGATTGTGAGCCACATCCTGACGCTGATAAATTGCGACTGACAAAAGTCGATACGGGTTCAGGACGTCTCCTGCAAATCGTGTGTGGAGCGCCCAATGTTGCAGCCGGACAAACCGTTGTTGTCGCCACAGTAGGTACGACCATCTGGCCGGTTGACGGCGAACCCATCACCATGCGAAAAGCAAAAATTCGAGGGGTTGAAAGTGAAGGAATGATTTGTGCCGAAGACGAAATTGGCTTGGGACAAAGTCATGCCGGCATTATTGTGATTGATCAAGCGGTAACACCGGGAACAGCCGCTCGGGATTTTTACCAACTGGATGCGCCCGATTATATTTTTGAAATCGGACTCACCCCTAATCGGATGGATAGCATGAGTCATATGGGTGTGGCAAAAGATGTTTGTGCATTTTTGTCGAACGAAAGCGGACGGCTGGTAATATCGCAGCTTCCTTTGGTTACGTTACCGGAGCCGGTGGCCGAGGATCCCATCAGGATAGAAATAAGCGACCCCGCTATTTGTCGTCGATATGCGGGAATCTGTATCCGCAATATTCGCGTGGCTGATTCTCCCGACTGGTTACAAAACAGGTTGCGTGCCATTGGGGTGCGACCCGTAAACAATGTTGTAGATGTGACAAATTATGTATTGCACGAAACCGGTCAACCGTTACATGCCTTTGACAGAAGTAAGATCAAGGGAGATATCATTAAGGTTCAACTTGCCCAAGAAGGCGAAAAATTTTTATGCCTCGATGATAAAGAACGTACACTCAGTGCTTCCGATATTATGATCAGCGACGCAAATGATCATCTGTGTATTGCGGGTGTGTTTGGGGGTTTGTTCTCCGGTGTAAGTGCACAAACAACAAGCGTTTTTCTGGAAAGCGCCTGGTTCGATCCTCGTTCGATCAGACGGACATCGATGCGAAACGCATTAAGAACTGATGCCGCCACCCGGTTTGAAAAAGGTGTAGATGTTAGCAATACAGTATATGCTCTGCAACGGGCTGCATCCCTGATCATTTCCATTGCCGGAGGAGAATTGTCAACTTCGCTAATGGATGTGTATCCAACTCCCTTTGAACCGCGAATGATCGATCTTGATCTGCAGAAAATAAATGCCTTAGCGGGCAAATTATATGAACCCGAAAAGGTAAAAAATATCCTGAATAGTTTGTGTTTTAGCATAGTGTCAGCCGATGCCGGAAAAATGCGTGTGGCCGTACCCTTTGCCAAACATGATATTACGATGCAGGCTGATGTGGTTGAAGAGATCATGCGTATCGATGGACTCGACAATATTCCGTTCACCGGCAAAATCCAGTACAGTATACCGGTTCAACAGGAGCCGTTTAAAGAGGATGTGAAAAAGAAAACCGCCTGGCAACTCTGTGGGAAAGGCTTCAACGAAATATTTACGAATTCTATTACCAATTCAAGCTATTATGCTGCACAGGATAATTTAGTGAAAATGATGAACAGTTTGTCGGCTAATTTGGATACACTCCGGCCTTCTATGCTGGAATCCGGCTTGGAGTCGATCGCTTACAATTTGAATCGAAAGAACACTCAACTGCGTTTTTTTGAATTTGGAAAAGTGTACCGGCGTGCGGAAATGAATTTTACCGAAACAGAAATTTTAGCACTCTATGCAACGGGAAATTATCGCGAAACTCATTGGAACGAAAAAGAAAAGCCGGTCGACCTCTATTACCTCAAAGGAATTATTGAGGGCTTATTTCCGGATATGAAATGGCAATTTCAACAAACTGAGCAGGGACTGGACATCGTGTTTCAGAAAAAGGCGTTGGGGGCAATTATTGCGGTGCATGATGACAAGTTGAAACAATTTGGTATTCGTCAACCGGTTTTGTATGCCGAACTCAATTGGGAAATCATCAAGCGAAGCTGCGAGACACAAAAGATTCGTTATCGGGAAGTGCCCCGTTTTCCAAGCATGGAACGTGATCTCGCGATGGTGATCGACCGGGATATTAGCTACCAGGACGTACAAAAAACACTCAGGCAATTGCAAAGTAAGTTGCTGCAACAATTGAGTATTTTTGATGTTTTTGAAAGTGAAAAGTTAGGGAATAACAAGAAGTCGTATGCAATTAAACTGTCTTTTGCCGATGCGGAAAAAACACTGACCGACGTGGAGGTGGAGAGTGAAATGAGCAAGATAATCAAGGGGTTGGAAGATAAGCTGGGGGCGATGATTCGCGGAAATTAGGCTGATGGCGAAACGATCTCCAGTTTTTCGAGTCCGATATTCATTTCTACTTTGCCAAAAATAATAATGGCGCGGTTATCGCGAATCGACTTCACAATACCGGTTTCTTTGCTTTTCAGTAA
>CAZFKA010000200.1:0-1008 GCA_964519155.1 uncultured Bifidobacterium sp. | reverse complement strand
CGCTTTCACTTTTTTCAAAACGCTCTCTTTGTATTGTTGCGATTTTTCGAATTCATCCTGTTCCTTTTTTTTCACCTGTTCGTAACCGGCTAGTTTTACGAATTTGTTGATCACCTCTTTTTTATTTTTACTAACAGTCCATTCCTGTGTCAACTGGTGGAGCTTTTTGCCATAATCCATCAACTTTTGTTTCTCGGCTTTGTTTTCACGATGTTGCTGAATACTATTTTCCAGTCGCTCATTCAGTTCGTTGAATTCTCGTTTTGCCGCTGTTGTTTTGCTCATTTGCTTCTGGATGTCCCGTTTGAGCTTTTCAAGATTATTTTTTTCAACTTGTAACTGATTCAACAATTTATCCATTTTTACTTTTTCTTTCGACAATTTGCTTTTGGCTTCATCAATCAGTTCATTGTCGAGCCCTGTTTTGGCAGCTACTTCAAAGGTGAATGAACTGCCCGGTTCTCCAACATGCAATTGATACAAAGGCTTCAGCGATCGACTGTTAAAGAGCATACAGGCATTGAAAACCCCTTGCTGATGATTGGCCAGCAATTTCAGATTGGTAAAATGGGTCGTAATCACGCCAAAGCACTTCTTTTCATTTAGTTTATTGAGAATGACTTCAGCCAAAGCACCACCCATATCAGGGTCGCTACCAGTACCAAATTCATCTATCAGAAAAAGTGTTGCAGCATGGGTATGTTGTAAAAAGTACTTCATTTTAATCAGGCGAGAACTGTAAGTACTCAACCCATCTTCAATACTTTGATTATCGCCGATGTCGCCAAATAATTGATCAATTACGGTCATTTCACTTTTGTGTGCGGCGGTAACAAACAATCCGCATTGAAACATGATCTGCAAGAGTCCGATCGTTTTCAGGGTGATCGATTTTCCACCCGCATTTGGTCCGCTAATTACCATAATACGTTGCTGTTCGTCAAACGAGCATTGAAACGGAACAGTGGTATTTCCTTGTTGTTTGTTTTGCAAGTAGAGTACCGGGTG
>CAZFKA010000199.1:2581-5695 GCA_964519155.1 uncultured Bifidobacterium sp. | reverse complement strand
TGTCAACATCGTTCCAAACAAAGTTACCTAGAGAGGCCATGGGTTCAAGTCCGGGAGATTGAGGATACATACCCGCATCGATTGTTACATTCGATTCGCCGGCTAAAACAGTCACTACATCTGAACGTCCACTCAGGGTATCCGGATTACTGTCTGTAAAGCTATTGCCACCTTGTTCCTTGGCTGTGAAAACATAACCAATAGGTAGACTGAATCCTACTGAATAACTACCAGGATTAATCTCTTTGAAATGATAGAAACCATCTGCGTCAGTTATCGTGTAAGCAACCGGATTGCCCCCTTGATACAGGGTTACTGTCACACCAGCGATACCGGTTTCACCAGGATTCTGTACTCCATTCTTATTGGCATCATTCCAAACGCGGTCACCTATTTCAGCCTTCAGCGATTTAGGAAGGTAAATACCTGCATCACGCGTTAAATCGATCGTTCCGGCAAGATAATTGAACGGATTAGTAATACCGGTAATTGGATCTACATCACTATCGAATTCATCATCAGCACCTTCATCTTGTTTGGTAAACACAAATCCCGGTGGTAATGTAAATGCAATTTTGTAGGTATTTGAATAAACATTGTTAAAGAGGTAATAACCATAAGCGTCAGTTACCGTACTGGCAATCGGTGTTGAATTATTATCGAGCAATGTTACGGTAACACCTGCTACACCGGCTTCTCCGTCTTGGATACCATTTTGATTACGATCGAACCAAACATAATTTCCAATGTGACGTAGATCGAAATAACCGGCATCGATGGTATTGTTATCTTTTGCAATACCGCTACCATGAACGTCGATATTAAATACCGGAGACATACCATTATCATTGATATCAGAATTCAGATCCACTCCGGCTGCAACATTTTGTATGGTTCTGATTTTGTTTTCGAAGTTTGGATTAAACTTCACGAAGTAATTTCCACTGTTACAAATTACGAAATTGTAATATCCCGGATTTCCGTTATTATCGTTAGCCGTCAGCGTTGTTTGCTCCAGTACATCATCAGGTGTGCCTGCAGCCAGATCTAATCCTGCATTCCACAATTCAACACCTACGCCATTCAAACCGGCAGCGGCGGGTTCGTTTTGTGTTCCATCAAGATCTGTATCATTCCAAACATAGTTACCCACGCTACCTTCCACTTTTTGCACAACAATAGATGCTGTACTTGCACACACTCCGTCGGTAACGGTAACCGTGTAAGTACCCTGACCAACATTGATCGTGTTGGCTGTAGATCCATTGCTCCACAAGTAGGTACCTGAACCATTAGCGGTGAGGGTCGTTGTTGAACCATTGCAAACTTCCTGGTTGCCACTTATCGTTACAACGGGCGGATTTTGTGTCACATTTACTGTTACTACATCTGAAGCCATACAACCATTTTGACCGCTAACCGTTAAGGTATACGTTGTGGATACGGTTGGTGTGGCTGTTGGTTCAGCAATCGTTGTATCGCTCAGCCCGATTGCAGGACTCCAGCTATACGTTAAGCCAGGAAGCGCAGGCGTACCGATCACGACTGACAATACATGGCAATCGATGAGTTTGTCCGGACCAGCATCAACAGTTGGTAATCCAACGTTTACGGTTACAACAACCACATCTGTTGCTGTACATCCGTTTGGTCCGGTAACGGTAACTGTATAAGTCGTCGTAACATTTGGCGTTGCCGTAGGTTGTGCAATATTTGTCGCATTCAATCCACTCGCAGGTGCCCAACTATAAGTATTGCCTAAAAGTGCCGGTGTACCGATGATGGCAGAAGTTATAGAACAATCAATCAATTTATCAGGACCCGCGTCTGCTACTGGCGGAGTAGTATTGACTTCCACAACCACTACATCACTCGCTGTGCACCCGTTGGGTCCGGTAACTGTCACCGTATAAGAGGTGGTAACGGCTGGACTTGCCATAGGCTGCGCTACGTTTGTAGCATTCAAGCCGATTGCCGGACTCCAACTATAGTCATGTGCTGCTAAACCAGCCGTACCGATGATGGTTGAAGTTGTAGAACAATCCAGCGCTCTGTCAGGACCTGCGTCAACAGTTGGTGGTGTTGTATTTACGTTTACGACAACAACATCAGTCGCTGTGCAGAAATTAGGACCCGTAACCGTAACGGTGTATACTGAAGTTGCATTCGGGCTGGCTGTCGGTTGTGCAATATTTGCAGCATTCAAACCTGCAGCCGGGCTCCATGTATATGCATAACCAGGTTGCGCAATCGTACCAATGATGGCCGATGTTACCGAGCAATCCAGATTTCTGTCCGGACCGGCATCCGCAGTTGGTGGTGTCGTATTTACATTCACTGTTACCATATCTGATGCAGTACATCCATTTGCACCGGTCACCGTTATGGTGTAAGTAGTAGTTGCCAACGGATTCGCAATTGGCATTGCGATAATATCAGAATTTAAGCCAATGGCGGGACTCCAACTGTAATTGTTGCCGACGATACCAGCTGTACCAATGCTGGTAGATGTTACAGAACAATCCAATGCTTTATCGGGACCAGCGTCAACGACAGGTGGAACTAAGTTTACATTTACAATTACCACATCTGTTGCGATACAACCATTGGAACCGGTAACCGTTACCGTATAATTTGTGGTTGTGTTCGGACTCGCAGTTGGCTGAGCAATATTGCTCAAATTCAAACCGGTGGCAGGTAACCAGCTATATGTATTGCCTGCGATTGCAGCCGTACCAATAATCGCTGAAGTTACTGAACAATTCAGATTCTTATCAGGACCTGCATCTGCTGTAGGTGGCGTTGTATTTACATTCACCGTAACCACGTCTGATGCGGTACAACCGTTTGCGCCCGTTACTGTTACCGTATAGGTAGTCGTTGTAGCGGGACTCGCTGTAGGTTGTGCAATATTTGTAGCATTCAATCCGGTAGCAGGTAACCAACTATAGCTGTTTCCGGCAAGGGCAACCGTACCGATTGTTGATGAAGTTGTTGAACAATTTAAATTCTTATCAGGACCGGCATTTGCTGTTGGTGGGGCAACGTTTACATTCACGATTACCACATCTGTTGCGATACAACCATTGGAACCGGTAACCGTTACCGTATAAT
>CAZFKA010000199.1:0-2481 GCA_964519155.1 uncultured Bifidobacterium sp. | reverse complement strand
CTGAAGTTACTGAACAATTCAGATTCTTATCAGGACCTGCATCTGCTGTAGGTGGTATATTATTTACATTCACCGTAACGACATCCGTTGCGGTGCAGCCACAGCTATTGGTAACGGTAACCGTATAAACGGTCGTTGCAGCCGGATTGGCTGTGGGTTGTGCAATATTAGCATTGCTCAATCCAGCGGCAGGATTCCAGCTATAAGTATTTCCGGCAACAGCTGCTGTACCAATTGTTGCAGACGTAAGGGTACAATTCAAGTTTTTGTCACTGCCCGCGTTCGCTGTTGGAACCGGACAAAGTTCTTTCATCACCCAGTTAGACTCTCCCACAAAATCGGAACAACCTACTCTTCTGGAACATCTTCTGTACCATGTCGTTTGTGTGATAACACCCGGATTGTATGAAGAACCGGTAGCTCCCGGAATTGTCGTATAATTGTTTCCGCCATCAGTAGAGATTAACCAAACATATTCCAATGCTCCGGAACCTCCACTCGGTAAGGTAACACTCACGATATTTGATGGATCAAAACTTAGTCCACAATAGGTTTCATCATATCCTATGGAACCAGCATCGGTCACGTTGTTACAACTGCAAGGCGTTCCGGTAACATTGATAAAATGGTTGGTCGCTGAAGTCCACGTATTTCCCGCAGGCATATTACATGGATTAGCATTATCAGAGATCAAACACCTGATCTCCAGCCCTTGCAATCCACTATTGGGGTTTGTGAATACAATTGGACCCGGATTTTGGGTTCCAGTGTAAGTTGCGCCGGTCACATTATAGCTATTGCCATTGATGACATTTGCTCCATTGGTGATACAAACCCATACATTTGAAGCATTTTTGTATTGCCATGCGTAATTGGAACTATTGTTGACATAAGTCACATTCGGCTGCACACTGTATGTGGGACCTGCATTACAGGTTGGCGTGTAATAATTCACATTATGTGCGTTTGCATAAAATGCAGACAACATCATAAGAAAAATAAAAACCACTTTTTTTGCCTTTTTAGAAGTTTGGCACAATAATTGCAACGTATACTGGTTGATCATATCTGATTAGTTTTTGTAACGTGCGAAAGTATGTTATCCTTCCTATACTTGTATACCATTGCAAGATTGAGGGGTTATAAATACTTTTTATACTTATTTTCTGTAATATTTATTTTTTTGATATTCAAGGTGTTAAATGCACATGCGACGCTTTTTTTTCACTGTTAATGTATTGTTATTCGGCGAGAAAATCACCTGCAAACTCACGTAAAAGTCAATTTTAGTTCACATTAATTCAGCGCGAAACATATGTAAATTGAAATTAATATATCGAAAAATCCGTATTTTTTTGTTGAAACAGGCACTAGTTACACAGCCTTTGACTGGGCGAAAAAATATATTTTCCAGACGGCAATAACCTCTTAACAAATTATTATACATTTCTTCGAAGCCGCATCCGGCAGGGAATGCGGTAGCAAACAATCGCGAAAAGCTTGTATCTTAGCAGTGCTCCTCAATAACCCGCCTGAAAAAGCGGTGAAACCAATGGACGCGGATGTTCGAGCCCCCAACCGCATTAAAAAAGGCTGCCTCGATGGAGACAGCCTCTTTCGCATAATACGGTTTTGTATAAGCTTATTTTTCCTCTACAATCTCGGCATCTTGAATATCCTCCGCACCACCGGATGCTGAATTGTCGCTGCCCTGGGCGTTAGGTTGCCCGGCTCCGGATTGGGGCTGTTCGTTCATCGCTTTATATAGCTCTTCACTTGCTGCCTGCCACGCTCCATTCAACGCCTCGAGATGGGTATCAATCCCCGCCAAATCTCTTGCGGCATGAGCTGTTTTCAGTTTACCCAAAGCATCTTCAATTGCCTGCTTTTTGTCTGCTGAAATTTTTTCTCCATAATCTTTTAATTGTTTTTCCGAATTAAATATCTGACTATCAGCCATATTCACTTTTTCAATTTCTTCCTTCAACTTCTTATCCGCATCTTCGTTCAGTTTGGCATCGTTCTTCATCTTTTCGATTTCTTCTTTGCTCAATCCGCTTCCGGCTTCAATTCTGATATTCTGCTTTTTACCGGTACCCTTATCGGTTGCACTCACTTGAATAATACCATTCGCATCAATGTCGAAGGTCACTTCAATTTGCGGTGTACCTCTTGGTGCAGGAGGAATTCCATCAAGTATAAAGCGTCCGAGGGTTTTATTATCTTTTGCCATTGGACGTTCACCCTGCAAAACATTGATCTCTACACTGGGTTGATTTTCAGCAGCCGTAGAGAAAGTTTCCGATTTTTTTGACGGGATGGTTGTATTGCTTTCAATCAATTTAGTAAATACCCCACCGAGGGTTTCAATACCCAAAGAAAGCGGAGTAACATCAAGTAACAATACATCCTTTACATCACCACTTAGTACGCCCCCTTGAATTGCCGCACCGATTGCTACGACTTCATCCGGATTCACAC
>CAZFKA010000198.1:0-5715 GCA_964519155.1 uncultured Bifidobacterium sp. | reverse complement strand
CCGATGTACTGAACACCAATTCACCCCATCTGTTGTAGATTCTGAAGTAGTTCAGGGTAGCTATTCCCCTTACTATGATCCGCAACTCATCGTTAATACTGGTACCTGCTCCAGGACTGAAAGCATTAGGCAAATCTAATATAGATTCTGGAGAAATCCTAATTGTGACCGAATCTATTGCTGAGCAACCATGTTCAGTGATCCCGGTGACGAAATATTGTGTACTAACCGGTGGATTGGCAATAGGATTCTGGATGAGGTTGTTGGACAAAAATGCTGCTGGTGTCCAGGTAAAGAAAGAACAATTGCCACTGGCATATAATTGGGCTGTTTCACCGGGGAACAACAAAATGTCGTCACCGGCGTCGAGCACAGCGTCCGCCATTATTTGCACACGAACGATATCCGTATCGATGCATCCATAAATGCTACTTGAATATAGCGTATAATCGATATCAGCAATCGGCGTAGAAATCGGATTACTAATCAAGGTGTCGTTCAAATAAGTCGAAGGTGTCCATACATAAGTTAATCCTCCACTCGCTTGAAATTGTACCGAATTCTTAGGACACAAGGTTGTTTCTGTCGGTGTCACATTTGCAAATTCAATGCCATGCACGTTGATCGATAACATATCACTGTCTTTACAACCGATCGGTGTTGAAACGGTAAGTGTATAATTACCGCTTTGATGCCCGTTAAAAACAGTATTCATTGTATTCGCACTGCTCAACCCCAAAGCCGGAACCCAAGTATAGGTATAGTTTGGATACAAAGGCGTAATGATCGGGTTTAGCTGCAAAGTATCGAAATCGCATAATTCACGATCAGGACCAACATTTACTACCGGATTGGGTTGCACATCGATCGTAAATGATTTGACCATAGGAATACAACCCGGGAAAGTCGCTGTTACAGTATAGGTCACCGTAGTATCCGGTATTGATAAAGGATCTTCTATTGTGGGATTATTCAACCAGGTCGGTGGTGTCCAGTTATACGAAAATAAAGGATCCCCGGTCACATTGATCTGTACCTGTCCACCTTTACAGATACTCGTGTCACTATTGTGTAAAATAATATCGTTTGGCAACACTTGAATGGCAATCGTATCATCGCCCGCGCAACCGGCAGCCTGCGGTTCCACATGTAAGATCAGATCAAAATTCCCTTGGTTAGTAAAGGTGCCAACCGGATTGGGAATATTGGCTGCATTGAGAAATGGCAACCCTGTTCCGCTCCAGGTATAGGTATAGACTTGAGGTGGTGAAATTACCGGGTTAAATTGTATCACCATATCCTTGCAAATGATAGTATCGTTGGATATCTTGACATTGGGTGGTTGGTTGATCGTAATATTGATCGTATCACAGGTCGGTGCACAACCGGCAAAAGGCAAATTTGCACAAACAATGTAGGCCGTACTTATGTTGGGACTCACCGTAGGCTCTTTGATGTTGGGGTTGTTGATGTTCGTGATGGGTGTCCACGAATATTGGAGTGAATCGGAACCGTTTACCAAAATATGTACACTGTCTTCAGCGCAAATAGCTGTATCCGGAGTGATGATATTCATGATAATCGAGTCGCTGATAAATAAACTTACCGAATCAACAATATTATTCGAACAGGCCGCGTATTCATAAATTTTGATCTCTTCAATACCTTCGGTCAACCCATCGGTCAAAGCAGCAATGGCAAGATAAGCAACGGTATCCCCTGCAGGAATAGTTACTTGCCCGAAGGGAGGACCACCCGGAATCGGCGTCACCGAATAATCGTTCGGAAAAGTAGCATTTCCCCCTACAGAATAATTCATTGTGTAAGGGAATGGTGTAGCCACCGACCTTTTGATTTTGATAAAACCGGGAGAACAACCTTCAACGATATAGGGGTAAGGGGTTACCAGATTTGAAATCGCACTGATCGCTATTGAATTGGAAGACAAACTACCTGCTTTTAAGAAAACCCCTGAGTCCAACGCCTGATCCGACGCATCGCAAACGGCCAGTTTCAAATGATATGTTGAACAGGGCACGGTAACGGCGTAAGCGGTAAATACAGAAGTAAAGCCGGGATACATGACTGTTGTTCCCGCTCCATTACAAACAAAAAACGTCGCCATTTGGGCGGCGGTAAGGGTAGCACAAGGCGGTGTCGCATTATAACAAATCTGGTTGGTATTGCAGCAATTTCCACCGGGTGTAGGCAGATTTACCGTATTCACGCCCACCGGACAATCAGTGGTAGTAGGCACTATGGCTATATTCTTACTGTTATTCGTAAAGGGTCCATTAATGCCCGGGCCGTTGATAAAAAAGCCGAACACATCGTTAAATGAACTACAGGTAAAATCAGGATATTCACATGAGCCGAAAACATAATCGAACTTAACCGTATCCCCAAGCGGAATAAAATCAAATTCCAACACACACGCATCACGGCTAGGGAAACCTGCCAATACGGCTAAATCAACGTCTGCATAATTCGAGATATGGGAAGTAGTATTTACACCGGCGGGAGAATTAACCCCGATACCCGGAAAACCGGTTTGTGCACATCCTGAGGTCAACACGATACCGCTGTCGATACCCAAATTGCTGACATTGGGGGGTGTTACCCAAAACTTGCCTTGTGCTACCGGTTCGCAATTCGCAAAAACAGCGTTACTGACAGTCACCCCATTTCCGGCCAACATTTGCGCAAGATCATTGGCTGTCTGACTGCCTACTACGGTCAATTGCGCGGAGGCTGAAAAATTGCCGACACAACATAAAACAATCGCCCATAAAAACCGAACCGCTAAACCATTTTTCCGCTGAGAAGTATTATTAATCCGCATTGTATATAAAGTTCAAATTTAGTTATTAATTTTCTTTTCTGCAATTTATTTTCCCCAAAAACCAGGGCTTTATTAACCGGCAATCGCCTAAATCAAAAAAGTTAAGCATTATTTTTTTCGTCATTTTAATGTAGGTTTGTGGGACTTACAGATAATGGCAAAGCAAAAATCAAATTCCTCAAAAAAAAATACAAAAAAGAACTCATCGACAGCACAAAAATCAAACTCACGCTTTTCCATGATCAAAGACGGAAGGCTGAAGAAAATAGTTGGTTTGGTCCTGATTTTGTTCAGCATTTTCCTTTCGGTAGCCTTTTTTTCTTACTGTACGACATGGCAAACCGATCAGGACAGTGTGTTTAATACCCACAACGTGTTGCATTACCTCTCCGACAATACCGCCCGGGTGACGAATGCTGCCGGCAAATTGGGTGCCCTCACGGCGCATCAGCTAATCTACCGGGGAATGGGACTGGCTTCTTTTCTTTTGATTCCGCTTTTTCTGCTCTGGGGACTTAATTTACTCTTACCAAAACGATTGGTTTCCACCCTAAAATTGTTCTTTTACACGACCCTGTCTATTTTGTTGCTATCGCCCATACTGGCGTATTTTTTGGCAGGTAAAGCCGACACCTTTTCGTTTGGTGGCGCGTTGGGCACAAAAACAATTGAAACCCTGAATGCCGCAGCCGGCGAAATCGGCACCCTTTGTATCATCATCGGCTGTACGTTAAGTTTACTCATTCTTTTTTTCAACCCCATCCTCAAAATGGGATTCACCGGGAAGCTCGTGTCGGAACCTGCACTGCCTAGCCATGAAGACAATACTGCAGTTGACACGAAGGATCTTGGTGAACATTCTGACGATCGACCATTCGAAGCTGCCGTTTTCACGGAGCAAGAATCCGTGCAAGCCCCTATTACCGAAATTATCGAATACGAACCGGAACCTGAAACGGAAGATAGCACTGCAGACATACCCGTGCCTGCACCCGAGGATGTGGAAGAAGCGCTACCCCTATTGAATGAAACCGTGCCGACGCGTAAACCTGAATTTAGTGAACTCACCCTCGAAGTTGTACAAAAAGAAGAGGAAACAATTGCTGTGCAAGATGCCCATACCGCGATAGGAACAGATGAACCCTACGATCCGGCACTCGATCTGCGGAACTATAAATTTCCAACCATCGATTTGCTTGAACAAAGAAATGTTGAGGAAATTTCGATCGACAAAAACGAACTGGAGCAAAACAAGAACCAGATCATCAACACCCTGAAAAGCTTTGGAATTGCTATCGCAAAAATATCGGCTACTGTAGGGCCAACCGTGACACTGTACGAAATTGTTCCGGCCGAAGGGGTGCGAATCTCCAAGATCAGGAACCTCGAAGATGATATTGCGTTAAGCCTTTCTGCTTTGGGAATCCGTATCATTGCTCCCATTCCGGGCAAGGGCACAATCGGTATTGAAGTACCCAACCTCAAAAAGCAGATCGTGTCGATGCGAACGCTGATCTCGTCAGAAAAATTCTTACACAACGATTTTAGTTTACCTATCGCTATCGGTAAAAAAATCGACAATGAAAACTATATTGTTGATTTGGCTAAAATGCCTCATTTGTTGATGGCAGGCGCTACAGGTCAGGGTAAATCAGTCGGTATCAATACGATTCTGGTTTCACTCCTTTATAAAAAACATCCTTCCCAACTGAAGTTTGTAATGGTCGATCCGAAAAAAGTTGAACTTTCGATCTACCGTGTCATTGAAAAACACTTTCTGGCAAAATTACCAAATGAAGAGGATGCGATCATTACCGACACCAAAAAGGTAATCAATACTTTGAATGCCCTTTGTATTGAAATGGACAACCGCTACGATCTGCTAAAAAATGCAGGGGTTCGCAATATCAAAGAATACAATGCTAAATTTATTCAGCGTCGGTTAAATCCACATAACGGACACAAATATTTACCGTTTATTGTGCTCGTGGTTGACGAGTTTGCTGATCTCATCATGACTGCTGGCAAGGAGGTGGAAATGCCAATTGCTCGTATTGCTCAATTGGCGCGGGCTGTAGGCATACACCTGATCATTGCAACCCAACGTCCGTCGGTGAATGTGATCACCGGTACAATTAAAGCTAATTTCCCCGCCCGTATTGCATTTAAGGTGTCTGCGAAAGTCGATTCCAGAACCATTCTTGATTCCGGTGGTGCTGATCAACTCATCGGACAAGGCGATATGTTGATTTCGAATGGCAGTGAGATTGTTCGTTTGCAATGTGCCTTTGTCGATACACCGGAAGTGGAACGGATTGTAGAATTCATTGGTAATCAACAGGGATATCCATCGGCTTTTGAATTACCTGAATATGATGGGGCAGACGGTGGAGATCTTGCCGGCGGCGGTTCAAAATCACTTACCCAGGTTGATGAAATGTTTGAGCAATGCGCCCGACTGGTGGTAACGTCAGGAAGCGGTTCTACATCGATGCTGCAAAGACGGTTTAATCTTGGCTATAATCGCGCAGGGCGTATTATGGATCAGCTTGAGGCCGCAGGAGTTGTGGGTGCCAGTACCGGAGGCAAACCCAGAGAATTGATGGTACACACTGAATCTGAACTCGATGAAATACTGAGAGCTGTGTTGAAATATTAAACCTATTTTTTAGCCGGTAACTAGGGCAAGAGACTTAAAAGGCCTAATACGGACGTTAAAATCACGATGCATTTCCAGCAATGTAGACGGTCGAATACAAAAAACTTGTTTTTCATGTGGGCAAAAGTACAATTCTAGAGAGTATCCTTTTTGTTAAATCTATCAGCGTTTTTGGCAGCAATCATCCAAAGCAGCTACTTGCTCAGCCGAAGCC
>CAZFKA010000197.1:0-5807 GCA_964519155.1 uncultured Bifidobacterium sp. | reverse complement strand
GGCGCTGAATTATATCCCAAGCAAAGTTTCGTGATAGAGGCAACACCAGACGCTATTTTTGCGTATAAACTGGCCCGATCAGGCGAAAAAAGTTTTTATCTGCTTGATCTGGTTAATAACGGCAAAATTGTAGAGGCAAACAGTAAAGTGAATCTCGGAATCGGTACCGATCTGAACAAAATTCGTTACGGAAAAGACCAGGCCCCCCATCAACGCCGGAAGATTGTTGCCCGAAGAAGCTGGATGAAGCGACTCACCAATTTTATTGCATACAACAAAAGACCCCAAACTGACGAAAAGAAAGAAAAGAAAACAGTAGCTGAAACCGCAGCGCCCAAGCCATCTTACGGTGTGGTGCAGGTTATTGAACCCGAAAAGCGCAAACCTGCCACAAGTATGTCGCAAAACGCTACGCCAACCGCAGGCAAACCTATTCGTGCGGCTTGTAAACTGGTTGCATCCGATAAGGAAGTGGATCTGTTTGCCGAAAAGCTTGCGCAAAAAAACAATGAAGAAGTACAGTTGCTTATGGCCCGGAAAAAGCAGTTTACCGGATGTTTGACTGTTGGCCACATTATTCGGTTGGGAGAACAATATCATACACAATATGCCCGGCTTCAGTTCATCAAAATCATTATGCATAATGCCGCAAACCCGATTGAGTTACCGCAATGTGAATCGCTGTTTAAGACAGATGCCTATAAAAACAAGCTAATGGAACTTATTGAAGTCAACTAATTTTTTACCGGTATCATGGTAACCAGATTGATTTCTCCCGATTCTTCAATTTGCATTTTCAACGTGTCACGTGTCAGTGAAATGATCTGATAATGTAGTTTTTTATGATTCCCTTTTGTTTCGGTGATTTGAATATCATTTTCACCTTTCAATTGAAATTGCGCTGTGTCAGTTGTTTGTGCGCTATGGCTGATAATGATTCCGTTTCGCCGAAATTCCATCCGTGTGCTTTCCAAAGCCTCTTGTTGTTTCTGCAGTCCCTTATTCAGTTCAGCTTGCAAAAGGGCTTTCAAACTGTCGATATCAAACCGGCTTTTCAGGTAAGCATCTTTGTCACCCAAAGTGTCAATATAGGTTTGCATATTCCGTATATCCTGGTCCATACGGTCGTTTTTTAGGGCTACGCCTTTCCAGGTTTTGCAAAGCAGGTCCTGCCGGTTTTCATTGCAGGAAAGCAATAAAAAACCACAAAAAAGCAGATTGACCGCAATGTTCACAAAATGGGTTCTCATTGTGTAAAAATAGGACTTGCATTGCAACTTAAAAAGTGATTATCGCTTACCTTTGCGCAAATTTTTTTTTACTATACAATAAGCGCAAAAGAACACTATGAGCACAACAACTGCAGAACCAAAACTTGAAAAAACAATGATCACCACGAATAATGAATCTTACGCCGACCGGATCAAAAATGTAACCGTAATCGGTGCCGGTACCATGGGCAATGGTATTTGTCATGTATTTGCACAATGCGGATACAAAGTGAGCATGATGGATGTTTCACAAACAGCACTCGACAAAGCATTGAATACGATCGCCAAGAATTTCGATCGTCAGATTGCGAAACAGACACTGAGTGAGGCCGACAAGCAAAAAGCACTCAGCCATATTACAACCTTTACCGGTATGGCCGAAGCAATGGCCGGAGCCGACCTGGTGATAGAGGCCGCAACTGAAAACATCGATCTGAAAATCAAAATATTTAAAGAGATTGATGCACACGCACCCGAACATTGCATTTTGGCTACCAATACTTCATCTATTTCCATCACCCGAATTTCGTCTAATACCAAACGTATGGGCAAAGTCATCGGTATGCACTTTATGAATCCGGTACCTGTGATGAAACTGGTGGAAATTATCAATGGATATGCAACCGAAAAATCAACGACCAATACAATACTTGACCTGTCGCGTTCGCTGGGTAAAGTGCCATGTGTTGTAAACGATTACCCCGGGTTTATTTCAAACCGCATTTTATTACCGATGATCAATGAAGCCATCCTGTCGTTACAGGAAGGTGTTGCGGGTGTTGAGGAAATCGATACAATCATGAAATTAGGTATGGCTCATCCGATGGGACCACTGCAACTCGCCGATTTCATTGGCTTAGATACTTGTTACAGCATTATGAATGTATTGCATATGGGCTTCGGTAATCAAAAGTATGCACCGGCTACATTACTGGCGAATATGGTTCAGGCCGGTTTTCTGGGTGTAAAATCAGGAGAAGGCTTTTATAAGTATACTCCGGGCAGCAAAGAACTGGTAGTAAGTGAACGTTTCTCAGAAAAGAAATGGAAAATGGATTAAGTTTTTTTTGATTGATAAAACGATCAATTAAAGTAAGGGAGTGGCAAAGGTCGCTCCTTTTTTTTTGCCTTATCGCGTGTGCTTGTTCCGCCGTATTTATGCCATACAGCAGTCTAGGAAGGGCAGAAGTTCTGTTACATCAAACAAGAGTCACGCTGAAAATTGACCCCGGTACACCGTAACGACGCTGCGAAAGCATTTGGTCAACAATAGAAAATGCCGGAAAAGAGAATAACGGGGTAGGGGAAAGCAATTATTTTTTTATTTCATCAGACCGATTACTTTTGGCCAAACAAAAACAAGCACATGAAACTTACCGCAAACAAGCTCCTGCTAATCCTTCTACTGTTCAGTACCTGTTTCAGTCATGCAGCCACGCTAAAAGGTCGAATCACCGATGAAAAAGGAGAGGCGCTATCGTTTGCCAGTTTGTACATTAAGGGTACATCGAAAGGCATAACCAGTAACG
Source organism: uncultured Bifidobacterium sp. (assembly GCA_964519155.1). Classification (GTDB taxonomy): domain Bacteria; phylum Bacteroidota; class Bacteroidia; order Chitinophagales; family Chitinophagaceae; genus OLB11. Next base: position 3,007 of record CAZFKA010000197.1, on the reverse strand, counting down.
TAGAAGGTTTTTATACCTTTGATGTTGCACCCGGCCATTACACTTTTGTATGCCAGTATGTAGGCTATCAGAAGCAGGAATTTTCGCTCACGATCAACGAAGCAATCAACACCCGCAATATTACGCTCAAAACAAATGAAAAGGCCTTGAAGGAAATTGTGATCAAGAGTGGCGAAAATCCCGCGTTGGCTATCATAAAAAAGACAATCAAAAAACGTTCTTTTTACAATAAGCAGATTGACAAGTTTAAGGCGCAGGTTTATATCAAAGGAAATTTTAAACTGGACGATGTTCCCGAAAATGGTTTTATGCTCAGCTTGATGGGGGTTAACAATGAAGTAGATAAGGCGGAACTCGAAAAGTCGAAAGGCATCCTGATGTTGTCGGAATCAATTAGTGAAATTGCGTTTAAACGACCTGAAAAACTGAAGATCAATGTGATCAGCAGTCGGGTGAGTGGCAACCGAAATGGTTACGGATTCAGCGAGCCTATTTTTTTGAATTTGTACGAAAATAATGTGGCGATCGGTGATCAACTTACACCACGAGGATTGGTTTCGCCCATTGCTGACGCGGCTTTGCTGAGCTACAAATATGAATTGCTCAGCGCCTATATCGAAGACGGCAAACTAATCAATCGTATCCGCGTGATTCCGCGACGCAAATTTGAACCCCTTTTTTCGGGTATAATCGATATCATCGAAAATGAATGGCGTCTGCATAGTGCTGATCTTGTAGCCGACAAAGATCATCAACTGGAAGTGGTAGATACCGTCAAAATCAAACAGGTATTTATTCCGGTCAATGATTTACTGATGGTGAAAGACCAGTCTTTTTTGATCAAACTCAAATTGCTGGGCTTTGGTATTACCGGAAACTTTGTGAATGTGTTTACCGACTATGATTTTTCATTCGATGAAAAAGCAACTTTCAACAAATATGTGAAAGAATATGATAAAGATGCACTCAAGCATACTATCGTGTACTGGGATACTATTAGACCGGTACCACTCAACGAGGAAGAAAAGGCCGATTATGTGAAAAAGGACAGTATAGAAAAAGCAAAGCCTGATACCACTGTGGTATATAAAAACACGTTTCGTTCTTTTGTATTTAAAGGGTTCAAAAAAAAGATCGATTCAGGTATAACCCTGCGTACGATGCCGATGATATCGCTTGACAATTTTAACTGGAATACGGTAGAAGGATTAAACTATACCTACGGCGGTACTGTACGCAAACAGATAACCGATGATACGCGTTTTCAGAGTACGTTACGGATGCGATACGGAATCAGTAACAAACAGTTTAATGCGAAACTGAGCAATCATTTGTATTTTGGAAAAACCAATAAATCGCAAATCAGTCTGAGTGCCGGCCGTTATGTGTTTCAGTACAACAATGCAGAACCGGTTAATGCACTGATTAATTCTGCTTACACTTTGCTGTATGGCCGAAATTACCTGAAATTTTATCAGGCCTGGTTTGGAAGTTTGCGTTGGCAATACCAGCATATCGGCGGTTTGAGTATTGTCAATCAGTTGAGTTTTCAGGCCCGGCAACCCCTGTACAATACCAACCTTTATTCAGTCAGGAAAAATGATGTGATGTTTACGGAAAATTATCCCGTTGAAATTGCCAATGTCATGGAGACTACCCATGAAGCCTTGGTGTATAGCCTGAATACCACTTATCAACCTGGCCGAAAATACATTAAATATCCCGACCGCGTGGTGGCCACTGCTTCACGTTATCCTGTTTTTTCGCTCGGATTTTCACTCGGGCTGCCGGTTTGGGGAAGTGATGTAAATTTCAGTAAATGGCAGGCCGGCATGCGCGACGATATGCGTCTCAATTTGTGGGGAACATTTGCTTACCGGGTCAATGTTGGAGGTTTTATACACAATACCAGCACTTATTTGGCTGATTATACGCATTTCAATGGCAACCAGATCATATTGGCATCCCCTTATATGAATAGCTTTCAATTGTCGCCCTATTATCTCAACAGCAATACCGAGCCACTCTACGCAACGCTCAATGCGGAACATCATTTTTTGGGAATGCTTACAAACCGTATCCCGCTGTTTCGCCGTTTAAAATGGTATATGGTAGCAGCTACGAATACATATTATGTCAACAGCAATAACAATTACATGGAACTATCGCTTGGTCTCGAAAATATCGGCTATAAATTTCTGCGTTTCCTTCGGGTCGATGGAGTTGCCGGTTATACCAATTTTAAAAGTCCGGTATATGGCATCCGTATCGGTATTAATGGCGGCATCATCGGTATCAGTCTGGGCGAGAACGATAACGACTAACGCGCAGACCATTCTGCAATTGTTCAACCCGATTGCTGTGCTTGCCTCACCAATATTGGCTGGCATCTTGTAATTACAAATTGCCCCGGTTTGCCTGTTCCAATTCAATGGCTTCAAACAAGGCCTTGAAATTACCCTTTCCAAAACTTTTGGCGCCTTTACGTTGAATAATTTCGAAAAACATGGTCGGGCGATCCTCAACCGGTTTGGTAAAGATCTGCAATAAATAGCCTTCGTCATCGCGATCGATCAGGATCCCCAGTTCGCTCAAAGGTTTCAGATCTTCATCGATATGTCCTACGCGGTCGAGTACATTTTCGTAATAGTTGGCCGGTATTTTCAGAAATTCAACGCCACGGCTTTTCAGGTCAGTCACGGTTTCAATAATATTATTTGTCGCCACGGCAATATGTTGTACGCCTTCTCCTTCATAAAAATCGAGGTATTCTTCTACCTGACTTTTCTTTTTACCTTCTGCCGGTTCATTGATCGGAAATTTGACGAATCCACTGCCGTTACTCATTACCTTACTCATGAGTGCGCTGTACTCCGTACTAATATCTTTATCATCGAAACTCAGAATATTGCGGAAGCCCATCACATCTTCGTAAAATTTTACCCAGGGATTCATCTGGTTCCATCCCACATTGCCTACAAAATGATCGACATATTTCAACCCCGTG
>CAZFKA010000196.1:0-5810 GCA_964519155.1 uncultured Bifidobacterium sp. | reverse complement strand
ACCTATCGCTTCGGGTATACGCCGGAAAGAGACAATCCAGGCGCCCTGTGCGAGTGAAACACCGCTCAAAATAAAAACGCTCGCCAAGCAAATTAAGAGGAAAAAGACGCTGTTTTGCAACAATACTGCCCAAAACCGATTTTGATCAAGCTGGCGGAGCGCTTCATCCGTATTCTTTGAAAAAAGCAAAAATATCACTCCCGCGATTAAAGTAAGTACACCAATCCCTAATAGCACCATACTGGTGGTTTTGAGTTTTGCAGGGACTTTAAACTGTTGATTTAACATCTCAAATATTTATTTAATGAATGATCTTAATTATTTATGTTCGTTTGATTCTTTCTCTTCTGTTTTTGGTTCGGCTGCGGGCTTGGCATCCACTTTCACCGAATCTTTTCCGGCACCGGTTGCACTGCCTAACATGGTAAACGGCGCACCGCCATTTTCGCTTTGTATTTTTTTGATGTACGCCACCACCTGCCATCTTTGCTTGGTATCCAGTTGGCTGGCATAAGAGCCCATCATATTTTTTCCATAAACGATACTGTGGTAAATGCGTCCGGGCGACATGGCCAGGTATTTGGCACCCCCTTTCAGATTTGCTGGCATCGCTGCAAATTTTCCGCTGGCATACAATGGACCATTTCCATCGAGTGCGGTACCGTGGCAAATACCACAATAAATCATATATAATCTTTTTCCTTCTTCAACATCTTTTTCGGCCAAAGCGATATTGCAGGCATGTGCATCAGCCGCCAATGTATCATTTTCCATAATATGATCGGGCAAGGCTTGCTCACGTGCAATCGTTCCGGGCACAGGCATTTTGTTGTAATGACCACCCTGCTTGCCAATCGTTGTGGTGTCGTTGTAATAATCAATGGCTTTTGAATAAAACATATCGGGGGCATAGACCCGACCGGGTTTTCTGTTATACTCACTGCAAGAAATCAGAAAAGTACCGAGCGATACAAACAGTATAACTATTAAACTTTTTTTCATGTTGATTATGCTAATTGTTGTTGAATTTCGTAATCTTCTTTTTTATCAAATCGTCCGTACCACCAGTCAGATTCTGCAATTTGTATATTGGTTTCCTCAGCGCCTGTTGATTTGAGAAATGCCTCCGTTTCTGCAGCATTGTTGTCGTTAACTTCTATCACCATCACAAATTTATCATCGGTTTGTCGTGGATGAAAAATGTGCTTTTTCACACCGGGCATGATTTGATTGAGATAGCAAAAAGTAAGTACCATACCCACTGCAGCAAATAATACCGTCAACTCAAAAGTAATGGGAATGAAAGCGGGCAAAGGGAAATGGGGTTTACCACCGAAGTTTTGTGGCCAATCGGTTGTAAAAATCCAGCTCATGAATCCCAAAGCGGTGCTGGTGCCCGTGATACCATAAATGAAACCAGCGATATGCAAATCACTTTCTTTTTCGCCCAGCGCCTCATCAAGGCCGTGTACCGCAAAAGGCGTATACACGTCGTGGATTCTATAGCCTGCGCTCCGTACTTTTTTTACAGCTGGAAACAAAACGGCTTCGTCGTCGAAGGCTGCCACTGCAAATTTTTTTATACTCATGTTTTTCGTTTCAGGTTTTTAATTATTAATTTTTAATCCTCATTCGTCTCCTAATCCTTACATCGATTTAATGATGATGACTTAATTGTTCCTCAGCAAAATGTTCATCTGATTTTTCTTCAATTGTATTCATTTTATCCTTAAAGTTTTGTCCACTGGTTTTGAGGATAAACTTAATTTCCGCTATCGCGATAACCGGGGCATATTTGGCAAAAAGGAAGTACATAGTGAAAAACAGCCCAAATGTGCCGAGGAAAAACCCAACCTCAGGCCAGGTCGGAATATAATACGACCAACTTGAAGGAAGATAATCGCGGTGCAAGGTCATCATGATTACAAAACGTTCAAACCACATCCCAATATTAACCACGATACTCATGAAGAATGTGAACCAAATATTTCGGCGGAGATTTTTAAACCAGAACAACTGCGGAGATACCACATTGCAGGTCATCATCGCCCAATAAGCCCACCAATAAGGTCCGAGTACACGCAAACGGAAAGCTTCTGCTTCCCATAAAACTCCACTATAAAATGCAATAAATAACTCGGTCAGATAAGCCACCCCTACGATAGAACCTGTCAACACAATCACTTTATTCATCGCTTCGATATGACCGATGGTGATATACTCTTGCAAATTCAACACTTTACGGGTCAGTACCAATAAGGTTTGTACCATCGCAAAACCTGAAAATACCGCACCGGCAACAAAGTAGGGCGGAAAGATAGTGGTATGCCAGCCCGGAATAATAGACGTCGCAAAGTCGTAGGATACGATGGTATGAACCGACAATACTAGTGGCGTACTCAAACCGGCCAATACCAGAGATAACATTTCATGACGCTGCCAATGTTTAGCGCTCCCAGCCCAGCCAAAAGACGCGAATCCATAAGCCATTTTCCTGAATTTGGTTTTTGCTCTGTCGCGTAGTGTAGCAAAGTCGGGTACCAGACCAGAATACCAGAATAACAGCGATACAGTAAAGTAAGTGGAGATCGCAAACACGTCCCACAACAAGGGTGAAACGAAGTTTGGCCATAAGGGTCCTCTTGTATTTCCGTAGGGTAACACAAAGAAGGCATTCCATACACGTCCCATATGCCAAATCGGGAATTGACCGGCACACATTACGGCAAAAATTGTCATCGCCTCAGCAGCGCGGTTTACGCCGGTACGCCATCCCTGACGGAACAATAACAAGATAGCGGAAATAAGGGTTCCGGCATGTCCGATACCGATCCACCATACGAAGTTGGTAATATCGTAACCCCATCCGATCGTTCTGTTCAAACCCCAAACACCGGTGCCCCAATATACCTCCCATGTCACGCAAAAAATCCCAAATAATAAAAGCGAAACTGATAACCAGAAACCTATGGCCCAGAGACGGGTCGGTTTGGCTTCGATGGGAGCGCATATATCCTCAGTTACCTGATGATAACTCTTGTTCCCATCTACGAGTGCTTCCCTAATTGTCGATTCGTACTTTAAATGCATATCTTATTGTTTTTTTCTTCAAACGGCTTTAAACCCTTGTTAGATAAATATTATTAATGTTTAGCGTGTTCTGCAGGTTCTGCGTGTTTTGCCTTTTCAGGGTCTGCACTTTGCAATACACTTGCATTTCTGATTTTAGATAAATAATTGATGTTGGGCAACGTGTGAATCTCTTCCAAGACATGAAATACACGTTCTTTCTGCTCTTCGTATCTTAATTTGTAAATCGCACTTTCTTTATCATTTACATTACCAAATACGATCGCATGAGTCGGGCAAGCCTGTTGGCAAGCTGTACGTGCCTCTCCATCTTTCATGGTTCGGCCTTCTTTTTTGGCAGTTGCTTTAGCTCCTTGTAATCTTTGAACGCAGAAGCTACATTTTTCCATCACCCCACGACTCCGAACGGTTACGTCAGGATTCAACACCATACGGGTAATATCATTATTGATATCATCGCGTTTGCCGTCCTGGTAAACATTTCCTTCGAAACAATCTGCTTCATTCCAGTCTCTCAAGTTGAAACGACGTACTTTATACGGACAGTTGTTGGCGCAGTAACGGGTACCGATGCAACGGTTATAAGCCATTTGATTAATGCCTTCACTGCTGTGATTTGTTGCATTTACCGGACATACATTTTCGCAGGGTGCATTGTCGCAATGCTGACACAACATTGGTTGGAACAGCGTTTGAATAGAATCCGGTTTTGTTGGATCACCGGCAAAGTAACGGTCGATACGCAACCAATGCATATCGTGTACCATCATGATTTGCTTTTTACCCACCACAGACACATTATTTTCAGCTTGACAGGCAATTGTGCAAGCGCCACAGCCAGTACAAGCATTCAAATCGATACTCATACCCCATTTCATACCCAACGCTTCATGATTTGGATACAATGTACCATTTTCGCGATAGGCCTGCTGCCAATCTTCTTCAGTCTTGGTGGGTACATGGGCTTCCGTATGTGCGGCCTCACCATGTGCTGCCCCATTTGCATCGGCATGTCCTTCTTCATGAGGATGATCGAAGCTATGGGTAAAATGCTCTAAGTGATGTTTTCTTTCATTATACAGTTCGTTCGGATCCTTTTTGAATTCGTCAAAAGTAAATTCATGGATAATCGGACGATCATTCTGGTAACTATGATGCGTCTGGGTGATAGCCAATTCAGCAGTTTGACCGGTATTGGCCAATTCTACATTAGATGCATAAAAAGCAGGATTGCCGTTTGCATCTTTGCTCACCAAGGGATAGGCATTCACCCCTGTGCCGGCAGCAGCGAGACCGGCTCCTTTTTCACGGCCATAGCCTACTGCAATACCAATAACATCATCGTGTACACCCGGTAAAACCAATACGGGTAATTTTACTTCCGTTCCGTTGGCTTTAATTGAGAATACTTTTTTATCTCGTTCAACTTCGTTCAGGTCGGTAAGTTCCGCCTTCATTGATTTTGCACGATTGGGTGACATCAATACATAATTGTCCCAGGTACATTTTGTTACCGGGTCGGGCATTTCCTGCAACCAAGGATTATTGCTCCATGACGCGCCACGTCCGATACCTATTTTATCGTAAAGTACGAGTTCCACTTTACCCGCAACAGCTTTATTAGCGGCAATTGCAGCGCTTGCTGTGGCAAGATTTCCGGTGAAACTTGCACCGGACATAGGTATACTTTCCGGCTCAACCACCCCTTTTTGGATGGCAGCATCGAAAGCCGCCTGGCCGCCGAGTTTGTTCGTCCAGTAATTTTTTACAAAGTCGTAATGTGAAGTCTGGTCACCTGCCCATTTGAGCAATGATTCTTCCCACGCCCGTGTTTTGAATAAGGGTGAAATCGTCGGCTGTATCATGGATACAAATCCGGAATGCGATGAAGCGTCACCCCAACTTTCGAGCCAGTGATGCGAAGGTGCCTGTATTTTACACAATTGAGTGGTTTCATCCATGCGATCGTTGAAAGAAACCGATAATTTTAATTTTGGCAATGCGTCTTTGATAATTTTCGCATTGATATTGTCGTAAGCCGGGTTACAATCATAAAACATTACCCCCCCAACAGTACCCGCTTTTAAGGCTTCAGCAAAGGCATTCATTTCGGTATCATTCCCTTTTTTGGTATTGTTGACACTGCCAAACGAAATTGTTGTTCCGTATGCGCCAATCGCATTATTGATGGCATTGACAACGGTTTGGATATTTACATCATTGCTTCCGCAAACCACTAGGGCATTGCCCTTGTGTGCATTCAAATCCGCTGCAATCTTTTTGATCATGTCATTTACTGCCGGACTGATATTGGCTGCTGTTCCGTTTAAAGCATTGAAAATACCCAGAGCCACCGCCCCATATTGCGAAGGGAGACAAGTGACACGCTCATCGGCATTGCCACCGGTAAGACTCATGATCCCTTCAATTTGATAATGCTTGCTCATTTCGAGTTGCTTCGCGCTGATTCTTCTTGATTTGGCATATTGACCCGAGAAAATTTCCGGATTTAGCCAAGTGCCTAAAAAGTCGGCACCAATACTTACGATCACTTTTGCATTATCGAAACGATAGGTCGGGATGGCTCTCTGACCAAAAGAGGCCATATTTGCATCAAGCATACCGCTGTACGATATGGCATCATACATCACATGCTTGGTGTTTGGAAATTTCGTCATGAACTGCGAAAGGGCAGCCTGTGAAGTCTCGCTGTTCAGGGT
>CAZFKA010000195.1:0-5837 GCA_964519155.1 uncultured Bifidobacterium sp. | reverse complement strand
TTGCCGTACAGCCGTTCGCGTCCGTCACTGTCACCGTATACGTACCGGCACACAATGCCGAGTTCGCTCCCGTGGCCGGTACCGTTACACCCGGTGCAGAAATCGCATAGGTATACGGCAAGGTACCGCCCGCCGCGTTCGACTGACTCGTGCCATTGCATGAACCATAACAAGTTGCATTCGTGATGCCCGATACGGTGATGCTCAAAGTTGGGGGTTGGGTGATGGTAAAAGTTGTTGTTGCTGTACAGTTATGGGCATCAGTTGCCATAACCGTATAGATCCCAACACAAAGATTCGTATTTGCGCCGGTATTTTGATTAACCACCCCTGGAGCAGAAATCGAATAAATATAGGGCATAGTACCGCCCGATGCAAGCGATTGTGCTGTACCGTTACACATACCATTACAGCTCACATTAACGATATTCGTCACAACTACATTCAATGCTGCTGGTGCGCTGACCATAAAAGTTGTTGTAGCCGTGCACAAGTTCGCATCTGTCACCGTAACTGTATAGATCCCTGCGCAAAGGGCTGTATTGACACCCGTTTGTGGGTTAGCTATGCCCGGCGCTGATATTGCATAAGAATATGGAGGAGCACCGCCACTGGCAAGGGATTGTGATGACCCGTTACATTGACCATTGCAAGAAACATTCACAATATTATTTACTGTAACCGTAAGACCATTGACCGGCAGGATAGTATAAGATGAAGTCACCGTACATCCATTAGCATCCTGCACGGTTATGGTATATATCCCCTGCCCTACATTCAAAAACTGATTCGAAGGTTGATATGGACCAGCATTTAACTTGTACTGATAAGCAGGTACCCCACCATTTGCGTTAACCGTGAGGGTGGTTAGTCCATTACACGACAATGGGCTGTTTGAAATATTCACATTGATTGGTGGCGGTTGGCTCAAAATAATCAGTGTATTTCCTGTACAATTATTTGCATCCTTCACCGTCACCACATAAGCTCCTGCGGGTGTATTCGGAAAATTATTCGCCAACTGATAAGGACCGGCATTTAATTTATACTGATAGGGAAGCTGCCCCCCATTTGCAATGCTAAATATTGTGGTAGTCCCCCCATTACACAATATCGGTATGGCAGCAGCAGCAACCTGAATGGGAGGAGGCTGGGTAATATTGATAACCGATGTAGCTGTGCAACTTGACGCATCCAATACAGTAATCGTATAGGTTCCCGCTGTTAATCCCGGAAATTGATTATTGGCTTGATAAGGCCCTGCATTGACTTTAAACTGATAGGGTGGCACACCGCCAAACCCATAGGCACTTAATGTTGTAGTTCCACCGCTACATACTATAGGGGGATACACGCCTAAAACATATAATGGATTTGGAAAATTACAATTTGACACAACAAATTGAATATCACGCATAGTATAGCCAATCAATTGCCCGTTTCTATATTCTTTTATTTTAACCGTGAAAACCCATTTACCCAAGGTGTTTGGCGTAAAAGTTATTACGCCATTTCCCGGATTTACAAAAAAAGTATTATTCGTCGGAAAGGGGTCTGCCACAGTATAGGGCGCCATAAAAATATTTGTTGGCGCATAATTGGCACAACCGGCAGGGTTAGTTTGCGGAGTAAACGATTCATATACTAAGGAATCGCCGTCAGGATCATTTGCAGTGTAATAGGCGAAGGATGATTGATTGACGCAGTAATAAGCGATAGGTGGCGAGATGATATTCGGCGAACTGTTGAAATTGAAATTATTATTGAATGTAGCCTCTATGAAAATACTTTGTGCTCCCGAATTGACCAAATTGCCGATACCGTTATTCCGGCAACATAAGGTAACCCAGAATCGCCAGAAATTACAGGTCGTGGTAAGCGTAACATTACCCGTATACCACCATTCGCGATAGCCGGCTAACGCTCCCCCCTTGCAAACAGTAGGCACATTATTGCATCCGGTTTGTACCATCGAGCCATTCGGTTGGCCATTTGGCAAATTGCCGACGATCTTGGTCAGGGTTACTTGCTGGTTGACTACACCACAACTGTTGCTATAACACATATCAAACGTAGCCGGTTCGACTGTTCCACTACAGTCGCGGTAAAATTTGAATGTAAACTTGTATTGATTACTTGTATTGGGAACCAGTTCGTAAATCAGTTCGCCCCCCGCCGCATGCGTGGCAAATAATCTGTGGTACGATGAAAGCAGGATCGATACCCATATAATGATTCGAAATGATTTGTGCATTAAATATTAAAAGTTGAGGAAGCTAAATTTAATCCCTAACGACTTTTTATTTTCATCCATTAACAAAATTGGAAATGCTAACAAATATCCTAACATTTAAACTATTGCAAACCAACCCATCATATGTTTGATATAATTGAATGTGTATAACTTTTCGAATTCGAAATCAGCATAAACGCCGATCATACACGAGCTCAAAAAAATATCAGCAAATTATTGTCAAAAAATAGTCCCTTGTGCTTCCCTTGCGATTGTGCTCGATTAAACAACGAGATGTGAGTCTACAATTGCCTTTTCAGGAACCGTAATAACTGCTCTAAGAAAGTTTTTCGGCAAGCCGCGCAGGGATATCAACAATTCTTCGATCTTGATAATCAAAACTGACCATTCCGGTCTTTGCAAAGGCAATATCACAAGTTAGGCTGCTACGCTGTGTCGTGAGCCGATACAGCAGATCAAAAGAAACCGACCGAATATTTTCCACACTGATCGCTACAGTAAGAATATCCCCATAAAAGGCTTCTGCTTTATATTGAATGGCACTATCAGCCATAATCAAACCAAAACCGCCGGCATCTAATTCAGTAAACTGCCATTGAGCAAGCATTTGCAAACGAGCTTCATGGATTATTGATAAAATACGATCGTTTCCCACATGACCGCCATAATTGATATCACTGATTCGTACCGGAATATCCGTGTAAAAAATGAAGGGCGCGTCAAATTTAATTTTAACTCTCATTTGAAAATAATTCAGTATGATTATGCAAAAAATCGGCAAAGGAGTCGAAGGCTTTTTTACGATGACTAATCGAATTTTTTGTCATAGGATCCAAATCGGCAAACGTCGTTGCAAAAGCATCCGGAATAAAGATAGGGTCGTAGCCAAAACCATCTTGACCGGAAATTTCGGTAGCGATTTGTCCATTACAAATTCCCTCAAAATACCACTCTCCTTTAGTACTGACCAGACTGATAACGGTTTTGAAATAAGCTTTTCGGTCTTTCACGCCTTCAAGCCCCTGTAAAACCTTATCGATGTTTCTCTTAGCATCAGTCGGCTCACCGGCATAGCGTGCCGACAACACACCGGGTTCGCCATGCAATGCGTGAATGAATAAGCCGGTATCTTCAGCAAAACAAGTCATTCCACAAAACTGAAAAACAGTTTTGGCTTTGATAGCCGCATTTTCTTCCAGTGTGAAAAAGGGTTCCTCGATGTTATCAAAATATCCGACGTCCGACATCTTGAGAAAATTGAATGAAGCATCCATAATTTGCGATACTTCGCGGATCTTATGCTGATTTTGAGTGCAAAAAACAAATGTTGTCATGCAATATTAAACAGAGGTTTGATACATTGGTTCCACAACATCAGTCGCTTTTCTTTATCCAACCGCACCACATCAGGTTCATCGGCCATGACCACTTTTATCCCATTGAAGGTAAACGGTTTGTATAAGGATCTATTGCTTTTAAAAAAATCTGATTGCAGGGCAAATCCAAATAAAAATAAAACATGGGGGCCGGCCCGGTTGATGGTTTCAAACAGGTAGGATGAATCGGCCAGTATCGACACCCGGTAACCCTCTTCGGATAATCCACAGGATTGCAGAATTTTCTTAATAAAAACTTCATTCTCCGAATTCCAGACTTTTTGATGAACAATAGCCATCACTTTTTGCTGAAAATCTCCTATTTCCCGTACATTTTGCTGCGAATTAGGAGAGATGTCAAAAAGCATCTCATTATATACGGGGAGTAATTCAGCATGATTCATTTAGCAAATATGGAATATTTTTTGTTTTTTTGCAAAGTATCCTTCTTACCTAAAATCCACGAGTATGAATATCCTCACCTCAAAAGTAGAAGCCAGCAGGGCAAACGAAGTTGACGCATCCAATATTCAATTTGGCAAAAGTTATTCTGACCATATGCTGATCGCCGATTATATCGACGGTGCCTGGCAGACCCCAAAAATTGTGCCGTATGGCAATATCAGTATCAGCCCGGCCACCACATTTATCCACTACGGACAATCAATATTTGAAGGGGTAAAAGCCTACCGAAATATGCGTGGTGAGGTATCTATTTTCAGACCAAAAGATAACAATAAACGATTTAATATTTCTGCCGAACGTCTGGCGATGCCGCATGTGCCCGAAGAGATTTTTGTGGAAGGCATGAAGGAACTGGTAGCGCTCGATCGCGATTGGGTGCCTGAAACAGAAGGTTGCTCTTTATATATCAGACCCTTCATGTTCGCAATCGACGAATTTATCGGGGTCAAACCCGCGGAGCGTTTTCGGTTTATGATCATTACTTCACCCGCCGGGCAGTATTACAATAAACCCACCAAGATTTATGTTCAGGATAAATATGTACGGGCATTCCCCGGTGGTATCGGATTTACCAAGGCTTCCGGCAATTATGCAGCCTGTATGTTGCCAATGCTTGAAGTGAAAGCACTTGGGTACGATCAGAACTTGTGGACAGATGGCATTGAACATAAATACATCCATGAAATTGGCACCATGAACGTGTTTTTTGTACTCGACAATAAAGTGGTGACACCCGACCTGAGTGGAGGAACAATACTTGCGGGCGTCACCCGCGACAGTGTGATTAAATTGCTCAGAGAACGAGATATTATTGTGGAAGAACGCCCCATTACCATCGACGAGGTGCGTGAATATTATTATAAAGGTGAATTAAAAGAAGCTTTTGGAACCGGTACAGCCGCTGTAATTGCACCGATCGCTGAATTTTATTATGATGGGCAAACCATGGAATTGCCTCCCGTGGAAGAATGGGAAATTTCGAAATGGGTGTCTAAACAAATTGCGGATATTCGTTATGGCAAAAGAGAAGATACTTATCATTGGATGATGAAAGTAAGCTAATGATGGTGGGGACGGTGGTTTAGCAACATATGATGACTAAAAAGAAACGGCGAATATGATGAAAATTGGGTTGATCGGATCGACATCATTTTACCATACCTACCTACTAGCCCTCAAACAGTTCTCTCATGTGAATGTTTATCCCGAATGCAGCATTGACGCGATTAAGGAAAACAACCCTACTTTTGAAGAAATCTTATTGCACTGTGAACGACTGGTATTTGAGTCGGTGAGTGCCGAAATACTCCCGCTGGTGAAGTTGGCATTAAAAAGTGGTCGGTATGTTTTTATCGAACACGCCCATCTTTCCGCCCAGGAAATGCATGAAATATACGATATTGCCAATGAAGGAAATTTATATTGTGCCGTATTACCGACCGATGATTTCTCTGTCTTATTTACAACCCATAAAAATCTCATTGTCAATCCCAGTCTGATCGACATACACATTGCGTATCCCCCTGAGGAAATCAGTCGCTTGAACGAAAATCTTAACGAAACGATACAACGATATGTTCACGTTTTACTCTATCTTTTTCGCAGCGATATCAAATCGATCAATGTACGACAGGCAAAAATTTTTGCCCCACAAACCGATCTGTTGGCGATCAGTCTCGACTTTTCAAATGGCTGTACGACCCATATGCGCTTTTCGGCCCTTTCTTCCTTACGAACAGAAT
>CAZFKA010000194.1:0-5939 GCA_964519155.1 uncultured Bifidobacterium sp. | reverse complement strand
CTTTAATACTTGTTGAACATCCACATGATTAAGAAAACCATCCTGAGCCTGCTGAAATATTTGGTGTTACCGTTCGCTTTATTGTACGGACTAGTGGTATGGATACGAAATAAAATGTACGACTGGAAATTGATCTCATCCATAAAATTTAGTCTGCCCGTGATTTGTGTCGGTAATATTACTGTCGGCGGAACCGGTAAAAGTCCGCATATTGAATATCTTATCGAACTATTATCAGGCCAATACCAGTTGGCAACCCTGAGTCGCGGTTACCGAAGATATACAAGGGGATTCAAAATTGCCGATGTGAGTACAAATGCAAGAGATATCGGCGACGAGCCTTACCAGTTTATGGCCAAATACCCACAGATCACGGTTTGTGTAGCCGAAGAGCGGATGACGGCGATTCCTTTTTTACTGCAGAACCGCCCGGGTATACAGATCATACTACTCGACGATGCGTTTCAACACCGCACTGTTCGAGCCGGCTTAAATATTTTATTGAGCGATTTCGACCGTTTATATACACGCGATCATGTTATGCCTTTCGGCTTATTGCGTGAAGGAAGGGGAGGAGCCCAACGGGCGGAAATTATTATCGTAACGAAATGCCCACCCGATCTTAGTACCGGCGAACGCGACCGCCTGGGCAACGAAATTGCACCACAACCCAATCAAACACTCTATTTCACCACCATCCATTACAAGCATATTTACCCCCTTACTACTGTACATCAAGCGTTCAACAACGAAACAAAAATTCTTTTGGTGACGGGAATTGCAAATGCATTACCTTTGCTGCAGCATTTGAAGAATAACTTCGCAGAAGTCTTTCAACTTGAATACAAAGATCATCATTATTTTACCTTCGATGATATTGATGAAATTAACCAGGCTTTCCAACACATTGCAACCGATAACAAAATCATCATTACAACGGAAAAAGATGCTTCCCGTTTGATGTTATTGAAAGATAAGATTTTCGAATATCGTCTGCCATTTTATGCACAAGCGATCCATGTTGACTTCTTATTTGATGAGGGCGAAAAATTTAATCGCCAGATCACCTCCTATGTTGAAGAAATTATTCCTCCACAAATTGATCAGGCGATCAACGAGGGCTGAATGGTACCACCGGTGAACATTCAGCCAAACGCACAGGCTTATTATTGACCACCGGTGAAAATTAAATTGAATGAACAAAATAAAAAAAACGAGCAGAAAGCCATCGACAAAAACAAAAGCTTCTGCCAAAAAGAGCCGAAACGCGTCAGTAGTGACCGTGAACGGAAAAATTGAAATTACCGCGCAAGGAAATGGTTATGTGGTAGTGGAAGGATACGAACAGGATATCAGAATTAAACGAGAGAATATCCGGAACGCTATGCACGGTGATACCGTAAGCGTGGCTATCATTAAAACCAACCGTTCAGGGCAGAAACCGGAGGGCTTGGTAACCGCCATTATTAAACGAGGACAAAGCGAACTGATCGGCACTGTTGATCTGAATATGAATTTCGCTTTTGTCGTTCCCGATAATCCTTCCTTCAATAAGGACGTATTTATCAACGAAAAAAATAGCCGGGGCCTGAAAAATGGCGATCGCGTTGTGGTTAAGATCACTGATTGGAATGAAAAGCAAAAAAATCCCGAAGGTGAAATCACCAGCGTTTTGACCGGGTTTCAGGCCAATGAAATCGCCATGAAAGAAATTTTATTGCAACAGGGTTTTTCGCTCGAGTTCCCCCAAACGGTACTGAATGAAGTGAAGCAGATCAGACAGACAATCAACGAGGATGACCTTGCCGCCAGAAAGGATATGCGCGATGTGTTTACGATTACCATTGATCCGCATGATGCCAAGGATTTTGATGATGCCATCTCTTATCAGTTGTTGAAAAACGGCCGTCACCAAATCGGTGTGCATATCGCTGATGTATCGCATTACGTACGACCCGGCACCGCTTTAGATACTGAAGCATACGAAAGAGCCACGTCGGTTTATCTGCCCGATCAGGTATTGCCGATGCTACCAGAAGTGATCTCAAATGAATTGTGTTCACTTCGTCCGCAGGAAGATAAATGCACCTTTTCGATCGTGTTTGAAATGAACGACCATGCAGAGGTCCTTGCGCAATGGATCGGCAGAACCCTGATACATTCGAACCGCAGGTTTACTTATGAAGAAGTACAACAAATCATTGAATCCGGTCAGGGCGATCATGCCGATATTATTTTGCTGCTCAACAATTTTTCTCAAACCCTTCGACGCGAGAAATTTAAACAAGGAGCGATCAATTTTACTTCTGAAGAAGCGCGTTTTATCCTTGATGAACAAGGGGTGCCTGAATCGGTTGTGGTAAAAGAAAGCAAAGAATCGCATCAACTGATTGAGGAATTGATGTTGCTGGCAAATCGCCGGATTGCAGAGTTTGTGAGTGCAACAAAAATAAAGGGTAAGGATATTCCTTTTCCCTATCGTGTGCATGATTCGCCTAATCTCGACCGACTGCAACCTTTTGCGGTTTTTGCTGCAAAATTTGGTTACCGTTTCGATTTGAGCAGCCCGGATGCCATTGCCCGTTCGTTTAATACCATGCTGTCGCAAACCGACCAACATCCTGAACATCATATTTTGCATATGCTCGGTATTCGCACCATGGCAAAGGCTGTTTACAGCACCGATAATATTGGACACTACGGATTGGCTTTCAGTCACTATTGTCATTTTACTTCACCCATCAGACGTTATCCGGATATACTTGTACATCGTATTTTGCAACAATGCCTCGATCGACAAGTAAAGCCTGACCCGCAAATGGATGAACGTTGTCAACATTGCAGCGAGAAGGAGCGTAAGGCCATGGATGCCGAAAGAGATGCAACGAAATATAAGCAGGTTGAATTTATGCAAAAATATATTGGAGACGAATTTGATGCTACAATCAGTGGTGTATCTAATTTTGGTTTCTGGGCACAAACCCTGGAGCAACGCTGCGAAGGATTTATTTCGTTGATCAATCTTCCGCAAGTGGACGAATACAAATATATGGAAGAAGAATATGCGATCGTGGGCCGTCGTACCGGTCGAAAATATCAGGTGGGGCAAGCCGTAAGGGTTAAAGTTGTTTCAACCAATTTAGTGAAAAAGCAGATCGATTTCGATTTGGTCGAGTAGTAGTTGTCTACAAATAACTGATTGCCATCCTGTGTGATATTTATGTTCAATTCCTGCAGGGAATTCAGCTACAACCGATATATTTGCAGCAAAAAAATATTATGACCAACAGGGGCCCGATTTCACAATTCATGGAACGAAATTATCTGCATTTTAATGCAGCTGCAATGGTGGATGCCGCCAAAGGATACGAACAACATCTGCTGGAAGGCGGAAAAATGATGATCACTTTAGCCGGTGCCATGAGTACGGCAGAATTAGGAATTTCGCTTGCCGAAATGATCAGGCAAGACAAAGTGCAGATCATCTCTTGCACA
The DNA here is from genome assembly GCA_964519155.1 of uncultured Bifidobacterium sp. Lineage (GTDB taxonomy): Bacteria > Bacteroidota > Bacteroidia > Chitinophagales > Chitinophagaceae > OLB11. The sequence continues at coordinate 2,444 of CAZFKA010000194.1, read as the reverse complement.
GGCGCAAACCTCGAAGAAGATATCATGAATCTGGTAGCCCATACGCATTATAAACGTGTTCCCAACTATCGCGATCTCAGTCCTCAGGAGGAATGGGATTTACTTGAAAACCATTACAATCGGGTGACTGATACCTGCATTCCCGAAGAAGAAGCCTTCAGACGAATGCAGTCGCATATTTTTAAAGAATGGAAAAATGCCGACGATAAGGGGGAACGCTATTTTCCGCATGAAGTTATGTATAAAATTTTGCTCAGTGGTGCCTTGGAACAATATTACGATACAGACCCGCAAAATAGCTGGATGTTAGCTGCTGCGCAAAAAAATATTCCCATCATCTGCCCGGGTTGGGAAGACAGCACCATGGGTAATATATTTGCCTCCTATGTCATCAAAAACGAACTGAAAGCATCGACGGTTAAAAGTGGTATTGAGTATATGGTATGGTTGTCTGATTGGTATCGCAACAACAGTGGCGGTAAGGGTGTTGGTTTTTTTCAGATCGGTGGAGGCATTGCCGGCGATTTTCCTATTTGTGTAGTTCCGATGATGTATCAGGATCTTGAATGGGAAGGGGTTCCGTTTTGGAGTTATTTCTGTCAGATCTCTGATTCTACTACCTCCTATGGTTCCTACAGTGGTGCGGTTCCCAACGAAAAAATTACCTGGGGCAAACTGGATATTCATACACCGAAATTTATCATCGAAAGTGATGCGACCATCGTGGCGCCGCTCATTTTTGCATGGATACTCGGACAATAATTTCATAAGCAACCTTTTTTTTGATCGCTCGTGTAGCGGAATATCCAAATTTGGATAATTCGCTTATTTGCCGCTTGTCAATTGCGGTCGGTTTACGGACAGCACTTATTTTCACCGAAATTTTTTATTCCTTATGAGAAAATCTCTGATCCTTTTTGCCTGCCTGCTTGTTTTGGCATCCTGCGGTGACAGCAACTCCACGACTACATCGGGTACAGAAACCAAAGCCACCGAACCGACATCCACTGTTTCTGAATTGAAAAACGGTATTACGGTTCAGTAACACGGACTCAAAGTTTCCAAAGCCGCTTTGTTGCACAGTGATGGTTCCGAAATTGGCGATGATAATACCGTGGCCGTCGGAGAAGAAATATTGTGCCGTTTGTTTATCAGTGGCTGGAAGGAAGTAGACGGTCGCGTGAAACTTGGAGCGACACAAACAGCAACAACAGCAGACGGAACTGTAGTGATTGAACAACCGGATCTTTTTGCGTCATTAGAATCTGCCAGTCCTGAAGACGCGGGTGTGGTGACGATCAATGCCACGGTGACCGAATCGAATGAGCAGATCCGCGATCTAACCGTGAAATTTAAAGTATGGGATAAAAATGCCAATACCGATGTGACCGGCTCCTACAGTTTTCATTTGAAGTAAACGTCGTCATTTTTGGTGTACAGAAACCAACCTGTTGTTATCGGGAAAGATGAAACTTGCAGGTGTTATTTTTTGACAGTATATTCATCCAAAATATCAAACCATGAAAATGAAATATTTACTGCTACCGGTGTTTCTGTTCACCCTGGCCGCCTGTGGCGAAAGCAGCACGACATCGGGGAATGAAAAAGACAAAGGGTCTACGGCTGACGTACAATCGAAACCTGCTGCGCCCGTAAATACCGAATTGAAAAATGGAATTACGGTAGAAGAAAAAGGCCTGAAAGTCGCCAAAGCCATGTTGCTGAAAACAGACGGAACGGCGATCGGCGACGACAATACGGTAGGCATTGGGGAGGAAATACTTTGTCGTTTATTTGTCAGTGGATGGAAAGAAGTGGATGGTAAAGTGCAATTGGGTGCCGGGCAAACGATTGAAACGGAAGAAGGAAATGTCGTACTGGAGGAACCCGATCTGTTCAAGAATATTGGTTCGGCCAGTGCTGAAGATGCCGGTGTCATTACCCTCAAAGCGACGATCACCGAATTAAAAAAATCGATCAAAACTTTTGTGGTCAGTTTCAGGATTTGGGATAAAGTGTCAAACGATGAAGTTAACGGCGAATACACTTTTCACTTGAAGTAGGGGAGTATTGCCTTGTTTTTTATATCGGGGCTGTAGCGAAATGCACAGCCTTTTTTTTGTCATCAGGTGATGGTGAATTTTTGAATGTTGCAAGAAAGGTTGTGTTAACTCGTTATCAAGAAGTACATTTACTTTGAAATAAATTCTTCACCTATGAAATCGAAGCTCTTATTTCGCAAGTTTTTAGTATTTGCGTATGTTCTCATGTTTTTTAATATCGGTTCGGGTGCTCAACCCAACATCCAGCACAGCATTTATTTAAAAGAAAAAATTTGTACCGATTCGTTTCTCGCGAGACCGGTTTTTACAATACAACACAGCAAAGGTAGCTGTTTTATGGCCTATACGGCTATTGACCCAGATTCTACTGCAACATTTTCC
>CAZFKA010000193.1:0-5961 GCA_964519155.1 uncultured Bifidobacterium sp. | reverse complement strand
GTACTAAGCGGTCTGAAAACGAATTGGAGATCTTTATCCGCTGTGTGGTCGAACCCATTATGCCATCAGCACTCTCAGCCCATTTTAGTACAACGTATGGTTGCTGGTATGTATTGCTGTAAAAGAAACGTCGATTGATCCATTCGCATGCTTCCTTATGTACATCACAAATTACATCGATGTCTGCTTCGCGAAGCCTTGCAATTCCATGTCCATTAACCTTCGGTGAATGATCGGTACAGCCAACGACTACTTTTTTGATTCCCTGCGAAATGATCAATGCCGAACAGGGGGGCGTTTTGCCAAAATGGTCACATGGTTCCAACGATACATATAGCGTCGATTCGTTGATCAGGGGGCGATCAACTTCTGCGACAGCATTCAAACACTCCACCTCGGCATGTGCGGCACCAAACCGGCGGTGATACCCTTCGCCTATAATGCGGTTGTTATGCACCAACACAGCACCAACCATGGGATTGGGTGCCGTATAACCCGCCCCCAACACTGCCAGTTGCAGACAGCGCCGCATAAAAATGTCGTCTTGAACCATCTTATACCGCCAAATGTAAATAAAAGATGCTAAAAAATTACAGATCGCGTTTCAGTGCTTTTTTGTATACCGCAAGACAGCGATTGCGTGCAAATTCGTGATCGACGATTGGTTTCGGATACGCAGGTGATTCAAATTCCGGTACCCATTTCCGGATGTACGCCAGATCATTGTCAAATTTTAATGTCTGCAGATAAGGATTAAAAATTCTAAAATAGGGTGCTGCATCTGCACCGCTTCCTGCAGCCCATTGCCAGCCTCCGTTATTGGACGCCAGATCAAAGTCAAGCAATTTTTCTGCAAAGTAAATTTCTCCCCAACGCCAGTCGATCAACAAATGTTTGGTCAGAAAGGAAGCAACGATCATTCTGACTCGGTTATGCATCCAGCCTGTTGCATTCAATTCACGCATGCCGGCATCCACAATCAGGTAACCCGTTTCGCCCTTGCACCAAACTTCAAATTCAGCCGGGTCGTTTCGCCACATTACTTCATCATACTCCTTTTTAAATGCGCGGGTAACCATATGCGGAAAATGCCACAACAGATTTTGATAGAAGTCGCGCCAGATCAGTTCATTCAGAAATTTTTCGTTCGTCATGATAGCCATCCTTACAAGACTGCGGATACTGACGGTACCAAAACGCAGATGTATGCTGAGTTTTGTCGTTCCATGCAGCGATGGTCTATCACGGGTCAGGTGGTAGTTTTTGATGAGGTCGATATCGAACGTTGGCACCTGATACACAAATTCGGTCTTGCGGAAGCCCAGCGATTCAAGGCTGGGAAACGCAACAGGTTCGCTGGATTGACGTAAAGTTGAATGATTGAGTGGGCACGAAAATGATGGCAAGGAAGCATCGCCAATAGTGGCTTTCCATTTTTTGCTATAAGGGGTATACACCGTATAAGGTGTTCCATCATCTTTTACGATTTCATCTTGGTCAAAAATCACCTGGTCTTTGCTCGTCAAAAAGGAGATGTTTTCCGTACGGAGAAATTCCCCGATCTCGCGGTCGCGTTGCAGTGCATAAGGTTCATAATCGCGATTGGCAAATACAGCCTGCACATTCAATTGCTGTACAATTTTCTTAAAGGCCTCCAGGGGCGTGTCGTGAAAACACAACAACCGACTGCCATAGGTTTTAAGGGTTTGATCGATTTGTTGGAGGATCTGGTGAATCATATCCACCCGTCGATCAAGTACAGGAAGTTCCTGCAGGATGTTGCGATCGAAAATAAAAATGACCTGAACCGGGAGATCAGCATGCAGGGCACTCGATAAGGCAGCCTGATCAAACAAGCGAAGATCGCGACGCAACCAGAGAATATTTACTTTTTCCATAACAAGTTGCAAAGTAAGCCGGAATCGCTACTGCGGCCTATTGAAACAAGCAAAAGCCCATTGCCTAAAATTTAATCGATTTTGTATTATTTTAATTAACTTTGCGCCCTTATAATAATTTCTCTATGAAACTTTCCCAATATGTTTACGATCTTCCACTCAACCTGATTGCTCAGTCTCCTTCAAAAAACAGAGACGAAAGCAAGCTCATGGTGGTGCATAAAGACAGCGGCAAGATCGAGCATAAGATGTTTAAGGATGTGTTGAGTTATTTTAATGACAAAGACGTAATGATTGCCAACAATACCAAGGTCTTCAATGCCAGGTTATATGGCCGAAAGGAAAAGACCGGAGCAAAGATCGAAGTTTTTCTGTTACGCGAATTAAATAAGCAAAACCGTCTTTGGGACGTAATCGTAGAACCTGCCCGTAAAATCAGGGTGGGGAATAAATTATATTTCGGAAACGATAATTCTTTGGTGGCTGAAGTAGTTGACAACACCACGTCACGCGGACGAACCATTCGTTTTTTATTTGATGGTACAAACGAAGAACTCAAAACAGTACTTGATAATATGGGTGAAACACCTTTGCCCAAATATATCAAACGTAAACCTGACGAAAACGATAAAGAGCGTTACCAAACGGTGTATGCCAAAAATGAAGGCGCAGTGGCCGCTCCTACAGCAGGATTGCATTTTAGTCGCGAACTGATCAAGAAACTGGAGATCAAAGGGGTCAATTTCGCTGAAGTAACTCTCCATACCGGTTTGGGTACTTTCCGACCTATTGAAGTTGAAGATATTTCGAAACATAAAATGGACGCCGAATACTATGAAGTAGACGACTATGCTTGTCGTATCGTGAATAAAGCCAAGGAGGAAGGACGTAAGATCTGTGCGATTGGTACCACATCCGTACGGGCCGTAGAATCGTCGATCACTACCACCGGCATGCTTAAACCTTCTGCAGGATGGACCAATGTATTTATTTCTCCACCCCACGATTTCGCCCTGATCAATTCGCTGATCACCAATTTTCATTTACCTAAAACCAGTCTATTGCTCATGGTATCAGCTTTTATGGGATATGAACTCACCATGGAAGCTTACAAAGTGGCGATTAAAAATAAATATCGTTTCTTTAGCTATGGTGATGCCATGCTGATCATTTAATGGACTAATCAGTCGTGATGTAGTTCCATCTCGCCTTCAATTATGTAATAATTTTTGTATCTACACAGTTCTGCTTTTTCATCCAGAATGCGGGTTCATAATATAACGTCTGCTGTTTGGGGAATGCTAAGCAACTATCCTATCATTTATAAAAAGTGCTTTTGGGGTGTGGCTCAAGTCGGTGTAGATGCAACAATTCATTTGATTATTGAAAGGCTGTGTAAAATTGTGTAGACCACAAAAAAAAAGAGACCCGTTAATTACAGGCCTCCTTTCATTATCATTTTTGTAAGATTTTTACCTGATCAATGTCAGATCACCTCGCAGAAATTGCGTTTTTCCATTCGGATAAGCAACTCTTACCAGATAGTAGTAGACAGCAGGATCTTGCGGTTTGCCTTTGTAATTGCCATCCCATCCTTTGCTGATGTCACCGGTTGAGAATACTTCAGTACCCCAGCGGTTAAAAATCTTGAATTCTTGTACATTGATAAATTTACGGGCAGTGACACGATAAATATCATTCAAGCCGTCACCATTTGGTGAGAAAGCATTTGGTAAAACTACATCCTGTTGAATAACTTTAATATGCACAGAGTCTCTTTGCGGACAACCTTGCAAAAGGCTCACACCGGTTACAGTGTAGGTTATATCTTCAAATGGTGTTGAAATAGGACTATTGCTTTGTTGATAGCTCAGATACGTACTCGGCGTCCAGTAGTAGAAAGGAGCACCCGAAGCGCGCAATTGAACATAATCGCCCTGATAGATGGTTGTATCACTATTGTGTAGGATCAGATTGAACGGAGGATGATTTTCAACGGTCACTGATAAGGTATCCTGACAGCCATGAGGTTCAAGCAAAATAGCATAATAAGTTGTTGTGCCAATCGCTTGTGCAACTGGGTCAGGACAGAATTCACAACTTAAGGTTTGCACCGGATACCATTGATATTGACCAATGCCACCACTCACCCACAGTTGCACGGGTTGACCATTACATACCAATGTATCTTCAATGATAGATCCGGCAGCAAATGGCCAAACCTGAACATGGAAGGTATCTGAAGCGGTGCAACCGGCGTTTGGAGACGTCACGGTAAAGATAATATCTTCTGATTGTGTACCGACAAATGTAGGATTATAACCATTTGCATTGATCAGGTTCGCATTCGGATTCCAGGTAATATTATAATTAAATGGCGGATTTACAATGGCATTAATCGGTACATTCGCACCTTCGCAAAGTTCAATATCCGGCATGGGTGTTATAACGGGATTCGGATCCACTTTTACCTCAAAACCACGTACAACAGGGGCACAAGTTTTATAGGTTCCCGTGACCGTATAATAATAGGTGCCGAAATTTGGCGGGGTGATCACGGTATTGAGTTGCGAAGGATCAAGAACGCCGTTCGGAGGCGTCCACAGCGTAACCAAGCCAGTATCTTTGATACCTGCTGTATTGATTACGCCTCCCATACAAAATGCAGTATCATGGTTGAACAAAGTCATGGATAAAGAATCTCTGATTTCTATAACGATTGAATCGGTCAGATTACCCTGACAACCGCTGATAATATATATTTTAATAAATTCAGATCCTTCGGTTAATCCGTCAGCAAAAGCATAAACCGGAATGGTGATCATCGTATCATTTGGATTGGGCGTAAATACAATTTGATTAGGGAAGGTATTATAATCTATTGTATTTTGAGCAGTACCGGTAATGACAAAATTTACCGTATCAGAAGCCGGTTGTACACCGATCACTTTTCTTTTTACTTGTAAAAACGCCGTGTCGCAGCCTTCAACGATAAACGGATTGCCATTGGCCCCGATCAAGCCACCCTGCAGGTTATAGGAAATGATATTGGACGTAAAACTTTTGGCTTTCAAAAATACGCCTGAATCAAGGATTTGGTCAGCTTTATCCGCTATTGCGAGCTTAATATGGTAGGTACTGCAAGGTACAACTTCTGATTCAGCTCGTAAAACTACAGTAAACCCTTCGTACGACACCGTTCCTGGCAAAACTGCTCCGTTGCAAACGAAATAGGCGCAGGTGTTGTTACCCGCGTTAAACATTCCACATCCGGGAGTATTACCGAAGCAATATTGTCCGGTATTGCAACAACCGGGCATATTTGGACAAAAAATTGTACTCACCCCTACCGGACAGGTTGGTGATCCGGGTACTAAGGCAATATTTTTCGCTCCTCCAGTAAATGGACCGGCAATACCGGGACCGCTTAAAAAGAACCCGAATACATCGTTGAAAGATGAACACGTATAGAACTCATATTCTTCAGAAGCAAAAACATAATCAAATTTCACAGAGTCGCCGGTAGTGACAAAATCAAACTCCAAAATACATTTATCGTAGGTCGCTCCACCGATCAATTGTGTCAGATCAGGATCGCCACCATTACCGGTTGCATTTGAGGCCATATTGCCAACCGGACCATTCCCGCCGGTGATCCCAGGGCCTGTTGCTGATGCACCGCTGGTTAAAATAATACCACTGTCCAAACCGAGGTTGCTAGTGGTTACGGTAAAAATGCCGGCACCAGACGTTCCTTGTACATTACCACAGTTCAAAGTGGGATTGGTAACCGTTACCCCCGTCCCTACTAAAGTTTGGGCAAGTGTTGCCGCAACATTGTTAGCAGTAATGTTCACCTGAGTAAAACCTGAGGTATAAATCGTTAAAAATGAGATAAATAGAAGTATTTTCTTCATACAAAAAATGGTCTGTTTTTGGTAAGACGCTCTAAAATTAATAAAAGTTTGGTAAAAAATGCAGAAAATTAACATTAGCAAAGTAATATGTCAATAACTTGGTTATTTTTGCCGCCGTCAGTCAAAACGGTCTATGTATAGTATAT
>CAZFKA010000192.1:0-5977 GCA_964519155.1 uncultured Bifidobacterium sp. | reverse complement strand
ATTGCTATTCAATGCGCCGGAAGAGGAGTCGTACGGGTAGAGGACAATGTAATAAAACTCCATGAAGCAGCCACGCTTATGCTGGATAACCAAAAGATCAAAACAGCCATTGGATGGCAGCCGATCTACAAAGCCGCACAAGCCATAGAACAGACCATATCCTGGTATTTTGACCTCCGGACGGCAACAGAAAAATGTGCTGGACAAATTCATCAATATTTTGAACGGCTAAGCGAAGTAAGCCCGGGTTAATTTTATTAAAATAGCAACATGCCACTGCAGCCTACCATCGAACAAACGAATATACCCGAGGTTAAACTGATCAAACAGTTTCAGGCAAGCGATCATCGCGGTCAGTTTGTCAAAACATTCCACCGGCAACATTATGCTGAAGCCGGAATTCATTTCGATGTCAGAGAGAGTTTTTATTCTATTTCTTCAAAGAATGTAATCCGCGGAATGCATTTTCATCATCCACCATTTGCCCATCAGAAAATTGTTTTTTGTACTGACGGAGAAATTCTCGATGTCGCGCTCGATCTCCGAAAAACATCACCAACTTACGGTCAGTATGCAACAGCAAAGCTTTCTCAACGAAACGGATCTGCATTACTTATCCCGGAAGGATTTGCCCATGGGTTTTTGACATTATCTGAGACAGCCACTACCTTTTATTTTGTCAGTGGCGAATACAACGCCAAAGCAGATGATGGCGTATCTTTTGATAGTTTTGGATTTCAATGGCCGGTAAGAGATGCAATTTTATCAGATCGTGACAAACAGTTTGTATCGATGCCTAACTTTATTTCACCTTTTTAATTATAGCTTACCCGTATTATGAAGATTTTTATTTCCGGCGCTTCAGGACTGATTGGAAGCAATTGCTTATCTTATTTCCGGTTGCAGAATTGTGATGTGATTGGTACATACTATAGTTTTGCCACGCCAGACACTCATTTTTTTGATACCTTACAAGTCGACCATCCCGATAATTTTGCTGTAGTACAGTTTGCACCCGATATCATTGTGCATTGTGGTGCGTTGACCCATGTAGACTATTGTGAAAGCCATCCGGAAGAAAGTTATGAGAAGACGGTGAAGTCAACCATACAACTGTTGGAACTTGCCAAAAAATGCCAGGCGAAGTTTGTCTATATCTCTACCGATTATGTTTTTGATGGCTTAAACGGCCCCTATCATGAAACGGATACTACACATCCCTTGAGTGTATATGCCAGCCATAAACTTGAAGCGGAACAAATGGTTGTGAAGGCATCAGCCGATAACCTGGTTCTGCGCGTTACCAATGTATACGGTGATGAAATTCGGAATAAAAATTTTGTTTCGCGTATCGTAGCCCAATGCCTGGCAAAAGAACCATTGACATTGAAATTACCAATGGATCAATATGCTACACCGGTCAATGCATTGGATGTGGCCAAAGCGATGTACCTTTTATTACGCGATCAGCATAGCGGCATTTTTCACATTGCCGGCACCGACTTTTTGAATCGGGTTGATCTCGCGCTGCGGGTTTTACAATATTTCCCCGATGCAAATTATCAATTGGAATGCCTTGATACGAAAGCGATGCAGCAACCCGCTGCAAGACCCTTGATTGGTGGATTGCAAAAAACAAAATTCTCGGCACTTTATCCTGATTTTTTGTTTTCAAATGTCGACGATTATGTAAGGGGAATTTTAAAAGAGCAACAACGCTGAGCCTCTATTGATTCCAAAATTTAGTACCTCCAAATTTCACTTGCACTGCGTTGTAGATCTTGATTTTCCGTGGATCGGGATCAGCATGGAAAATGTAGGCGACCACATCAAGATTTTTCAAGGCATAAAATTTCAAATCAATATTGCTGTATTCACGACGCGTGATTTGCCCTCCGGAATTGTCTTCCGGAAAAGTAATTGTGTCCCCCTCAATATCCGTAAGCGCATTTTTCATTACATGCTCATGTAAAAAATTTTCGTTGGATCCCTGCTGAAAAATCGACTGTATATTGTTTTCAACCATATATAATCCGATCCGCATATTTTTGGGCAATTCGCCCTGCGAGGCAACATATAAAGTAACGGTTCCGTTTTGTCCTTCTATACGACTTTCAATACCCAGTCCGATTTGTGCGTTGACCGCCAATGCCTGTTCGATAGCAAAATCCCAATTGAGGGGTCTGATCCACGTCAGGCTGTCGTCACCCTGTACGGCACCAATAGCCGGTGAACGATTTACGGAAGCGCGCGGGTAATTGAGGAAGCCGCCGAGTCGATTGGCCAATTCGTTGCTATAAGGGGTTTCGAGCCAATCCTGTTTATGCAGGTTCACCACGATGAGCCTTTTGCCAAACCGTTGCTCAAGTTCTTTCACCAGAAAACTGTTTTCTACACTTTCGGTCTTCGACTCACTCACCATATTTTCGAGCAAAACATTTTGCACCATATGGGTCGGAAAAACCTTGAAAGGATCGTTTTCAACTGCAAAGGGAACTTCTCGGTCTTTACAAGCATACAAGAATACAATCAACAGTATGGTTAAAACATGCTTTTTTCGCATAAAGGGTAAAAATAATTTAAAAAAAAATAAAATCTTGAACTAAATCGTACATTTTTGCAGTTCAGTTATGCTCCTTTCGCTCAACAACATCACCTTTGAATTCGGTGCCCGTACCATACTTCGCAATGCTTCATGGCATATTTACCCTAACGAACGAATCGGGTTGATTGGGCCCAACGGAACCGGCAAATCGACCTTGCTGAAAATTCTCATTGGTGAATATTCCGTTTCAGAAGGACAAGTCAATAGAAGCAAGACCCTCAGTATCGGTTATTTTCATCAGGATCTCCAAAGTCTTGACACAGATGACGATATCTTACATGTAGCCATGGGGGCTTACGAAAAAGCACTTCAACTCGATAATGAGATCAAAGCACTCGAACTTGAATTGCAGACCAATGCCGATGACCGCGAACTTACCCGTCTGGCTGAATTGTATCATGATTTTGATCTTGCCGGCGGATATGAAATGGAATATCGCTCGGCGGAAGTTTTAGAAGGGCTCGGGTTTAAAACGGCTGACCTGCAAAGACCGTTCCGTGAGTTTTCCGGAGGATGGCGTATGCGTGTGCTGTTGGCCAAAATGATTTTGCAAAATCCGGATATTCTGCTACTCGATGAACCTACCAATCACCTTGATCTCCCTTCAATAGAGTGGATTGAAAAATATTTACAGGGTTATCCCGGCTCAGTGATCATCGTATCGCACGACCGTTTTTTTCTCGACCGAATGGTAAGCAAAATTGTCGAAATTTCTCAACAGACCCTGAACCATTATACCGGTAATTACTCTTATTACGAAAAGGAAAAGGAGATTAGAAATGACTTTCAACTACGTGAATATGAAAATCAACAAGAATATATCGCACAGCAGGAGCGGTTTGTAGAACGGTTTAAGGCAAAAGCCACGAAAGCGAAGCAAGCTCAGAGTATTGTAAAAAAACTTGACCGGCTCGAGAAAATAGAAGCCCCGGTGAATGAAACTTCGAAGATCAATTTCAGTTTTCAAGTCGGCGTAACGCCCGGCAAAATCATGACCACCTTAAAGCATATTTCAAAAAGTTATGGCGATTTGCATATTCTGAAAGAAGCGGAAGCTGAGATTGTACGGGGTGACAAAATTGCACTGATCGGCGCCAACGGAAAAGGTAAATCCACACTCTTGCGCTTGATCGCCGGAACAGAAGGTGCTGATCAGGGAGAAATTATTCCGGGACATAATATCGAGGTTTCCTTTTATGCACAACATCAACTGGAAGCCTTAAATATACACGACGATATTATGGCCGAACTTAAGCTAAGTGGGAGTGGAAAAACCGAACCTGAACTCAGAGAATTAATGGGTTGCTTTCTATTTCGAGGTGACGATGTGTTTAAAAAGATCAGGGTATTGTCGGGTGGAGAAAAAGCAAGGGTGGCATTGGCCAAAACGATCATCAGTAAGGCAAATTATTTATTACTCGATGAGCCGACCAATCACCTGGATATCAGTTCGGTCAATATGCTGATACAAGCACTGAATAAGTATGAAGGCTCCTATGTACTCGTGTCGCACGACCGTTATTTTATACAGCATACAGCCAATAAGATATGGGAAATAGAGGATGGGAAAATTTCGATTTTTGATGGCAACTATGATGAATGGGAAGCATTCAAAAAGCGGAAAGCCCTGAACGAAAAAGCAAAAGCTGAAGGGACGATAGACTTACCAAAAGAACAACCGAAAGTGCAAGTCAAATCGGAACCCACCATCAGTTTACAGAAAGAAAGAAACCGAGAAGAAAAAAAACTTCGTAATCAATTTGATAAGTTGGAACATGATCTAGGAAAAATGAATGCTGAAAAAGCCAGACTCGAATTGTTGTTAGCCGATCCGGGGGTTTATTCGATCAAAGAAAAATTTCAAAGTACCGAATCAGCCTACCAGCAGATATGCCTAAAAGCCGGGGCTTTACAAACTGAATACGAAAAGGTTTTTGAACAACTGATGGATTTTGAATCTTAACTTAAACAACAATATTTCATGAAGAAGATAATCATTTTGCTGATGTGTTGCAGCCAGTTAATTATTGCGCAGCAAAAAAAATTCACCCTGGCCGAAGCGGTAAATGGGCTTAATTCAACCCTCGCAATCCGAAACATCGACCAATTGAAATGGACGGGAAACACGGAGTTTTACGCTTATATTGTCAGTAACGACAGTGAAAAAGTGATCATGGTCAATAGCCCGCAAAGCTTTGAATCAGAAACACTCATTTCACTTGAAAAAATGAATAAATTATTGGGCAATGTCGGTGTCAAACCATTGAGTCGATTTCCGGTGATTAATTGGATCACACACACTTCTTTTTACATAACACAAGACAACAAATATATCCGATTCAATACATTAGCCCGCGACTCAAGCGCCATAGAAATATTAACTGAATTGCCGAAAGATATTGATTTTGTGGAGCCTGATAAAAGCCTGAATGGCTACGTATATTCATTGAAAGACAATCTTTATTTTAAAAAGCTCAACGAGTCGCCCATGCAGATCACCCGCGATGGAAGCAACGATATTCGTTATGGTACCTCAGTACATCGCGACGAATTTGGCATTACCGGGGGGATTTTTTGGGCGCCCAATAGTGAAGCCATTGCATTTTATCGAATGGATCAAAGTATGGTGGAAAAATATCCCATCGTCAATTGGAGCGAAACACCGGCAACGGTGCGTATGATCCCGTATCCGTTTGCCGGTCGTACTTCTCATCAGGTTACGGTGGGGGTTTATCATGTTAAAACCGGTAATACCATTTATCTCAAAACGGGTGAACCCAAAGATCAATACCTAACTGCAGTAACCTGGAGCCCCGATGCGAAGTATGTGTATGTGGCATTACTCAATCGCGACCAGAATCAACTGCAACTTAACCAGTACGATGCACTGAGCGGTGAAAAGATCAAAACCCTATTGGAAGAAAAAAATGATAAATATGTCGAACCGCAACACCCGCTGTATTTTTTAAACAACGATGCTTCAAAATTTGTATGGTGGAGCCAGCGCGACGGCTTTATGCATCTTTATTTATTCAATAGCGATGGTACGCTGATCAGGCAACTCACCCAGGGCGAATGGATTGTAAATGAAGTGCTGGGCTTTAATAAAAAAACGCAGGAAATATTTTTTACGGCCAGTAAAGAAAGTCCCTTGCAAAAAAATATCTATGCAGTAAACATTTTAACATCAAAAATGCGAACGATCAGTAAAACCGGTGCCACCCATACAGCATCGGTAAGCGCTGATGGTAATTTTATCATCGATCAGTATAGTAACGCTGTTACCCCACGCAATATTGAGATCCTGAATGCGATTACCTTGTCGGAAAAGCGGATTTTTACAGCGCCTGATCCTTTAGCCTCCTACCAAAA
>CAZFKA010000191.1:0-5978 GCA_964519155.1 uncultured Bifidobacterium sp. | reverse complement strand
CCTTTACATTATCCGACGAAAATCTTGCCCGCATGCTCAAGTTGGCAAATTTCCAAAAAAGAAAGATCGATCAAACCAAGCAATTGGAACCCAGCATTGAAGAGGAAATGAAAATTGCAGAAGTCAACTCGCTCATCAATAGTTCGTTTTAAAAAGGCTTTCTTCAACCTTTTTTTTATTTCGTTCGTCTATATTCGGTAGAAATAATGTGCATATTAACATATGTTAATATTGAAATCGTAAAATTATTTCCATATATTTGTTCCAACATAAATTAAAAAAATATTTGCAATGAAAAAAATTCTTTCCATTTCACTGTCCGCAATGCTTTTGCTCGGTTTTGCCGCCTGTAAAAAAAATAACGGTAACTCATTAGGTACCAATCCTTTCGGTACCCACACCAATACACCTACCACCCCTCCTCCTGCCGCTGATCCTTTGGCTGAAGTAGGCGCTTTGCCTGCCGACTATACAAAAAAGGCCCTTCTGGAAGAGTTTACCGGCGAATGGTGCGGCTGGTGCCCTGAAGGTGCTGAAGTAATGAAATCAAATTTAGCAGCCAATCCCAATACGGTAATTGGTATTGCTGTACACGATGGAGATCCAATGGAACTGCCATCATTTAATACCTGGATCAAAACCCTGACCAATGTATCAGGTTTCCCCAACGGTAGTGTTGACCGCGCCGATGCCACTGGTCGTGGATCATGGACCGGACAAATCAATACCGATCTGGCTAAAATTGCTGATTGCGGATTGGCCATGGTGAGCAAAGTAAATGGATCAAGTGTGGATATCAAAGTGTTTGTGGGTTATAAAATTGCTATGGGAACCGACAAACTGTTGACCATCGCGATCACCGAAGATGATGTACCCCAATCTTCTCCAGGGGCGCAACACAATTATTCAGCAAATGTAGTTGTTGATCCCAATACCTGGACTCACTCTCATGTTTTAAGAGGATTTGTAACCGGCGAACAAGGTGACGCTATCGACATGACCTCTCCTAAAAACTATACGATTGTTGAATTCAAAAACGTAGACCTGTCTTCAATGAATATTCTCGATATGTCAAAAGTTGAAATTGCTGCTTTCATACACAGCAATACTGCGCCACGAGATGTATTCAACGCACAAAAAGCGAAGTTGGATGAAACCAAGAAATGGGATTAATTTTTTTTAATTTATTTATATACAAAAGCGCTCCTCGTGGGCGTTTTTTTTTATCTTTAACTCTCTATAACACCGCAATGAAAAAAATATTCGTCCCCCTGCTGTTGCTCAGCTTACTGTTTGCCTGCAAAAAAGATAAAGATACAGGCAGTGGTAACGGTACAGTAGTCAATCCCGTGGGTGATCCTCCCAGCATTTTTACCAAAAAAATGTTGATGGAAGTATTTATGGGTGAATGGAATCCCAATTGTCCGACCGGTAGCGATTCACTCAAAACCATGCAGGAACTGGATACCAATATCATTGCCGCTTGTATACACCAGGGTGATTGGCTTGCTGATGCCGCTTTTTTTGATGCACTGAACATTCACCTGGGTGGCGTTAACGGATTTCCGCGGGCGGCCGTCGATCGCTTACCCGCTACCAAAGGAACGCAAATCGATTCAGTGGTTTATAGTATTTTCAATTGGCGCCTGAATATTCTGGATCTAATGCTTACACAAACCGCCCCTTGTGGTTTGGCAATCAGCAGCAAAGAAAAAAATGATAAACTCGAAGTCTCGGTTTACGTAGGGTATAACGACTCGGTACTAAAGCGAACCCGACTGACGGTATATCTTGTCGAAGACAGTGTACATGCGGTCAATCAACTCAATGCCGATTCAAGCTATCTGCATCATGCGGTGGTGCGTAAAGTCATGAGCAATTTTACCGGCGATTCTATCAGTATGCTCGGTGGCAAGATGTTAACCCGAAATTACAGCATGACGCTCAACGGGTATTACAGCAATAAAAACAACCTGAGTATAGTAGCATTTGTCAATATCATTGGTACCGATTTCAAAACGAATGAAGTACTGAATGTTCAGGAAGCTAAGCTGAATCAGGTAAAAAAGTGGGACTAACGTTTTTGGCAAGCGATAGACCTGTGTCCAAACGATCATTCTAACAATATTCGCCCGTGCTGACCTTTACCGAAGAAAATTATCTTAAAGCGATTTATCACCTCGAAATGTCGTCAGACCAACAACTGACGTCGACCAACGCCATTGCCGAACACCTCACCATCAAACCGGCAACGGTAACATCGATGCTTAAAAAGCTGAATGAAAAAAAATATGTCGTTTACCAGAAGTACGGCAAGGTCAATCTCACCGCCAAAGGAAAGCAAATAGCCTTACAGGTCGTACGCAAACACCGGCTTTGGGAAGTATTTTTAGTAGAAAAGCTCGACTTTACCTGGGATGAGGTGCATGAAGTAGCCGAACAACTCGAACATATACAGTCGGCGAAACTGATTGACCGGCTCGATCAATATCTCAAATTTCCTAGTTACGATCCACATGGCGATCCGATACCCAATACAAAGGGGATCATCAATACCCAAACACGCTTATCGCTCTCCAAAGCGCGTATTGGTAAGGTATACAAAGTAGTCGCCGTAAAAGATACATCTTCCGATTTTTTACAGTATCTGATGCACCTGCAAATCACTTTATCAACCAAGCTCAAAGTGCTCTCCAAAATTGCGTTCGACCAATCGTTAGTCATTTCGGTCGACAATGCGCGGGAGATCACCCTATCGGAAAAATTTTCACAAAATATCATTATTGCCTAAGCGATGTCGATCAGAAACAATTACCTGAAATACCTGAATCCGCTTGAATTGCTGCAAACGCGAAAAATATTGAACAGCAATCCGACGGTACTCAAACCCGATAAAGCGGAGACAGCATCGGTGATCAGTTTGTATGCATACAACCGCAACAATTGCATCAGTAAGAAAGAACTGACCGTTGAAGAACTGCATGTGGAAACTTTTCAAGAGGATACGCACTATTGGCTCAACCTCGACATCCTCAATAAGAAGAGTGTTGAACGAGTCGGCAATTATATCGGTCTCGACAATTTGATTATCGAAGATATCCTCAGTGTGCATCAACGACCCAAGGTAGATGAATTTCAGAATTGTTTTACCTGTGTATTACAAATGCTGTATTACAATACCACCCAGCATACCGTGGAAAGTGAGCAAGTCAGTTTTGTATTGGGCAAAAATTTTCTGTTTACCTTTCAGGATGATTCTCATCGCGATTTGTTTGATCCTATTCGCGAACGATTATTCAATCCCTTATCGAAAGTCAGGCAAAACGGCAGCGATTACCTGATGTATGCCCTGCTTGATGTGATCGTGGATAATTATTTTGACGTGCTTGAAAAATTGGGCGAACAGATTGAAAAGATGGAAGAAGATATCACCCGTAATAATGCCGATTCGTATACCATGAATCGTATCAATAATTTGCGCAAAGAATTGATTTTTTTCAAACGAAATACCAGTCCGGTTCGGGAGTTGATCAACAATATCATCCGTTCAGACCATGCCTATATTGAGGATGCCAACAACAAATATTTTAAAGATATCAACGACCATATGGTACAGATCATAGAGTTAGCCGAAACCTACCGTGATGTGATCATGAATATTCGGGATCTTTATCTTAACCAAACCAATTTGAAGCTGAATGAAGTGATGAAATTTTTGGCAATCGTAACCACCTTGCTAGCCCCTGCAACCGTGATTGGGGGCGTTTTTGGCATGAATTTCGACCGCATTCCTTATTTGCATCATCAAAATGGTTTTTGGATCGCCACCGTGGCCATGTTGATCGCGCCGTTGCTGATGCTGATTTATTTCAAACGGAAACACTGGTTTTGAGGAGTAAACATCAAAATACAAAAGACTGGTAGGCAAACGCCCTCCCGGTGTAATCGGCAAGAAATGTAACGGGAACTTTTTTGCCAACTAATTTTGTTTTCGGATGAATATTCCGATTTTTCCTTTACCTTCGCGCCGGCAAGTCTTATACGACCAGCTCCTGCTACTCCTCCAGGGTGGGAACACAGCAAAGGTACGCGGTTGTAGCGGTGCGATATAAGTAACTTGCCATTTTTTGTGCGCGTTACTTTTTTTCTGCACATGTATCTCTCCTCTATTAAAATTCTGAATAACTAATTGCCAATATTCAAAGGGTAGTCTTTACTTTTGCCATTCAAAAAAATAGTTATGCAGTTTTTTATCGATACCGCAAATCTTGCACAAATTAAGGAAGCCAACGAACTCGGCATTTTAGACGGGGTAACAACCAACCCTTCCCTCATGGCCAAAGAAGGCATACAGGGCCTGGATGCCGTTTGGAAGCATTACAAGGATATTTGCGATATCGTAAAAGCCCCCGTGAGCGCTGAAGTAATTTCGACCGACTTCGCGGGTATCGTGGAAGAAGGCAAAAAACTCGCAGCCATAGACCCCCATATCGTTGTGAAAGTGCCGATGATCAAAGAAGGGATCAAGGCAATCAAATGGTTTACCGACAATGGTATCAAAACAAACTGTACCCTGGTTTTTTCTGCCGGTCAGGCCATACTCGCCGCTAAGGCCGGAGCCACTTATGTTTCACCATTCATCGGTCGTATCGACGACAGCAATTGGGATGGGGTAGAACTCATTTCGCAAATTGCCCATATCTATCGTTTGCAAAATTTCGACACCCGTATACTCGCCGCTTCTGTACGGAATGCCCTGCATATCGTTCGCTGTGCCGAAGCCGGCGCCGATGTATGTACCTGCCCACTCGACAGCATATTGGGCTTGCTCAAACATCCGCTCACAGACATTGGCTTAGCTAAATTTCTCGAAGACGCGAAAGGACTGAAATAAACCTATTTCACATTTTTCAATATTTCGCTGAAGGTGTATACATCTTCATACGAATTATATAAAGGCACCGGCGCAATACGAATCACGTTGGGTTCCCGCCAATCTGCTACAACACCGTGTTGTTGCAAAGCCTCAAATACTTCTTTTCCTTTTGATTTAAACAATAAGGACAATTGGCAACCGCGTTCAATCGGATTCGACGGTGTAATGATCTCAAATTTCAAATGTTTGATCTGCCGGAGCAACATTTCGGTATAGGCCGTTAGATGCAAACTTTTTTCGGCTAAACGATTCATCCCTGCTTCATCAAACAGATCGAGCGATGCCCGGTGAGCCGCCATATTCAGGATTTGTGCATTACTCATTTGCCAGCTTTCGGCACTTCGCATCGGTTTAAACCCTTTTTTCATTTTAAACCGTGTCTTTTCATCATGTCCCCACCAGCCGCCTAAACGAAAAATATTTTCGTCGCGGGTATGTTTGTCCTGTACGAAAATGCCCCCCACCGCACCGGGTCCTGAATTCAGGTATTTGTATGAACACCAACAGGCAAAATCTACTTTCCAGTCGTGCAGATGCAATACCTTATTGCCTACCGCATGTGCGAGATCAAACCCCGCATAGGCGCCGGCCTGGTGAGCCAGTTGCACGATCTGCTTCAAATCGAAGTATTGACCGGTATAATAATTGACCCCGCCAAACAATACAAGGGCAAGTTTATTTTTATTTTTACTGATCGCAGCTTCAATATCTTCCATCTGCAGGCAATGCTCTCCTTTGCGTGGCGCGACTTCGATGATCGCATCCGCCGGATCGAAGCCATGCATTTTTACCTGAGTTTCCACCGCATACATATCCGACGGAAAAGCACCGGCTTCCATGATGATCTTATACCGTTGTTTAGTTGGCCGGTAAAACGACATCATCAGCAAATGCAGATTCACCGTCAAGGTATTCATCGCAACGACTTCCGATTCGCGTGCACCAACCAATTCAGCCAACGATTTGCTGAAAAAATGATGATACGAAAACCAGGGACGTTTTGATTTAAAATGCCCTTCCACTCCATATTCAGCCCAATCAT
>CAZFKA010000190.1:0-5993 GCA_964519155.1 uncultured Bifidobacterium sp. | reverse complement strand
AACAGGTATTTTATGTCCGGTAAAATACTTGTTTCCGCATTTATATGTGTGTATGATTATTGTTGTAAGAAACCTTTACAGCTTTGAACAAAGAACTCGTCATTCAATCCTCAGACAGTGGTATTGAAATAGCGCTTTTAGAAGACAAGAAACTCGTTGAGCTGCATTTTGACAATTCAGGTGGCCAGTTTAATGTAGGTGATATGTATCTGGGTAAAGTCAAAAAGATCATGCCCGGCCTGAATGCTGTTTTCGTAGACATTGGTCACGAAAAAGATGCTTTTTTGCATTATACTGATCTCAGCCCTTACTTCAGAAGCCTAGTAAAATTTACGGAACTCTCTATCCACGATAAATCAAGCGGCAGTTTCGATTTTTCGAAATTTCAACTCGAACCCGAGATCATCAAGACCGGTAAAGTGTCGGAGATCATGCAGGGTAAACCCAATGTATTGGTGCAGATACTCAAAGAGCCTATCTCATCGAAAGGGCCACGGGTCAGTTGCGAAATATCTCTTCCGGGTCGCTTTATTGTAGTGACTCCCTTTAATAATTTTGTGAATGTTTCCCGTAAAATTCATTCCACCGAGGAACGGAAACGCCTGCAAAAGATCATCGAAAGCATCAAACCGAATAATTTCGGGGTGATTGTGCGTACCGCTGCCGAAGGCCAGAGTACGGCCGAATTGCATAAAGATCTACTCAGTATTATTGAGTCGTGGAAAAGCATACAATTTAATCTAAAAGGTGCGAAGCCGCCGTTTAAGATACTGAGCGAGCAAAACAAAACAACATCACTCTTACGAGACCTGCTCAATAAAGATTTTAATAAAATTGTCGCCAACGATAAAAGTGTGGTGAGCGATGCCCGTGATTATATTGCGAATGTGGCACCGGGTCGCGAAAGTATTGTGTCTCACTATCAGAATGGTGCACAGATTTTTGACCATTTTGGCATTTCCAAACAGGTCAAATCATCTTTTGGCAAAACCGTTATGCTGGAAAGTGGGGGTTATCTCATCATTGAGCATACCGAAGCCTTGCATGTGATCGATGTAAATAGCGGGCATAAATTTTCAAATGAAAATCAGGAGGAAACCGCTATCAAGACCAATACGGAAGCAGCCCGTGAAATTGCACGTCAGTTGCGTTTGCGTGATATCGGCGGTATCGTCATTGTCGATTTTATTGATATGCGCAATCCGGAGTACCGTCGCGATATTGTACGTATTGTTGAAGATCTAATGAGTACTGACCGCGCCAAGCACAGTGTATTACCGCTTTCTAAGTTTGGATTGATGCAGATTACCCGTCAGCGTCTGCGTCCGGAGATCAAAATCTCCACCGGCGAAACTTGCCCTACTTGCGAAGGAACGGGGAAAGTGCGTTCGACGCAATTGCTGCTCGACGATATCGAAAAGCATATCAAATATCTCCTGTCGAATTTACATGTCAAACTTGAGCTCCATGTACACCCAATCGTGAAGTCGCATCTGGTATTCAAAAAGAGTTTCTTCGGCACCAATATTCATGCGAAATGGAAGAAGCAATACGGTCCGTTCGAGATCGTGGATGATCCGTCTTTTGAATTTATCAAGTATAAATTTTTCGATAAAAATACCGGGGAAGAAATCAAATTCTGATCTAAAATTCAGGATTCGATCTGGTAGATATCTTCAGCGTTTCTGCCAAAGCCATCATAATCGAGGCCGTAACCCACTACAAATTTGTCGGGAATCGAAAACCCCACATAGTCGACATGCAAAGGATGCTTTAACGCGTCCGGTTTTTGCAATAAGGTGCAGATTCGTATCGATGCCGGTTGCATTTTTTGCAAGGTCGGTAAAAATTCGGTGAGCGTTTTGCCGGTGTCAACGATATCTTCCACAATAATCACATCCCGACCGGAAATGTCTTCTTCCAGCCCAATTGCGGTAATCACTGTGCCCGTCGAACTTGTGCCTTTGTACGACACCAATTTAATGAATGAGATAGAACTGGGAATCGAAATCTGCTTATAGAGATCAGCAGCAAATATAAAAGAACCATTCAGGATGCCTAAAAACAAAGGCTGTTTGTCGGTATAATCCTTGCTGATCTGCGTAGCTAACTCCCTTACGCGTTGCTGTATATCCGTTCGGCTGATATAGGGTACAAATGTTTTATCAATTACCTGTATGGTCATTTTTTTCGGGTTGCCGGTTTATTGGATTCTTTCTTTTTTGACGCATCTTTTTTCTCGGCTTGTTTTTTGCCATTGTTTTGTTGCTTGGCGTTGCCGGTGTTTTTGTCTTGTTTTGCCGCCGGTTTTTTCACTGCATTTTTACTGTTTTTTTGCAGTACTTCCCGGTTGTCTTTTTTATTGCCAACGTTCTTTGCATTTTTTCCGGTCTCTTTTTTTGCATTCGCCGCAGCCTGACTTTCTTTTGCTTTTTTCTTTTCTTCTTCTATTTTTTTGGCGTCTCTCACCAAACCGGTTTTTGTCTTTTCAACACTGCTGTTTTTCTCTTCGGTGTTTGTATTTTTTGGTTGTTGATTTGTTTTTTTCTCGTCTGGCGCAGGGGTATTATTTTCTTTCTTGATCAACAGTTCTTTCGTGATACCGGTATTGCTGGTTTTGGTGATCACCTTTTCCGAATTTGATACCTCTTTCACCTGTACAGGAGCTACTCTCCGTTCAAAGGGACGATAAACCATGGCGTCGAATCGTTCTTTTAAGATCTTGACTGAGTCGTCAACATTTTTTTCGTTATATGTTCGTTTCGGTGCCGGTGGATAAACTTTTTTCTCAGGCTTTTTTTCCGGTTCTGTTTTGTTGGTCGGTTCCGCTTTCGCTATGGGTTCTGCTTGCACAGGTGTTGCGGTGTTAACGCTTTGCTTCGCAGCTGTACTTGGCTTAGTAGGGGGGGCAGCTTTTTTTATTTCGGTTACCGGTGGGGCAACAAGTTCATTTTGCGTCATGGTAATCTCCGATTTTCCTTTGTTGTCGGTGAGCAGGGCTTCCACTTTTTTTGCTTTTTCTACATCGATGATATCGCTGTTTCCGGCTACTTGCGGTTGGGCGATTGTCTCGGTCTGTGTTGTTGTTTCTGTTTTGGTGATCGTGGTTGTACTTGTTGCCGGTTTCGAAATGGGTATTTCGGGTTCGGTAAAACGGGTTTCGGTCACCACCTGTTTTTGGGCCACTAGTCGAGGCGCACTATAGGCTCGATATTGCAAGGCCAGTTGTTCACCCGGCAGGGGTTCGTCACCGACCTGCATATGGTTGAAGTGATACAGGTTGTTTAAACTGATGGCTTCTTTTTGCGAGATGATCAGCATGTCTTCTCCTTCTTTGACAAGATGAAATTCTACGGTACCGGTTTTCTTTTTTCGCTCGGTAAACACAAACATATCAAATGGAAGGGGTTCGTCAGGCAGGTCGTTGATTTCGAGTAATTTTTGATACTTTATATCATATTGTGCAGCCTTTTGTTGCAGTGTTTCACCTTTTTTTGCCCAAAATCCTTTAAGTCCTTTATAGGTTGTATTGGGATCATCAACGAGGTCAGGATTTTTGGCATCACGGTCAGGTACTATTTCACCGCTTTGTTTACCCGCCATACTCAATGCATCGTAGGTAAATTGTTGTAAATTATATTTTTCTACCAAATCGGTCAAATGTTTTACATAAGCAGGATTTGTGGCATAGCCTGCTTTTTTCAGCCCAGCGGCCCAACCGGCATAATCGGTTACTTCGAGAGTAAACAATGATTGGTAGCGGCTGCTGCCACGCAAAAAGTCAGAATGGTCGATATACGATTGTAACGCATCAGGATATTTGCGGAAACATTCCTGTTTACGATCGTCGTCATGTAAAAACGTTTCCCCGGTCCAGTTTGATTTACATTTGATACCAAAATGATTATTGGCTTGTGTTGCCAATTCACTGTTGCCGGCTGAGGTTTCATGTATGCCTTGCGCGAGCGTTACTGCCGCCGGTACTGCGGTTCTCAGTTGCTCTTCAATGGCGTATTGTTTGTATTTGTTGATATAATTCAAAACATCCTTTTCGGTTTGCGCAAATAACAATTGGGCGCAACATCCTGCAAAGAACAGCAGACAGGCAAGCGTTTTTCTGAACATAATTCGTTATTTTTTTCGCGACATCATGATGCCGTCACGTAAGGGCAAAAGTACATTTTCTAAACGAGTATCTGCACTCATTTTTTCATTATAAGCATGCATGGCTTTGGCGTTTTTTCCTGCCTGATCCAGATCGAGTATTTCACCGTGGTAAAGCACATTGTCGGCCAGGATATAGCCGCCGGGTCTCACTTTTTCAATCACCAGATCAAAGTAATGTCCGTAATTCGTTTTGTCGGCATCGATAAACACCAGATCAAATTCATAATTCAGATAGGGCAGCACATCAAGCGCTTTACCTACAATGAGATTGATCTGATTCTTGTAGGCTGAACGATCGAAATATTCTTTCGCGATAGCAGCTTGTTCAAGATGATTATCGATTGTGATAAGTTTGCCTTCGACCTGAAGACCTTCAGCAAGACAAAGCGCCGAATAGCCGGTGAACGTGCCGATTTCAAGGATAAAATGCGGTTTGATCATTTTGCTGATCATGCTTAAAAAGCGACCCTGTAAATGCCCTGACAACATCACCGGCAATGTGGTTCTTAAATGGGTTTGTCGGTTCAGGTCATACAAGATTTCGCTTTCGCTTGTACTGTAAGTTTCTGCATAGCGGTTGATTTCCGCAGAAGTTAAATGATGCATTGTTTGAACATGGTTTTATGATTGAATCGGTTGTTTTTCATTTTTTTTACCTGAAAAAAACCAAAGAAAAAGAAACGTGAACATGCCATTCACGATCAACAATTCAATACCGATTTTATAACCGTGAAAGCATGTAGCCGACCAGGAATTTAGGGTCGTTTGGATCCCTTGTCCAAGTGTTAATTTTTTTATAAACCATTCCGGATTATTCAGCAGGTCGATCGCCAAAGTAAGCAAAGGGGCAATGATGCAGATCGGTAAGACGTATTTGTCGCGGATATGTTTGCGGGTGAGAATTCCGAAGGCAAACAGTCCCAGCAAAGGCCCATAGGTATATCCGGCCAGTTTAAGAATCACATCGATGATTGAACGGTCATCGATCATTTTAAAGATCATGGTACAGGCAAAGAAGATCATAGCAAAAGTCAGGTGTACTGTCAGCCGGATTTTTTTTCTGCGTGCCTCATCCAGGTTCTCGTTTCTTTTGATACCCAATATATCGATGCAAAACGAAGAGGTCAGTGCGGTAAGCGCTCCGTCGGCACTGGGGAATAGCGCAGAGATCAATCCGATAATAAACAAAATGGAGATCGCGGCAGGCAAATATCCGCTCAATGCAATTTTTGGAAAAAGATCATCGCCTTTGACATCAATTTGGTTTTGTGCAGCGAACAAGTACAAACAACCACCCAGAAATAAAAAAAGTAAGTTGACGAGTACAATGATGGAACTGAAGGTCATCATATTTTTTTGCGAGTCGCCAAGTTTGTTTACACTAATATTTTTTTGCATCATCTCCTGATCAAGTCCGGTCATGCCAATTGTAATAAAGGCCCCTCCGATAATTTGTTTCAGAAAAAATGAACCGGATTTATAATCGGTGTTGAATATTCGGGTATAATCTGCCGTTTTCATTTGCGAAAAAGTATCTAAAAAGCCGGTATCCATTTTATGCATCAAAGCAACAATACAAACGATCAAACCGAGCAACATAAAGGTGGTTTGCAGGGTGTCGGTATACACTATTGTTTTTACACCGCCTTCGAACGTATACAGCAGTATCAGCAACAGGATAACAAAAGCAGTGACCCAAAATGGAATACCCATGCGGTCGAGAATAAAAATCTGCAGAATATTCACTACCAGATACAGCCGCGCTGTGGCTCCCAGGGTGCGAGATAAAATAAAAAACAAAGCGCCGGTTTTGTATGACCGCATAC
>CAZFKA010000189.1:3391-6058 GCA_964519155.1 uncultured Bifidobacterium sp. | reverse complement strand
ATGTTGCTCCACCTGCTACATAAAATTTTAAGGCCTTGTTTTTGTGGGTCTTGATCACCGTATCGCGAACGATTGGTTGGGGCGAAACAGGCGCTGCATTGATCGTCGCTGGTTTTGTTTCCGGCAGCGGCTGATAGGTATATACTGTTACAGAGTCGATCCTTTCTGTTTGGTAATCGCGCAAACCTGCCTGATAACGGGGGTTATAAATCGTTTCATCGCGGGGTACTTTTCGCACATAGGTTTCTGTATCTATCGGTATCATTTGTTTTCCGTTCACTGTAACCGTTTTTTGCTGTGGATCCGGAGCAGCGTGGGGTTTGTCTACATCGGACACAGGCAGATCTTTCGTCGGCAGCGCACTAAGACTAGCTATTGGCCTTGCTTTGTATTGATTACCGCTGCCACGCGTTGCTGTTTGTGGGGCCTTGTTTGCAACCATTGTTTTTCCTTGACCCTGCTGCACTGCTGGAGCATGGTTTCGGTTGCTGGCGATGGGTAAAGATGTCTTTGTGGGCGAGGGAGTATCGACTATATCAACATTC
The DNA here is from genome assembly GCA_964519155.1 of uncultured Bifidobacterium sp. Taxonomy (GTDB): domain Bacteria; phylum Bacteroidota; class Bacteroidia; order Chitinophagales; family Chitinophagaceae; genus OLB11. The sequence goes on along the minus strand of CAZFKA010000189.1, from coordinate 5,513 downwards.
GTGTCGGCTTGTTGGGACGTATTTTGTTGTTGCGGCAGGTTGATGCGATCTGATGGTTTGTTCGGAACTGTTGGTGCTGTGAGAGATGATGCAGGGGCTGTTTGCTGATTTGCGGTCTGATTTTCGGGTCGATCAGCTTGATAGGAAACTTCGGACGGTAAATGTACTCCCGTATTCGTTTGGCCTGAAGTGCTTGCCGGCTGTGTTGTTTGCTCGGCAATATGCTGTTTGTCGCTGTTTTTGTTTCTGCCTGTAAAAACCATAGTACCGGCACCTGCTGCCAGCACTACACACAATAGCGTAATCCACCTCCATAAAAAAGGACGCTTTTTTCTTTTGTCCTCTTCATCGAGCATAGCCGAAACTTTCAACCAATAATCTTCATCAAAGTCAAAATGGGCTTGCTCCACTTTGTCTTTTAAATACCGGTCTAATATTTGATCGTCTTTTTGCATGTCTGATTATTTAAGCGCAAAATTTAATTTTTCGAGTTTAATGGTCATAAGCTTTCTGGCCTTATGCAGATGCCATCGTGAGGCTTCTTCGCTCAGTCCCAGCATATTGCCTACTTCTTTATGGTTATATCCGTCAATAGCAAACAAATTCAATACCTGCCGGGTCACTTCGGGCAGTTCCTGAATCAATTTAAATATTTCACGACTGTCGAGGTGACTCTCCGTAAAATCGATATTGTAATGGGTTTGTTCAACGTTCGAATATTCATTATCGATCGTAAGTTTATTTACGTCTGTGTATTTTTTCTTATTACGGTAAAAATCAATAGCGGTATTGACTGTGATCTGCTTGACCCAGCCAAATAAACTTTTTTCATCCTTCAGCCCACCCAAATTTTTCAATACCTTCATAAAACTTGTATTCATACATTCCACAACTTCGTCTTCACTGCTTACATACCGTCGGCAAACCTTCATCATCACAGCGAAACAGCTTTCATACAATAAACGCTGACTTTTACGGTCGTTTTGTAGGCATCCTTGTATGATTTGCTCCGTTATCAAGCTCTATATCTTATAAAAATCTAAAAATAAGCAATAAATATGTTTTGTACTTCCGCTTAGTACGATTCTCGCAGGCCATTCGTTAGCCAATTTTCAGTTTTTATTGCCATCAGGGGAAAAAAAGTGGTTTTTAGCCTGCATTTCTTAACAACTTCTTTTGCGCCCTGGGGCTGTTTTGCAAACAAAAAAACATAAATTTGTTCACTATGAGTAAGCAATCTTTCTGTATTGCAGCGATATTTTTATTCGTTTTCTGCACTTCCGCACTGTTTGCACAGGATTATGAACCCATCCGTTTCGACAATAAGCCGGTTCACGACAAGGATATCAGTAAACTGTCTCCGGTTGAGATCCTTGAAGATTCTTTGATTTTTTATGCCGACAGTATGTATTATTCAGCCTTTCCTGAAAACAAAGTGGATGCCTGCTATCAGTTCATCCGTGTAATGAAAGCGGCTTTAAATACCCCCAATTCGTTCAATTACGCTTTTCCGAAACTCAAAGAAGTAATTTCGATGGTTGAAGCGCCCGACAAGGCTTTTAGAATATACAACTGGGAGATCATTAAATCGGATGTCGAAAAAAGGTATTATGGCGCAGTGCAGATGAGCAATGGTAGTTTTATCCCCCTCATCGATGTATCTGACCAAATTGTGCGGGGTCTCGAAGATTCCGTTTTAATGAATAACCGCTGGATTGGCGCGCTTTACTATAAAGTGCTGGTCAGAGAAATTGCCGGCGAGAAGATCTATTTTCTGCTCGGATGGAATGGCGGGTCAGTGAATAGCGAAAAGAAGATTGTGGAGCCATTCGGATTCAATTCGCGCGGACAGGCCGTATTTGGAGCACCGGTTTTTACAACCATCGATCGCGGGCAAAGAAAAACACCCAATCGGTTTATCGTAGAATATCAAAAAGGGGCCAAATTGTCACTCAATTTTGATGAGCAGACCGATCAAATTGTTTTCGATCATTGTGAATCTCAGATCGGTGACCCGGCAAAGAAGTTTACCTATATTCCTGATGGCACCTATGACGGTTTGAAATGGAACGGACAACAGTGGAATATGTTTGAGAATGTTGTGCAGATCGATATTTTACAA
>CAZFKA010000189.1:0-3381 GCA_964519155.1 uncultured Bifidobacterium sp. | reverse complement strand
GCCGATCAAACAGTAAGCTGCTCATTTTGGTTTACGTTCTTTTATCATTTTATGCCTTAGCGGTAACAACTTTCTTCGCCCGATTACGTATGTGCCGAAAATGCGAACCCCTAAGGCCCACCCAGTATCCGCGGGTTACATCTCACTAAAAATTTACCACTTAAAAAAATGCATTACGCGTCTGTCGAAAATATTTCAAAATCCTTTGGCGTCAGGGTCTTATTCAATAACCTCACATTTTACATTGAAGAAGGAGATAAAATTGCCCTTGTGGCTCGCAACGGTTTTGGCAAATCGACCCTGTTGCATATTTTGGCCGGACAAGATACGGCAGATACCGGTAGTGTTTGGGTGCACAAAGATATTCGTTTGGTGATTTTGAAGCAGGAAACGGCTTTTGATGAAAATAAAAATATCTGGGATAATATGCTGGGCATGAATCACCCGACGGTACAATTGGTCAAGGCATATGAAGAATTTTTAAACCGCGGGACCGATGATGCGGAACAACTGCAACATTTGCTCGATCAGATGGAACAACTGAATGCCTGGAATTTTGAATCGGAATTGAAGCAAATCCTGAGCAAGCTGAATATTCAACATCTCGAACAAACAATGGGTGCCCTGAGTGGTGGGCAAAAGAAACGTGTCGCACTGGCACAGGCTTTGATCGAAACAAAATTATTCGATGGAAAGTGTTTACTGATTATGGATGAACCTACCAATCATCTGGATATCGAAATGATCGAGTGGCTCGAAAATTATTTGAGCAACCAAAACACGACCATGTTAATGGTAACCCACGACCGTTATTTTCTCGACAATGTTTGCAATGAAATCATTGAAATTGAAGACCAGCAGGTGTATATTCATCAGGGAAATTACAATTACTATCTGTCGCAAAAGGCCCACAGACTCGAAGTACAGGGGAGTGAACTCCTCAAAGACAAAAATATCTACCGCAAAGAGTTGGAGTGGATGCGTAAACAACCAAAAGCACGTACCACCAAGTCAAAATCGCGGCAAGACAATTTTGAACAAGTGGAGGAGCGGGTGAAGAAAAAGGTAGCCGACAATGAAGTGCAACTGCAGGTCAAGATGACCCGTATGGGCGGCAAGGTGCTGGAAATGAAAAAAGTGTATAAATCTTACGGTGAAAAAGTCATTCTCAAAGGATTTGATTATACGTTTAAAAAAGGGGAACGCATCGGTATTATCGGCAAAAACGGGGTCGGCAAAAGCACCTTTATTGAATTGGCTCTTCATCTGCAGGAAGCTGATAGTGGTAAGATCAACCACGGTGACACCATTGTATTTGGACATTTTTCGCAGGATGGTTTGCAATACCGCGAAGACAAAAGAGTGATAGAATTTGTGAAGGAAATGGCTGAGTATTTCCCTTTGGCTGACGGTACCAAGATCGGTGCAGCGAAATTTCTGGAACGATTTGCCTTCAGTGCCGAACAACAGTATACCCGCCTAAGTCAATTGAGTGGTGGAGAAAAACGGCGCTTACAATTATTATCGATCTTGTTCAAAAATCCGAATTTTCTCGTTTTGGATGAACCAACCAATGATCTCGATCTGCAAACGTTACAAATACTCGAAGAGTTTTTGCTCGATTATGGCGGTTGTATTCTCATTATCAGTCACGATCGGTATTTTATGGATAAATTGGTTGATCATTTATTTGTGTTTGAAGGCAATGGTATCGTGAGTGATTTTCCGGGTAATTATGCTCAATACCGTATCAGACAGTTAGAAGATACACTTGAGCCCGAGTACATTACTGACAAAGCCGTGAAAAAAGAAACGCCAACCAGTGTGAAAGTTGAAAAGGTGAGCGATAATCTCAAGCTGAGTTTCAAGGAGAAGCGTGAATTTGAAACTCTCGAAAAAGAAATTCAAAAAATGGAAATTGAGAAGTCGGCGATTGAAGCCACTATATCATCCGGAAAGCTTAGCTATGCAGATTTGCAGAAAATGGGGAATGAACTGAGCGTCATCATTGCTGCCCTTGAGGAAAAGGAGATGCGTTGGCTCGAACTTAGTGAACGGGCCTGATAAATGCTATGATCATTTGCGTGAAAATAGTTTTAAATGAAAAAGAAATTAGGAATCTTTCTTGCTGTTGTGCTTATTGCTGTTGCACTTCTTCTACTGCAACGTCGGACGCATTTTTTCAATCCATTTACATACGGTCAAAAAATTGACAGTCTGCATGGTGTGTATGTTTATTACAATGGCGCGGTTTCCAATACACGTGGACGAAGCCGTGGGAAGGATGGTTACAATATAGGTTTGCGTTACCAGTGTGTTGAATTTGTCAAGCGCTATTATTATGAATACTATCACCATAAAATGCCTGACCCATCAGGGAATGCCATCGATTTTTTTGATCGAAATCTGAATGATGGCGCATTCAATAAAGACAGAGGATTGAACCAATTCCGAAATCCTTCTTTGAGCAAACCGCAAAGTGGAGATCTGATGATCTTTGATGCTACAACAACAAATAGATACGGACATGTAGCGATCGTAGCCCGGGTTGAAGATGATCAGGTCGAAATTATTCAGCAAAATCCCGGCCAATATGCTTCATCAAGAGCTACGTTTGATCTCAAGCTTGAAGCAGGAAAGTATCGGATCGGGAATAAACGGATAATGGGTTGGTTGCGAAAAATCTCCCCTTTGTAAGATTAGCTTTGAGCAAATTGACTCCTAGGTAAACCGTTTGCATGGAGGGCAAAGAACCCAGCCGCTTTGCATCATTTTTTTTCCAAAAAGGCTTGTATTTTTTGTCCGATATCCTGAATGGTCAGCAATGCAGCTTCATGTTATATACGGCTGGTGGCTTCACTGTTATCAAGTTCTTCGTTCTTTTTACGCGATAACACATCGCGGGTCGAAATAGCGGAAAAGGGGATTAGTCCCGTTCGTACATCAAGTATCAATACCTGGGTAGTAACGAATGCTTTGATATCTTGCTTCTGAAACAATTTATACTTCGAATAGATATCACTGCTGATCGAATACATCAACACTATATCTGATTGCAGTCGAACAGCCGCTTCGCGAATATTGGTGTAAGTCAAGGGCTTCGCAATCAACAGGTCGGGTATACTCGAAAAGCTAAGCACTCGCTGCGATCTTTTACATTTTTCTTCAAACAGATCCAAATACGATTGCTGTGTTTTGAGGTAATGTTCGTCATTGTAATAGTAATGTCTTTGTTGCATCGTTTGATCGAGACGAATAATGGATATCCTTAATTTTTTCGGTAGGGTGAACGTGCCGTCGAGTATACGCTGAATGTTTTCTTCAGTGATAGCGGCATTTTTATCATTGAATAAGGACTGGGTGATGCTGCCATTGCCTGAA
>CAZFKA010000188.1:0-6176 GCA_964519155.1 uncultured Bifidobacterium sp. | reverse complement strand
ATACAATACAGCTTTGTTGGTCATCGAAGGTCAGATTATTGTAAATGGTGAAGAGACGGTAGATACCGATCACTTATTATTGTTCGCCAATGAAGGAGAGGATTTTACGATCGTCGCCAAAGAAGAAGCAATTGTTTTGGTTTTGAGTGGTGAACCCATCAATGAACCCATCGTTGCTCACGGTCCGTTTGTAATGAACACACAGCGTGAAATTGTTGAAGCTATTGAAGATTTTAATGCAGGTAAGTTTGGCTTTCTAGAAGAGTAAGGCTGTCTATCATTTTACTGTTCACTATCATTTTACTGTTCAGTACGAAGCGCTGATCAGTATCCCTGAACGCAATGAAATACCTTCGTTACATTGCTCTCATTTTATTTCCCTTCGGTTCGTGGGTGACTTCTGCCAATCCAAGTCGTTCCATCAAAGGGGGAATATACATACCGAATCTTCCCCGAAGGCCTTTTTTCAAGCCATACCATCCACCAACCGGATTGTTCTCATCGCGTCCCCAGGCTTCTACTGTGCCTGCTTTAGCCGGTTTTTGTTCGTCAGCACTACCGAGTTCCATCCAGTCGCCATGTTTTTTAAGCATGGCATGCAAGTCAGCCAGACAACGATAATCATATAGAAGAGTCGTTTTGCCCACAACACACACAATCACTTCTTTTCCGTCTTTTTCATCCTTATACATCTCGTATGATGAAGACAACGGTGGTGTTTGTAATTTCCAGGGGTCAGATTTGGTACCTTGTTCTTTGGCCATTTTTTTTTACGAAAAGTAAATAAAGTATTGCAAAAATCCAAACGCATAATTGAGAAAACTATTCCGTACTTTTTTTGCGTTTCCGACAAATAGAATTGCAGGGGACTTATTCGATCAGATTTTTTTTGTCGAGTTGTATATCCAAATAACGGGTATCGAAAATTACCGGCACGTAGGCCTGCGAATTTCCCTTTTGGCCGCAGCCTAATAAAGGATCAACATAAAAGAGATTTTTGTTTTCGTAATTTTTTTTTTTGAACAATATAACTATCCCCGCAATCATAATTAGCAGGAGAAAATGGCGACAGAACTTAGCGCATAAAATATTTTTTTAAGGCGCAATGGGGGGCTGAAAATCCCAACAGGAAATTATTCAGCGGCATAAGCCAAACAGGCCAGACTAACTTTCGTATCGGGTGCTTGCAGTATAGTGTGTGCACAGGCTTCCAGTGTAGCTCCCGTAGTAACGACATCATCGACCAGCAGAATATGTTTTCCGTTGATAGGCTGACCATTGATCACAAAGGCTTCAGCCACATTGCTCATTCTTTCAGAGCGAGTCTTTCGGGTTTGTGATGTGGTGTTTTTTATTCTTACAAGGGTTGTATTATCCATGGGTTTATGGAGCATATCCGCTATACCGATTGCAATACACTCACTTTGATTGAATCCGCGTTGCTTGTGTTTTTGTTTCGAGAGAGGAACGGGTATAATTTGATCGATATCTGCGATCCACCGAACATCTTCGATCTGTCTGCCAAATTGTTTGCCGAGTAACAAACCCACTTCCTTTTTGCCTTTATATTTCAAGGCATGCAGCAAATTTTGAATAGCCCCTCCCTTATTGAAATAATACATGGCTGTGGCATTTTCTATTCGGATACGACCGGCCATTTTTTGTTCGAAGGGATTATTGATCAGCAAATGAAATTTTGTTTTGGGTATGAAAGCCAAACAGGTTGCACATATGGTTTTTTCATTTCCCAGTAACTCTTGACCACAGCCGTGACAGAGATTGGGAAAAAATAAATGAAAAACCGGTTGCAGGTAATTTTGTGAAATATGCATAGTAGTAGGTTTTTACGTAAGGACATACTGACGGGATCAACGTCTAAAACAACAGTCGGTACATTTCATCGATCTTACTCAACATCACAATTTCGATATTACTTTTTGCCTGGAGATTGCGTGTATTGAATTTTGAAACGATGATTTTTTCAAAGCCAAGTTTTTCAGCCTCTGCAATGCGTTGGGCAATACGGTTTACTGCTCTGATTTCACCACTCAGTCCAACTTCACCGGCAAAACAACATCCCGGTGCAATCGGCGTGTCTTCGAAGGATGACAGCAAGGCAGCGATCACAGCGAGGTCAATCGCAGGATCTTCAACACGGATACCGCCGGCAATATTGACAAAAACGTCTTTCATGCCGAAATGAAATCCACCTCTTTTTTCGAGCACAGCCAGTAAAAGTTGCAGCCGTCGCAAATCAAATCCGGATACTGTTCGTTGCGGAGTGCCATATACCGCCTGCGTTACCAAGGCCTGCGCTTCGAGCAACAAAGGCCGTGCCCCTTCAAGTGTCGCGCCGATTGCTATTCCGCTGAGCGATTCTTCTTTTTGTGTGATCAAAATTTCAGATGGGTTAGCGATTTGCCGCAAACCGTTTTCGTTCATTTCATAAATACCGAGTTCACTGGCATTGCCGAATCTGTTTTTTGTCGTTCGTAAAATCCGGTAGGCATAATGACGGTCACCTTCAAATTGTAAAACCGTGTCCACCATATGTTCAAGTACCTTCGGTCCCGCTATACTGCCGTCTTTAGTGATATGTCCGATAATAAAAACCGGGGTATGGGTTGCTTTTGCAAAGCGAATGATTTCGGCTGTGCATTCTCTGATTTGACTCACACTGCCCGGTGTGCTTTCAATAAATGGAGACGTAAGTGTTTGTATAGAGTCGATCACGATCACCGCCGGCTTTACATTTCTGATTTCATTAAAAATGCGTTGGGTATCGGTGAGCGTCAGCAAAAAAAAATTATCGTTTTGAATATGGATTCGGTCGGCGCGGAGTTTGATCTGTTGCATACTTTCTTCTCCGCTGATGTACAATGTCCTGATTTGCTGCATTTGCAAACAGGCTTGTAAAAAAAGTGTGCTCTTGCCGATTCCGGGTTCGCCGGCAACGAGTATCACCGACCCCGGTACTATGCCTCCTCCCAGTACCCGATTGAGCTCCTGGTCGGTACATTGCAGGCGTTTTGTTTCGCTAACGTTTACCTCGCTGAGTTTTTTCGCTTGCCCGTTTTGATCACTATCTTCCCAAATTGTTTTGGGTGTTTCTTTCACGATCAGTTCTTCTACAATGGTATTCCACGATTGGCAGGCCGGGCATTTGCCTTGCCACTTGGCACTTTCTGCCCCACAGACCTGGCAGAAGTAACTCGTTTTTTGTTTGGCCATAAATTATCGACTAGTAGGTTATTAAAAAGTAAGCCTGTTTAACGGCATAAAGATACATCGATATTTTTTAGGTGTACAAGCGATTTTTATAAGCTTAGCTGCCAATTTATTTTTACTGAATGCAGCAAGGGTTTGGGTGGCAGCCTTTGCTTCGTCTCAATGGGAGTTGTGCATGCGAGCCGTTTTTTTGCGAAAGGGAAAAGGTCTGTCTGCGTTTCGCTGTTTCCCCACACGTACACGGCATTGATTTGCTACGCTCTCCCGCTTCGGTTGAATAACAGTTCTGCATGCACTTTCATTAACAGCGGATCGTTATTGAAAATTATGCTGTATGATACTGATTTGATCAAATGGGCGCAGTAGCTTACGTCAGTCAATGCATCGTCAAAGTATGACATTCGCATTCAATATGATTTGTATGCATATCTGCAACTGGCTTGGCAAAAAAATGTTGCCGTAAATGAGACTGTTCATTTGTAATTTTTATTATAGATTATTGCGACAGGCTACCAAGTGTTTTTCTGAGACTATGCTTTGTAGGCAAAATGTAATCAATGAAAATAGTGATTTGCATTGGCTATGCGGAGTTGTGCCGGAAGGGCTAAAAGGCAATTTTATGCTAAGAGAAAAGCGATCAAAAAGCTGCAGCGTAATTGTGAAGATTTATGCAAAAGAGCGATTGCATTGCCAAGGGTTGACAGGGATCAAATAGGAAATCTTGTCTGGGAAGACGAGGATTTTTTTGTTTTGTTGAATGATGTTTCTCCTGATTTTCGGGCAGAAAAAAATTCCCCGCAACAAATATGATTGGATGAAATGAAAGGAAAAATAAAATTGATTGCACCGAAATAAAAAACGATCGATGATATTTTTTTGCGTCGTTTGAAAAAAGAAAGGGTTACCAATTTCTTGATAACCCGTTTCTTACTAACCCATAAAATTCAATGCTAAAGTACAGTAGAGAAATCTTATTTCAAAATTATTTTTTGCACTTTTCTAAATTAATCTCTATGATTTTGAAGTGCTAAAGTCTAGATGCAAGACAAAAAGACATAAATTGGCTATTTTAGTCAGACAAAACGTCTTGTTTTTAGTCTGTTTTGGCTTTGGGATAAAATTTGAGGGACATTCATAAAATTGCTAAAAAATGGGAATCACTGTCATTTATTATATCCTCGCGGCTGGTTTATTTTTGTTAGGTTTATTTGTCAGTCAACAGCTTAAATCGAAGTTTAACGAGTATGCGCAAATGGAACTGTCTGCCGGATTAGCCGGTAAAGAGATCGCGGAAAAAATGTTGCGCGACCATGCAATTTATGACGTCGCTATCCAAAGTACCACGGGTATGCTTACCGATCATTATGATCCGCTAACAAGGACGGTTAATTTAAGCGAGGAAGTCTATCATGGCCGTAGCCTCGCTGCCGCTGCGGTTGCCGCTCATGAATGTGGCCATGCGGTACAACATGCACGCTCGTATACCATGTTGCAATTCAGATCGAAGATGGTTCCTGCTGTAAGGATTGGAAGCAGTCTATCGCAATGGGTAATTCTGGCCGGCGTTGGGTTTATGGGCTTCGGGCATGGCAATCAAACATTGTTGTTGATCGGGATTTTGCTGTTTTCCTTAACAACCCTATTCGCATTGATTACCTTGCCGGTAGAGTATGATGCCAGCAACAGGGCATTGGTCTGGTTGAATCAATCCGGTATCACCACGTCCGGTGAATTAAAAAGGGCCAAGGATGCACTCAAATGGGCAGCGCGAACTTATGTCGTTGCAGCGGTTTCTTCTCTAGCAACGCTGATGTACTATATCCTGATTTTTTTAAACCGGCAGCGGGAAGATTAAGGTGTTTGATGAACACATGGCTTTTGAAAAAAAATCCGTCCTTTTTGGGGACGGATTCACTATTTTTAAGAGGGGTACATTATTTGTAAACACCGTCTTTTAACTCAGGATCACGAGTCAGAATCAGGTATTCATCCGCATCTTTGATTCGGAGAAACTTTTTGTACTGATCGTCATCCAATGTTTCGCGAAGACGTTTGTCACGCAAAATATAACATTGTTTCAAGTGATAGTTTTTTTCAAGACTAGTCATGTTTTTATTCACGATAATAGCATCCACATCGTGAGCGGCTTCGCTGCAAATACCTTTAAATACCGGGCGTTGTATTTTAGCGAGATCAAGATCATCGGCCAATACATCCAGATTCGTGTAACGACGTTTTACGACGGTAGTTTGATATTCATTTTCCTTGTTAGTCATTTTGATCTCTTTTTCCTTGCGTTGTGCAGCAGGGATCACTTCCTCACGACGAGCCACTGGAGGGGCACTGTAACGCTCATTGCGGGCAGGTGGAACATAATTATTATTGTTGCCTGAACCTTCAGTATAGTAACGGTCGTAACGTCCACGGCCATTGTCATACGGAATAAATTTTCCGGTACTGGAGTAATATCCTTTTTGACGGGCCGGACGATAATTATTTTGCTCTGCTTCGGTTTCTTCAGCCGTTTTTGGGCGGGTATAAATCACTTCTTCCTTAGCAGGCTTTTCAATAACGCGTTTTTCGCGCTTGTACTTGTCATCCTTTTCATCGCGAGAGATCTTTACGTCATATTCTTTTTCAACCACCGGTTTTTCAACTTCATTTTGTTCGTCTTCCACAAAAAAACCTTGTATATTGAATTCCTGCTCAGGAGCGTTATTTTGATAATACCTGCTTTTTTTCTCCTTGTTGGGTTGGGCAGTGGCCTGCATGGCAAAGCCGGTAAATGTGGCCGCAAATGCAAGGGTAAGAATTTGTTTATTCATCTCGTAGTATTAAATTTTAGAACGGAAAGGTAGTAATATTTTTAAAAAATTTATATTTGTAGCGGTAAAATTAATATAAATATGCAAAAAACCACTATAGATTATTTAAAAAATTTGAAAAAG
>CAZFKA010000187.1:0-6190 GCA_964519155.1 uncultured Bifidobacterium sp. | reverse complement strand
CTGGGGGAAAGCTCCGAATTGGTAGCCGTAAAAGCAGCCGGTATTTCTATCGCTAAATTCACCCGTCCTCTTTTTGGTTTTATTATTCTGATCACTATTCTCTCCTTTCTGTTTAATAATTATGTTATTCCGAAAGCACAGATCAAAGCGTCGGCACTCATTTATGATATTCAAAATAAGAAGCCGGTAGTCGCTATCAAAGCGGGAACATTTTACAAAGGTATCCCCCACCATACCATCTACATTGGGAGTAAGGAATCAGACGACAAAACGGTAAATGATGTAAAAATATACGACCATAAAACAGGACGGGGAAATGATAAAATTACACTGGCTAAAAAAGGGAAAATGTATATTTCCAACGATAAACGATTTCTCATTTTTGAATTGAATGATGGTTGTCGTTATGAGGAAAAAAGTTCGGTGCGGGGCGATGAACGTGAGCTCACCCGGTTTAATTTTAAATATTGGAAAAAAGCATTTGACCTAAGCGATTTCAATATGCCGAAAACGAATGAAAGTTATTTCAAAGGCTTGCGTGGTGCAATGAATGTGATGCAGATCAAATACCAGATCGACACCAGTAACCAGACAATTGCCAAAACTTACGAATCGAATAAAGAGTTGCTTAAAGCCCAATTATTGATGGCTAAAAAAGACAGTGGTCAATTGGCGAAAATGCCGGTCGTGACCGATACCGGCAAGTTTTCTATCCAAACTGTTCCTGATTCGCTACGGGGGACGGTATTATCGCTTACCGAAATTTCGACACGGAATATTAAAAGTATGCTGGAAGTGAATAAGCAAAACCTCAAATTGCAATTGATGAATTTGACTGAGCATAAAATAGAACTCAACAAACGATTTACCTTGCCCATGGCCTGTACGTTATTGTTTATTATCGGTGCCGCTTTAGGTTCCATTATTCGTAAAGGCGGGCTCGGAATGCCTTTCGTGGCAGCGATCATTTTTTTCGTCATTTATTATGTACTCAACACTGTCGGTGAAAAAATGGCTAAAGAAAATGTGTTGTCTGTTGCCGCCGGTATGTGGGCCCCATCGTTTGTATTGCTGATTATCGGTACGTTTTTGATGGTAAAAGCCAATAACGACTCGCCACTTATGAGCAAGGAATGGTATTACCGCGTTTTCGGAAAACTCAGCAACACCAAGGTTTTTCGCACCCTCAACAATCTTCAGAAAAACATCCCTTAGGTCTTGATTCGCGCAATAATCAATAGAAACAAATGGTACTTGAGCCTTTTTCTACTCTGGTTGCTCCTTAGTGGCAGTCTGCTCATCCTGTATCCCAGAAATGAACTTTTTTTGTGGGTCAATCAAAAACACAATTTGCTCTTCGATCATCTTATGACAGTGCTCAGCGCCTATGGTCGTGGAGACAGCATAACACTTGTATTCGTAGCCTTGTTGATTTTTCCTTTTTATCGAAACCGCGAGTATATCGGGTCAACCGCACTCTTTGGTTTGACCCTGCCACTGATTAATTATTTAAGTAAAGATTTTTTTGCCAAACCCCGCCCATTGGGTGAATTCCATCCAAGCGCCGTACACACGGTTCCCTGGTTAGAAAATTTGTATTTCGACAGTTTTCCGTCAGGGCATACGATGGGGGCTTTTGGTTTTTTCTTTATGCTCCATCATTTTCTACCAAAATCAAATTTTCTTATTTCATGTCTGTTTTGCATACTGGCCACCGGTTGTGCTTATTCGCGTATGTATCTCGGTCAACATTTTTTAGCTGACCTTTTCGCGGGAAGTCTGATTGGCGTCGGTGTCAGTTTCGTCATTTTGATCCTTGTTCAATTCTTTACCTCAAAAAAGAAAAACTATGTCTAAAAAGATCATCGCCATGATACCAGCGCGTATGGAAGCGACTCGTTTTCCACGAAAACTACTGCAAATGCTGGGTGATAAACCGGTGATCGTACACACCTGGGAAGCCGTAAGCAACAGTGCTTTGTTTGACGCAGTATATGTAGTAACCGACCATGACGATATTCGTGAGGTAATACAAGGTGCCGGCGGAGATGTACTGATGAGCAGGAAACAACATGAAAGTGGCAGCGACCGAATCGCGGAAGCCATTGCTGATATCGAGTGCGACATTGTGGTCAACGTACAAGGAGATGAGCCATTCATTGCCAAGGACGCGCTGGAAAAAGTGATCGCTTTATTTGAGCACGATGGTGTTGAAATCGGATCGTTAAGAATGCCGATATCAGAAGCAGCAAAAGTGCAGGATCCGAATTGTGTAAAAGTTGTTTGCGATCTAAAAGGCCGCGCTTTATACTTTTCACGCAGTGCCATTCCGTTTTGCCGCGACAGCCATACACATCCCGAATACTTTCAACACATTGGCGTCTATGCCTTTAAAAAAAGTACCCTGCTGAAGATCACAACCCTACCACCCTCAAAGCTCGAAAAAACTGAAAAATTGGAAAATCTTCGCATGCTTGAAAATGGCATTGACATCTATCTCGCTACTGTTTTTGCACATGGAATTGCCATAGATACCCCGGAAGATCTTGACCAAGCGCGTTTGCTTCTGAACAACAATGCCCGTGAATAGGCAGCGCGCATATAAGCAACACATGAAAATATTTTTTTTTCAATACTGAATAGGAACTAATCATCTCAAACTTCCCCTAGTTCTTATAATTTTTTTTACATTTGCTCAAAATCTCCCAGCAAAATGAAAGTGACAGATGTATTAGTGATCGGCGCAGGCCCTTCAGGTACTATAGCGGCTTCTATCATCAAAAAAGCCGGTTTCGATGTAACCATAGTTGAAAAGCTCCATTTCCCTCGATTTGTAATCGGCGAAAGTTTATTGCCGCGTTGCATGGAAGCACTTGACGAAGCCGGATTTCTGGAAGCTGTAAAAGCCAAGGGTTTTCAGGAAAAATTCGGCGCCAAATTCGTCATGAGCAACAATGCGATCTGCGATTTTAATTTTAATGAAAAGCACACCACAGGATATGACTGGACCTGGCAGGTACCACGGGCAGATTTTGATAAAACACTGGCCGATGAATGTGAAAAAATGGGCATAGCCGTGCATTATGATGCAGAGGTGACCCATATTCAATTTAATGAAGATGAAAGCTCAGTGACGGATGTATTGATGGCAGACGGTACGACAGAACAGTTTCAGGCTCGTTTTATTGTCGATGGTAGTGGATTTGGTCGGGTGATCCCTAAATTGTTTGGCTTGGAAAAAGACAGCAACCTTCCACCTCGTCAAACTTTGTTTACACATTTTATTGATAAAAATCGCGATAAAGTTGCTCAAGAACCGAATCGGATTACAGTATATGTCTACAATCACAATACCTGGGTATGGTGTATCCCGTTTAGCAATGGGGTTACGTCACTCGGTTTTGTAGGATTTCCGGAATTCTTTTCCGATTTTACCGGTACGCCCTACGACAATATGATGCAATTGGTCAACTCACATCCTGAGCTTAAAGAACGATTTAGCGATTGCGAAATGGTGTTTGATCCAAAGGAATTGAAAAGCTGGAGTGCTACCACTGATAAATTTTATGGCAATGGATTTGTACTTACCGGCAATGTGACCGAATTTTTAGATCCGATGTTTTCTAGCGGGGTAACGCTGGCCAGTGTATCAGCGCAAACTGCGGCACACCTCGTCATCAAAAAATTGAATCATCAGGCTGTTGATTGGGAAAGTGAATATATGCAACCTTGTATGCAGGGCGTAAATGTATTCCGCACATTTGTTATGGGTTGGTATGATGGCGATCTGCATACGATCTTCTTTTCGAAAAATCAAAGTGATGATATGCGCAAACAAATTTGTTCAGTTTTGGCAGGTTATGTTTGGGACGATTCAAATCCCTTTGTGAGAAATCACCAGAAACAAGTCAAAACCCTTGCGAAGTTTATTAAAGAAACCCAAAAGGAAAACGTAGAAGCCTGATAAGGGTTTATTCAACATTTTAAATTAAACCTTGACTGTATTACCCTTCAACATGCTCAGCCGTGTAACGGTCAACAATGGAATGGTCTATGTGAATGGAACATTATTCTATGCAGCTCCACAAGGCTCGACGAATCCAGCAACCGATCAACAATCTATGGTGCTGGAGGTATTTAAGCTTCTCGGCATCACTTATCCAAAGTTTTATAAAATGGATCTCATGTGCAAATGGGGATTTGTATGCGCAGAACTACTATTGGGTAAAACTCACTTATCGTCAATCGCAGATTTTCGGAAGGCCATCGTCATGCAAAACAAATCATCGTCATTACTGACCGACGGGCACTTTCAGGACAGTATGGCTACCATAGCCAGCCCTGCCCTGTTCGTGTATACTTTACCGAATATTGTGATGGGAGAAATCGCCATTCGTCATTCGTTTAAAGGCGAAAATACTTTCTTCGTTCGCACATCCTCGAACGAAAATCCACTACACACGTATATTGATTTGCTATTTACAAACAATATTGCCGATATCGTTATCGGTGCCAATCTTGAAGTATCGTATGATTATTATGATATTGACTTTTTTTTGGCCGAAAAGAAAATCGGTGCTGACCTCAGCATGCGCTGAGGTAAATTGCCGGGCAGTATACTTCAACTTTGTATAAAGATATCTTTACTTACATTTGTAGCTCTTTAGTTTCACGCAGTACATGAAAGAACAAATTTGGATAGCGGGTTTGGGGGCGGTCAGCAGCATCGGAATGAATGTTGCCGAACATTTCGATTCTTTATTGCAACAGCGTAGCGGTGTTGGTTACGCCGAGTTTCTGACCACGGTACATCAGCAAGACTTGCCGGTATGCGAAATCAAAAAAAGCAATGAGGAACTTGCTTCCTTAGCCGGAATGAAAACACGTCTACCCAGAGCTGTTTACTTTTCAGCGCTTGCTGTCGGTGAAGCTTTGGCTCAATTTAAATCAATGATTGATCCGGCATTTTTGAATACCTTAAGAGTCGGATTTTTATCCGGCAATACCGTAGGGGGCATGGATCTAACCGAAAATTTTTATGCTTCCTTTTTAGCTGACCGTAGTACCGGAAGCCTGAAAGACGTCATACATCATGAATGCGGAACGGTGACCGAACTGGTAGCCCGGCATTTTAAGTTTGCCCACTATGTTTCCACATTGAGTACAGCTTGTTCTTCATCTGCCAATGCAATCATACAGGGAAGCCGTCTCATTAAACATAATAAACTCGATGTGGTGATTGCCGGTGGTACAGATGCCTTATGTCGTTTTACCCTGAATGGTTTCCATACCTTGATGATACTCGACACAGCACCTTGCAAACCTTTTGACGAACATCGAAAGGGTTTAAATTTGGGAGAAGGCGCCGGGTATGTAGTACTGATCAGTGATAAGGTAAAAAACAGACTTTCTCAAACTCCTTTGGCGAAAGTAAGCGGTTATGCCAATGCGAATGATGCTTTTCATCAAACTGCCTCATCAGCGGAAGGCAAGGGAAATTTTCTCGCCATGGAACAAGCCTTGGTAATGAGTGAATTATCACCGACCGATATTGCTTACATCAATGCACACGGAACCGGCACAGCCAACAATGATTCCAGCGAAGGAATCGCCATTGAACGTTTGTTTGGCGAAAATGTTCCTTATGTCAGCTCTACCAAAGCCAATACCGGTCATACCCTGGGGGCTTGTGGCGGGCTTGAAGCTGTATTCAGTTGCCTAGCACTCCAACATGACGTTGTTTACCCATCTTTGCGTATGGAGGTCGATATGTCAGCCTTTACATTTGCAATTAACCGTGCGTTACGCCGCGAGCAAGATATCCGGCATGTAATGAGCAATTCCTTCGGATTTGGTGGAAATTGTACATCTTTAATTCTCAGCAAAGCCAATATTTCCGCAAGATGAGTACGTTTATCAATGGTATAGGAACAATTTCCGCTCAGGCATTCAGCAGCCGAATGAATGAATGGCACTTTGTGGAGGCATCGGGGAATCGCTTCACTACCCGGGAACCCGACTATAAAAATTTGGTCCCACCCATGCAATTGAGACGCATGAGCCGTGTGGTGAAATTTGGCATCGCTGCGGCAGTACAGGCTTTGCAAGATGCTGGAATTGAAAAACCGGATCTGATCACTACCGGTACAGCCTATGGTTGCCTCGCAGATACCGGTAGTTTTTTGCAAAA
>CAZFKA010000186.1:0-6293 GCA_964519155.1 uncultured Bifidobacterium sp. | reverse complement strand
AACATTGATCTTTATGCAGCGCATGCGCAAAACACAACGGTTAAGTTGTTGGACAAAACAGGACGTCTGGTAAAACTTTTACAAGCCAAATCTGTCGTGGGCATGAATAAGATTTCCATAAATCTTGATGAACTATCTGCTGGTGTGTACACCGTACAGATTTTCGACAATCAGCAATTAATCCATAAGGAGAAACTGCTCAAACAGTAATTAAAAGTATTTTCTTACAGCTAGAAGCGACCATTGAATGTGTCGCTTCTTTTTTTATCTGTATCCATGAACTCAGGGCTCCACTCATACTTATGACCACCATCAATTTTTCCTGAACAAAACGCCCTCAACCATCCATTTGAAAAAAACTGCCGCATCAGGGTGTATTATGAATTAAAAAGTATATTCGCATTCTTATTACGATGATCAAATCATGAATAAAATATTAATTGCAAACCGAGGTGAAATTGCACTTAGGGTAATGCGTACTGCCAAAAAGATGAGTATCCAAACGGTAGCGGTATATAGTGAGGCGGATATAAATATGCCATTCGTTCATTATGCCGATGAAAGCTATTGTATAGGTCCGGCAGCTTCTGCGTTATCGTATTTGCAAGCGCAAAAGATCATTGATGTAGCGAAAGCATGTGGTGCTGATGCGATTCACCCTGGATATGGCTTCTTAAGTGAAAATGCCGGATTTAGCCGTATGTGTGCTGAACAAGGTATCCTATTTATTGGCCCCACAGCGTCTTCCATCGAAACAATGGGTAGTAAAATTGCTGCTAAACAAGCCGCGTCGGCCTTTCAGGTACCCATGGTGCCCGGCACCGACAAACCCATATTGAATATTGAAGAAGCCCGCGAGATTGCCGGAAAAACCGGCTTTCCTTTATTGATCAAAGCAAGTGCAGGAGGAGGAGGCAAAGGCATGCGTGTTGTTAATGACGCTACTGAACTGGAAGAACAATTGCAAATGGCAAAAAGTGAAGCCTTGAATTCGTTCAACGACGACAGCGTTTTTATCGAAAAATATGTAGCCTCGCCAAAGCATATCGAAATACAATTACTAGCCGATACCCATGGAAATTATGTTTATCTCTTTGAAAGAGAATGTTCTGTGCAACGTCGTCATCAGAAACTGATCGAAGAAGCACCTTCATCTTGCCTGACACCCGAAATCAGAAAAGCTATGGGGGAGAGTGCAATCAATGTGGCCCGGAGTTGCGATTATCACGGCGCCGGTACGGTAGAATTTCTCGTTGATGATGAACTCAATTTTTATTTTCTCGAAATGAATACCCGTTTGCAGGTGGAGCATTGTGTATCGGAAATGATCACCGGTATTGATCTCGTTGAACAACAGATCAGGGTGGCGAGAGGTGAAAAACTTAGCTTTACCCAACAAGATCTGCACATCAACGGACATGCAATTGAGTTGCGAATTTGTGCGGAAGACCCACTCAATAATTTCATGCCCGATACAGGAAGTCTCGCTGTGTACCAACGACCGTTAGGTGAAGGAATTCGTATCGACGACGGATATGACGAGGGTATGGATATTCCCATTTACTACGATCCGATGATAGGGAAACTCATTGCCTGGGGGAGCAACCGAAATGAAGCGATAGCGCGTCTTAGTAAAGCCATTGATGAATTCCGGATCAATGGAATCGAAACAACCCTGCCCTTCGGAAAATGGGCAATTCATCATGAAGCATTTGTTGCGGGAAAATTTGATACCGGTTTTATCCCTAAGTATTTTAAACCCGAATTACTGGAGGCCAACACAACAGTGGAAATTAAAACAGCAGCAGCAATAGCCGTGAGTATTTTAATAGAGAAATCGAAACCGCTACAACCCGTCAGCAAAATGAAAAGTAACTGGCGGATGCGTAACACCTTGCGCTAAGCCACTTTTTTGCGCAATTAAGCAATGGTTACAATTTTTTTGATTACTTTAGTGCTTTGATTTACGATTTCATATGAAAAAAATCCTGTCATTTTTTATTGTTATATTCATCATTAGCCTAGCTGTGACTTCTTGCAGAAAATATGAAGATGGCCCAAATATTAGCTTCAGAACCAAGAAAGCAAGAGTTACCAACAACTGGAAAGTGGAAAGTGTATTGTTGAATGGAAACGACGTATCCTCCGACCCTTTGTGGACCAAGCAAAAACACTATCTCTACCGCGACGGAAAATACATCATTACCATCATTAACCCGGTTTCGTTGGAAGCCCGCAACTTGCAGGGAAACTGGAAACTTTACGATGAAGACCGTAAAATTGAAATGACCACAAAAAACTACGCCGGTAATATCGACAGTACCAATTACTACGATATTTTGAAATTGCGTAACGACGAATTTTGGATTCGCAAGGACGACAATACCCTTGAATTGCATTTTGCACCTTTCGAATAAGTCAATGTCAGTCATTGACCGCTGATTAAACCTTCCTTCTGATCTGCTCCCACTGTCTATTACAGACCGGAATATGCTTATAGAAATTTCCTCCCATTTTGGAGCGATACTTTTTTCATCGTTTATACTGCGAGTTTGTAAATATTGTTTACCTTAGTGCTTTGATTCAAGATACTTTATGAAAAATATCATTCAGGTTTTAGTTCTCCTATTTATTGTAGCAGGTTCGTTGAACTCTTGCCGAAAATATGAAGAAGGTCCAAATGTAAGTCTGAGATCCAAAAAAGCACGTGTTACCAATAACTGGAGAATCGAGAGTGCTCAATTGGAAGGTACGGAGGTTTCACTTGATCCGCTTTGGGCCAAGCAAAAACACTATATGTACAAAGATGGGAAATACGTGATCACCATCGTTGATCCTATCACACTCGAAGCCCGAAATCTGGTCGGAACCTGGGTGCTGTACGATCATGATACCAAGATTGCGTTAACAACTAAAAATTTCTCCGGGAATATCGACAGTGTAAATGAATTCAATATTTTGAAACTTTACAATGAACAATTTTGGATCAGGAAAGTAGACCATTCGCTTGAATTGCATTTTGTTCCTTTCGAATAATTTTTTTACTTTCGTTTTTAGTGAAAAAGTCTATTAATCAATTTATCGAATTTTTTTATTTCGATTTTTTGAAGTTTATTCCCCTGCAAACTTTTAAATATATTGCATGTGGGGGCACAACCGTTTTGGTAGATTATTTTGCTTATTATATTTCCTACTATTTTATTTTTACGGAAAACAGTATCACTTTTTATGGTCGTACCATTAGTCCTCATGTAGCCTCATCCATTTTGAGCTTTTTGGTTAGTTTTCCCTGTGGGTTTATGCTCAATAAGTTTATTGCTTTTGAGCATAGCGAATAACTTGGTAGAGTTCAACAATTCCGTTATGCACTTACCGTACTCAGTTGCTTCATTTTTAGCATATTCTTTATTAAGTTGTTTGTGGAATTTTTTCATTTCAATCCCAGGATTTCAAAAATCCTCACTATTTTGCTCGTAGCCGTATACAGCTATTTTACGCAACAATATTTTTCATTCAAAGTGAAGGGTAAAAACAGTCCTGAACGTGAATAGCTTTTCAATAAATACTGCCATGAGGTCATGAAAGTTACTATTCTCGGCAATAACTCTGCTTTGCCCGCCTACGGACGTCATCCCACTGCTCAAATCCTCGAAATAGCCCAATTCCTGATGCTCATCGATTGCGGAGAAGGTACCCAAATTCGTTTGCAGCAATTCGGCTTCAGCAGCTTACGCATAAGCCATATATTTATTTCACATGCCCATGGCGATCATTATTTTGGATTGGTTGGGCTGATCAGTAGCATGGCACTATCGGGTCGTACAAAAAAGCTCTTCGTTTGCTGTCCTCCCCTTGTTCAATCTGCATTAAAATTACAGATCAGTTGGGATCTGGGGTTTGAAATCGAGTACCGGGTGCTATCAGAGCGAGAAACAAATGTGATATGGGCTACAGAGAAATGGGAAGTCCGTTGTTTCCCTGTGGTACACAGTATTCCAACCCATGGATTCCTGTTTACCGAAAAGCAACGCAAACGTGTTCTGCTACCGGAGAAAGTAGCTCAATACGAGATCCCGAAATACTATTATAAAAAGTTGACTGAAGGACATGATTACCGCGACCGCTACGGGAATATATTTTTAAATGAAGAGTTGACACTTCCCGGAAAAGCAGAAAAACGTTATGCTTATACGGCGGATACAGCTTATGATGAAAATTTATGTCAATATTTTCCGCACGTTGATTTATTGTATCACGAGAGCACTTATTTACACGAAAATCTTGAAAAGGCGCAGAAAAGGCTACACAGCACAGCCAGGCAAGCAGGGTTAATCGCTCATAAGGCAGTCGCAAAACGATTGATTATCGGCCATTTTTCGTCGCGATATAAAGATCTGCTTCCTTTTAATCAAGAAGCCAGATCAGTATTTGCATCTACCAATCTGGCTTTGGAAGGTCTTACCTTCGACATTTAATTATCGTACCAGCGTGACATTTCCTTTGAAGTTTTTCTTCAGGTTATTGTCAAACTCAGCATCAATAATATACACATATGTTGACATAGGCTGTGGAACACCATTGTATTTACCGTCCCATCCTCTGCCATCGATACTGGTCGTACTGAATATTAATTCACCCCATCGGTTATAAATATCCATTTTGAAAGTTTTCAATCCGGCTGATAATAATTCGCGGGGAAGGAAATAGTCGTTCAAACCATCAGCATCCGGCGTGAACGCATTTGGTATACTCAGATAACAATCGCGTTTAATTTCAATACTATCGGTTACCGAACAATTGCCTTTGCTTCTTGCCCAATAAACACCCGGGGAAGCCACAGAGATAGAATTTGCGCTTTCACCCGTACTCCAGTCGTACAATGCACCCGGATTATTGACGTCAGCGATCAGTATCGAACCCGTAACACCCGGACAGATGCTGGTGTCTTTCCCCAGATTAACCGGCGTATAATTACTTACGTTCACGTTGCGGGTGACAACAACATCAGGACAGAAACTAGACTTAGCGGTGAAGGTTACATCGTACATACCGCCGTTGTCCCACGTATGGGTTGGATTGTGCACATCCGTCAGTACACTGCCATCTTTAAAATCGTAGGAGAAACTGATCACATTAGCGGAAAGGGTATCCCTGAATGAAATCTTTTCACCGACACAGATCTCAGAATCAGACATGGTAAAATTCGCATAAGGATTATAATCAACAAAAAGATATTTTCCGCTGCTATCAACACAACCCAAAGTATCGGTTACGATATGCGTCAACAAATAAGTACCGGGTGTAAGATACTGGTGAGGACCACTACTTTCTGTGGTAATGATGGGCGTACCATCACCCCAGTTCCACTGATGCGACCAAGATGGAGAAGTCGGATTAATTAAAACAGTATTGAATACACCGCCGAGACACATGGAGTCATTAGGTCCACCCGGGGGAGTTTTGATCATCGTAAAATCAGAATAGAGTGGATGTATCGTGCTGATGGGAATATCCATCGTATCAGCGCATGGCGGATTGGTAACAATCAGGCGAATTGTATAATTTCCCTGTGTAAAATAAACGTAAGGAACAGGGTTTTGGAAGGTTGAGTATCCACCATCGCCGTATAACCAGTTGAACTGTGTTCCGCCGGTAGAGTTATTGGTGACGAATACAGTATCATTTACACAACCAAGGTGAACAGACACGCTAAAATCCGCAATCACAGAATTATCAGGTGGTACAACTATGGTATCGCTACCGACACAACCTTGCGCATTTGTTACGGTAACGTAATAGGTACCCGCGGTATTGATAACACGTGTTTGATTGGTAGAAGCATCATCCCACAAATAGGTTGCAAAACCTGCTCCTGCATCCAATGTAATGGTATTGCCGGAACAGAGTGTACCTGTTGAAGTAATGTTCACCACCGGAGGCGGTGGAGCCACATAATTATAAGTGGCCGTAGCGGTGCAGCCTAAATTTGTCGTTACGGTCACGGTATAAATTCCGGTCGCGGCGGGCAAGATTTGAGGAGTCGTTGCACCATTTGACCAAAGATAGGTATAGGTAGGCGGGGCTGGAACGCCTCCACCGGAAATATAGACCAGCATATTTTGTCGCAGATTTACCGCATGAGCATTGACCAATGGCACGACATTGTTGTGCCAGTTACTGGTTGTCATCCCACCAAATAAAACAAGTCCCGCTCCCCAGGGCTTCTCTGTCAACACTGCAATATTAGGGTTCGCTGCATCATGCATGATGGTGGTACCCCCATTGACTACGTT
>CAZFKA010000185.1:0-6311 GCA_964519155.1 uncultured Bifidobacterium sp. | reverse complement strand
ATCATGAACTGCTGCAACTGAAAAAGAAAAAGCCTATTGTGGTTAGCATGGGTAATTATGCTGCCAGCGGTGGATATTATATCTCTTGTGCCGCCGATAGTATTTTTGCAGACGAAAATACCCTAACCGGTTCTATTGGTGTAGTGGGTGTAATGCTCAATATCGGTGATATGATGAAAAACAAACTCGGTGTAACAACAGACGTGGTGAAAACCGGTAATTACGCTGATTTTCCAAATATGCGCCGACCCATGTCTGACGCGGAAAGAAATTGGATACAAAGTTATCTTGACACCACTTATAATCAATTTAAATCGAGGGTGGCTCTTGCCAGAAATATGAGCATGGATCAGGTAGAAGAATTAGCACAAGGCCATGTGTATAGCGGTAAATTGGCTCTGGAACTCAAATTGATCGATGGATTTGGGAATGTAAAACGCGCCTTGAGCAGTGTGGCTGCCAAAGCCGGCTTAAAAAAATATGAAGTAGTTGAATTCCCCAAACCGATCGATAAACTTGAAGAAATGCTGAATTCTTTTTCCGGCAGTAAAAAAGAAGACGCCATTATGAAAAAAGTATTGGGCGAAGAGTATGTTGTATATAAAGAAATTCAGAAAATAAAGAGCCAGCAAAATCAGATACAGGCTATTTTGCCCTGGATGTTGGAAATTAGATAAGAACATTTCTTGTTTATAACAGCAGCAATTTATCTTTGAAACTTATGCGTAAGTTCAAAGCTGTTTTTACCTTAGTCCGCTTACCCAATCTTGTTTTTATTTTGCTCACGCAATGGCTCGCGCATTATTTTATCGTGGCGCCGGCACTGTTGCGGCAATTAGGCAGCCCTGTACTTGATTCCATGCTTTTGTCGTTGTTGTGTTTGAGTACTGTGCTTATTGCCGCTGCCGGTTATATGATCAACGATTATTTTGATATTGGTATTGATGCGATCAATAAGCCACATAAAGTTACCATTGAAAAATTTTTCAAAAGACGAACGGTTATCATTTGGCATATAACCCTAAATCTTTTCGCATTGCTCATGGCCGGCTATATTGCGTACTATTATGTACAATTTCGTGTGATCGGTATTCAATTGCTTTGCATTTTATTGCTGCTTTTTTACTCTACCACGTTTAAGCGTAAACTGATTATTGGCAATATTTCCATTGCCTTACTTACTTCTCTCACGTTATTGACCGTTGCGTTGTACGAACCATCATTTGAACTGAGCAATACCGGTTTCAAACATGCCAAATTGTTGTGGATGTATGTATTGTTTTCATTTATTATCACCCTCATACGTGAAATCATAAAAGATATTGAGGATGTGAAAGGCGATACGGCCCAACATTGCGAAACCATTCCACTCGTTTGGGGAATCGATACGGCCAAAACCATTGTCTATTGTTTGTTTGGGCTCTTACTGATCCTCTTGTTGATCACTTGTATATACTTTTACCGTTTCAACACGGGGCTTGTTTTTTATCTCGCAATAGCCGTATTTGCACCTGTGGGGTATATATTTTTTCAAACCCGTAAAGCGATCACGTCAGTTGACTTTCATCGGCTCAGTACCTATATTAAACTGGTGACCCTGCTGGGTATTTTATCCATGACTTTAATATCAACTCACTAATGGAACAAAAGAAAATTATTCTCGCTTCTCAATCGCCCAGACGTAAACAATTGTTGGAAATGGCTGAGATCGATTTTGACGTTATTGCTGCAGATACCGATGAATCTTTTCCGCCCGAAATGCCTGTAACTGAGGTGCCGGTTTATATTGCGCAGCAAAAAGCCAAAGCTGTTGATGCGTTGTATCCCGGTAGAAAAATCATCGCAGCAGATACGATTGTGGTGTTAGGAAACGATATTATTGGCAAACCCCTTGATCGGGAAGATGCCGTTGAAATTTTGTCGCGGCTGTCAGGGCAAACCCATCGGGTGATTACCGGTGTGGTGATACGGCATGAGCAGATTGAACATAGTTTTGCAGACGAAACCCTGGTCAGTTTTAATTCACTGAGTCCAGCGCAGATTGCGCATTATGTTGACCACTATAAACCCTACGATAAGGCTGGTGCGTATGCAATACAGGAATGGATAGGCGCGGTGGCTATCAGGCGTATTGAGGGGTGTTTTTACAATGTGATGGGTCTTCCGGTGAGTCGTGTAATACCATTTCTATAACAAAAAAGATCAACAAATAAACGTTGGCATTTTTTGACGTTGTAAATTTGCACTTCGTAAATTTTTTTTACCCATGGCTATTTCCAATTTCGATACCAATTCCGTAGGGTTAGCTGCTAATAATATATTCGGATTACCAACCAATGAAGACAACGCAAAACTGATTCTGATGCCCATACCCTGGGAAGTAACCGTATCTTACCGAAACGGTACGGCCCGTGGTCCTGAAAAGATACTTGAGGCTTCGTACCAGATCGATTTATTCGACCTTGATGCACCTGACTATTGGCGTGAAGGCTATTTTATGCCTGAGTTAAACAAGTATATCATCAAAAAAAATGATTATCTGAGGCATTGTGCCGAACTCATCATTTCCAATTTGAGTGATGGGGGTTCGACCTGTGATAATAGTCAGTTGCAAAAAAAGCTGAACGAAATCAATCAAGGCTGTGTGGAACTCAATGAGATGATCTGTAACGAAGCCACATCGTATTTCGATAAGGGCAAACTGGTAGCGCTGATCGGAGGCGACCACAGCACGCCCTTAGGCTTTATGAAAGCAGTTGCAAAAAAGTTTGGCGAATTTGGAATACTACAGATCGATGCCCATGCGGATTTACGGGAAGCGTATGAAGGCTTTGTTTATTCTCATGCATCTATCATGTATAATGTATTGAAGGAAATACCTGAAATGTGCAAATTGGTGCAGGTGGGCGTTAGGGATTTTTGTGATGAGGAATACGAGCTGATCCAAAAAGAGAATACCCGTGTGAAAACTTTTTTTGACAATCATCTCAAAGCGAGACAGTACGAAGGTGATACCTGGAAAATGATCTGTGACGATATTATCAGTGAATTGCCTGAGAAAGTTTACATCAGTTTTGACATCGATGGGCTTGATCCCAAATTATGTAAAAATACCGGAACACCTGTACAGGGTGGTTTTGAAGCGGAGCAAATTCAATATCTGTTCAAAAAAATAGTGGAAAGCGGCCGACGTATTATTGCATTCGATTTAAATGAGGTCAGTTGTGGAGAGGATTCACTCGATGCGATCGATGCCAGTGTCGGTGCAAGAATTTTGTACAGGATGTGCAACTTGTTTATGAAATCGAATGAGAATGCCTGAGCATTTTTATTTTCGTATTGAGCATACCAATCTGCACAAACGCATGCATCAGTGCCGAGCGCTACACATTATGGCCGGTATTATGATGTTGATATATTCGCTGACATTTTTTTCGCAAGAGAAGGTCCAATGGATCACGATTATCGCCATCATTCCACCGGCACTTTTGGTTTTGTTTCTCGCTATATTTAAAAAGAACTTGATCACGGACATTAACAATAACCGAATTTTCAGGATACTGGAAGCCGGAATTTTATTGATGGGCAGTATGGGGTATTTGAAGCATGATCAGGTATTTCCGGCAATCTTGTTTGGCGTTGTAGCCTTGTTGCTTGTCTATGTATTGTATCTCGAAAGCCGTTTGTTTAGCCATCAGTATATCGACATCACTGCAGCCGGTATCACAATAGCATTGCCTACGCACGATAAAAAGGCTTCGTGGCAAGAAGTACGAAATATTGTGGTACGCGATCGCTACCTGACCGTTGAAACGACCTCAGAAAAGATTTGGCAATATCCGATTTTCAACAGCCTTACGGCAGAAGAATTTGATGCGTTTTTGCTATTTTGTGAACGGTATAAAAGTGGAGGCGCTAAATAAATCTTTACCTTTGCCCCATGTCATTATCCCAATCACCATACCTGCTTTATTCCGACGGACAAGGAAATATTTTTGAAGATACTTCGCTTTACGCCCTTGGTCGCACCGGGTGGGATGCTGTTACCGTGGAACCTGACAGTTGGATCCCTTTACCGGACGGAGGTAATTTATATGAATTACCCGGTCGAAGGGGTATTGGTATGGATGTGCTCAGTGGGCAACTCAGGCTTTGCGACAAAGGTTGGGCAGTGGCGGCTTTCATTCCTCCAGCGTATACAGGCTTTTATTTTGCTGCCTACGAAACAGAAAAAGATGCGCCGGTGCTTCCCTTGTTTTGCTATACGGCCGCTGCCTGGTACAACGATCGATTTTATGTGACCGCCACACGTATCGAACAAGATATCCGTCAGGAAAAAAGTGGATACGATGATCAACTGATTCAATCGGGTGTGGAAAAACTGACGTCTGCCTATCCACAAAATCGCTTAGTAAAACATCTTGCCGACACTTGTTGCAATACCTATCATTGCCCTGCTGCGCGCAATTTTTTTCTCGGTCGCTGGGAATGTCCTATTCCCTCCTCGCCAGCCTGTAATGCCAATTGTCTGGGTTGTATTTCCTTTCAACCTGAAGATGAACAGATTGTTTCCTCGCACGACCGTCTAACCTTCAAGCCGACCGTACAGGAAATTGTTGAATATACAGTGCCTCATCTCGAAACTGCTCCTTATCCCATTATTAGCTGGGGGCAAGGCTGTGAGGGCGAACCCTTGCTGATGTGGGAAACCATACGTGACAGTATTATCGAAATCAGGAAGCATACCCGGAAAGGCAGTATCAATATCAATACCAATGGAAGCAATCCCCAAGCGGTAAAAAAACTCATGGAAGTGGGTTTAAACAGTATCCGCGTGAGCTTGAATTCATTTCGCCCTGCTTATTATAACCCTTATTATCGGCCCAATAATTATGAGCACAGCGATCTACTCGAATCATTAAAAGCGGTGACCGATGCCGGGGGCTGGGCATCAATCAATTATTTTGTTTTCCCGGGGCTAACTGATAGTGTGGAAGAAGTTGATGCTTTACTCAAAGCGATACAATTTACGGGACTGAACATGATACAATGGCGAAACTTCAATATTGATCCGGATTGGTATCTCGGTCATTTGGGGGTAACGGATACCGGAGAACGTTACGGCATTGCACAAACTTTGCAAATCATTCGTGAAGAGTTTCCACAAGTACGCTTCGGGTATTTCAATCCGCCTATTGAGCGCATCAAAGGAGATTTTGATCGTTCATTTGCGCATTAGCATATCTTTAGCAGCCCTGCTGTTTTGCTTGCGCAGCAATTCGTATCTTTGACCACCAAATGCTTGCGACATGATCAAATTCATTTTTTATACGTTCATTTTTTATGTGCTGATGAAGATATTCAAGGTAGTACTCGACCCGGTTTTTGATAAGAAAGAAAAAATAAAGGCACCTGAACGCAACGATCGTCCGCAAAACCGCGAAAAACCTATCGCGGGGGAATATATTGATTATGAGGAAATCAGATAAACCTCCTTATTACAGACTGCTTTTTTGTTTGAAAATATCTTTTTCCATGGTCATTCCTGCTGCCATATGAATTGTGCGAATACCCAACACAGCAGCAGTTTCAATGTGTTGAATACTATCGTCGATGAATAATGTTTCTTCAGCCTTGAGTTTATTTTCCTGCAGAATGAGCTCAAAGGCACGAGGATCCGGTTTGCGCAAACCAATACGATGAGAGAGATAGATCTTATCGAAAAATACGGCAAGGGTAGGGTCACCGGTAGTTTGTGCAAGCAGCCTATTAAAAGCCTGTTCATGTATTTCGTTGGTATTGCTCAACAAGAATGTATTGTAATGCAGTTGCAGTTGTTGCAGGATCTGTAAACGGCGAAGTGGAAAGTCGAGCAGGATGGCATTCCAAGCGTCTATAATGGATGATTCCTGTAGCGGTTTGGGACTGAGTTGTTGCAAGGCAGAAATAAATGCACGACCGGTGATACTACCTGTTTCGAAACGATCGAAGAGATCGCTTTGTTGCATTTTCGAATACATGTCGTTGAAATCGATTATTCCGAGTGCTTGAAATGCTTTAATCGGTCTATCATAATCGATATTGAGGATAACACCACCCAGGTCAAAAATAATATTTTTAATTCCTTCCATTTAATTGAGAATATTCGTCAAAAAAACAATTTTTTTCCTACTTTTGCGCACCTGACGAAAAGTATTTTCTTTTGGTTACATCGAAGAAATAATTTGACATTATTAAGTAGTTTATTTTACAAACTGCTTTGGACCTATAGCTCAGTTGGTTAGAGCATCTGACTCATAATCAGAGGGTCG
>CAZFKA010000184.1:0-6328 GCA_964519155.1 uncultured Bifidobacterium sp. | reverse complement strand
AAGTAACGGTTCCCACTTACCCTCTGTTCGA
This sequence comes from uncultured Bifidobacterium sp., assembly GCA_964519155.1. Classification (GTDB taxonomy): domain Bacteria; phylum Bacteroidota; class Bacteroidia; order Chitinophagales; family Chitinophagaceae; genus OLB11. The sequence goes on along the minus strand of CAZFKA010000184.1, from coordinate 6,297 downwards.
TTTTCCACCCTATGAATCGGCCTTGTCATCAACTTTGGTGGATGTGATCACCAATACCGGCCTCGATCTCTTGCATGTTCACTATGCGATTCCACATGCTTCCTCAGCCTATTTGGCGAAACAGATCCTGAAGAAAAACGGCAAAAACATTCCCTATATCACCACCCTGCACGGCACGGATATTACCCTTGTGGGAAAAGATAAAATGTACGAATCTGTAGTGACCTTCTCCATCAATGAGTCAGACGCCATTACAGCTGTTTCGGAAAATCTACGTGCCGAAACGCTGCAGTATTTTGATATTGTGAAAGACATTCACGTGATCCCGAATTTTGTGGATATCAAACGATTCTCGCATAGCAACAAAGACCACTTCAGAAAAATGCTTGCACCCAATGGTGAAAAGATCATGGTGCATGTTTCTAACTTCAGAAAGGTAAAACGAGCTGAGGACGTGATCTATACCTTTGAAAAAGTTCGCCGACAGATCCCCTGCAAATTGTTGATGATTGGCGATGGACCTGAGCGACCTGTAATGGAGGCACTTTGCCGTGAGTTGGGCACCTGCGACGATATCCGTTTTTTAGGTAAACAAGATAAAATGGAGGAGATCCTGTCGATCACTGATCTGTTTCTGTTGCCCAGTGCCTACGAAAGTTTTGGATTGGCCGCACTCGAAGCCATGGGTTGCCAGGTACCTGTACTGTCAAGTAATGCCGGCGGTTTGCCCGAAATCAATATTCATGGCGAAACGGGCTTTCTAACCGATGTCGGCGATGTAGAGGCCATGGCGAAATACAGTATTGAATTGTTGACAGACGATGAAAAACTTGCCCGTTTCAAACAAAATGCCCTCCAACAGGCGCGTCGTTTCAATATTGATAATATCATACCGCAATATGAGAAATTGTATGAATCGTTGATTTGATAATTCGTTTACCCTTGCATTTGAAAAGCTTAATTTGCGTTGGAACAAAATCTTGACAGAAGCATAATGTACACACTTTATGCACTTAGCCCCTTTTTTAGTATATAATCGTGTCACAGCCTTTATATTTGCACATTCTATAAAGATATGATCACACCTAAAGGCAAACTGATTCCTGTAGGCGGGGCAGAAGACAAAGGCACCGATCTTGAACAGGGATTTATACAAAGGAACAATCTGAATTTTTTTGAGCAGGGAATTTTGAGGCGGATCGTCAATGAAACAAAAAATAAACAGGACAGTAAGATTGAAGTCATCACTACTGCTTCAATGATTCCGGTAGAAGTGGGCGAAAATTATCTTGACGCTTTCGCTAAACTTTCGTGCAACCATGTAAATGTGTTGAATATCCGCAATCGCGAAGATGCACAAAACCCTGAAAATGTTGAACGAATACGGCAGGCAGATGCCGTGATGATTACCGGTGGCAACCAGATGCGGCTTACCGCGACCTTTGGTGGTACTGAACTCTATCATATTCTTCAAAGCCGGTATTTTTATGAAGAAGGTTTTCTCATTGCCGGAACCAGCGCAGGGGCTATGGCTATGAGCAATACCATGATCTATGAAGGCAACGCAGCCAACGCCCATCTCAAAGGTGCGGTAAAAGTCACTACAGGCCTCGCTTTTATGCGTGATGTGATCTTCGATTCGCATTTCGACAAAAGGGGTCGATTTGGTCGGCTGGCTCAAGCAGTAGCCAGTAACCCGCAATGCATCGGTATTGGTCTGGGTGAAGATACCGGTCTCCTGATTCTCGATGGAAATTATTTAGAAGCCATAGGTTCAGGTATGATCGTGATTATCGACGGACACAATATCCGCCATTCCAATATCGCTGATCTTGCCGATGGCAGCCCGATCTCGATTGAGAACCTCGTGGTGCATTTCCTCGCAAAAGGCAACAAATATATTTTGAATGAAAGAAAATATATTGCCATGCAGGAACATGAATACATCAAAACGGAAGTGGAATAGCCAACAGAACCTGGTGGGCTGACGGCCACATGCAAATCTCCGTATTTTCAAAATTTTTTAATGAATAAAAGTTAATGCTCTACTTCCTTCCTTTTATCTCTGCCTTTATCGGATGGTTTACCAATTGGCTCGCGATCAAAATGCTGTTTCATCCGCGTTTGCCGCTCAATATATTGGGGATTAGTGTACAAGGGATTTTTCCAAAAAGACAAAAGCAATTTGCTGAAAAATTAGGTGTATTGGTTGCCAATGAACTAATCTCCTTCAACGATCTCTCTCAAAAACTGCATGAACCGGAAACTGTGAATAAGATACTTCCTTTTGTAGAAGAGAAGATTGATGGATTTATTAAAGTCAAACTGAAAGAAGAGATTCCGCTCTTATCGATGTTTATCAAGGAAGATTCACTCAATGGTATCAAGAAAGGCATGGTCAAAGAAATTGAGATCCTCTTTCCTGAATTGATCACCAAAATGACCGACGGACTGAAAAATGAATTGGATGTAGAAAAAATCGTTACGGAAAAAGTGGCCGGGTTCAGCAGCGACAAGCTCGAGCAGATCCTGGTGTCGATCATGAGTAAAGAATTTCGTTTTGTTGAGATCATCGGTGCTGTATTAGGCTTTATCATTGGTTGTCTGCAGATCCTACTGGCGAGTTTGTAAATTAACTGGCAAATACCGTATGATCAACATCACCCCGCAAATCCGAACTAAATTTTAAAAAAATCAATATACCTTTGTTCCCTATGAAATTAGCCAGCCGACTTCAACTCATTGAAGAACCGCAAACGATCCGTATGGCCAAGCTCAGCCGCCAGCTTAAAGCAGAGGGCAAAGACATCATAGACCTCAGCCTCGGAGAACCTGACTTTAGTACCCCCGCGCATATTGTTAACGCAGCCATCAAAGCCATGGAGGAAGGATATACGAAATATCCACCGGTGGCCGGATTCCCCGATCTCCGGCAGGCGATCGCCGATAAATTTTTGCGTGAAAACAACTTGCAATACAAAACGGATGAGGTGATGGTGAGTACAGGTGCCAAACAATGTATTTACAACGCCGTCATGAGCATCGTGGATGAGGGTGATGAGGTAATCATCCCTTCGCCGTTTTGGGTGACCTATGCCGATATTGTAAAACTTGCCGGCGGAAAAGTGAAGCAACTGCCTGGGAGCTTCGATAATGATTTTAAGATCACACCAACACAACTCGAATCAGCGATCGGCGAGCGTACAACGTTGTTTATTTTTTCTTCTCCCTGCAATCCTACAGGTTCAATTTACAGCCGCGAAGAATTGTCGGCGCTCAAAGATGTATTTCTGCGTTATCCCCGTATTTTTATTATTTCGGATGAAATTTATGAACATATCAATTTCTCAGGAAAACATGAAAGCATTGCTCAGTTTGCTGAATTAAAAAATCGTGTGGTGGTGATCAATGGTTTGTCAAAGGCCTTTGCGATGACGGGCTGGCGATTGGGTTATATGGCCGCCGATAGTGCACTGATTACCGCTTGTGAAAAAATACAAAGCCAAACGACCTCCGGCCCCAATGCCATTACCCAACGAGCAGCTATTGCTGCATTAAATGGAGATATGCATCCCACCGAAATGATGTGTGAAGCTTTCCGCGAACGACGCGATTTTCTGGTACAGGGTTTACGACAGATCAATGGATTAAAAGTGAATGAACCCCCTGGAGCCTTTTACGTTTTTCCGGATGTGCGAGCATTTTTGGGTAAGCAAAATATAGAGACGGCAGAAGATCTGTGTATGTATCTGCTCAATACGGCGGGAGTCAGTTGTGTGACCGGCGATGCTTTTGGCGATCCGCACTGTATCCGCATATCTTATGCTACCGGTCTCGACAAGCTGAAAGAAGCCGTGTCAAGAATTAAAATAGCCCTCGAAGGTCTTCTTTAAACGATCCTGATCATGCGATCATTTCTTTTTTGTATTCTTTGCGTTTGTCTCGCTAAACATAGTGTTGCGCAAAAAATGATAAGGGATCAACCCTTTCTACTGGGTCGACAGCTTGAAATATATTCAGCCATTTTACAGGAAAACCGCATACTCAATATCTGGTTGCCCGAAGGATACAATGAACAAGATACAACACATTATCCAGTCATTTATCTGTTGGATGGTGGCGCTGATGAAGATTTCATCCATGTGACCGGGTTGGTGCAATTCAATAATTTTGAATGGATCAACCGAGTGCCCAAATCAATTGTGGTGGGTATTGCAAACACGGATCGCAAACGCGATTTTACCTTTCCAACAAATATCGAAGAGGACAAGGCACAATTTCCGCAAACCGGTGGCTCAGCAAATTTTATCCGCTTTGTTGAATCAGAATTGCAACCTTTGATCGCAAAACAATATCGCAGTACGGCACAAAAAACCCTTATCGGACAATCGCTGGGTGGTTTATTGGCCACCGAAATCCTGTTGACGCATCCACAGATGTTTAGTCATTATATAATTATTAGTCCGAGTTTGTGGTGGAACGATGGCTCGTTACTCGACCGTATAGCAAGTTCAGAAGAAATGAGGGGCGATACAATCATACGCCGTGTGTATATCGGTGTGGGTGATGAAGGGTATAGCCCGGGAAAATATCCTCATCTGATGAAAAAAGATGCCCGTCTCTTGTTTCGCGATTTGCAGAACACCTGGGGTGACCGACTTCAACTTTATTTCGATTATCTGCCTGACGAAAATCATGCTACGATTGCGCATCAGGCTATCGCCAATGCCTTCCGCATACTTTATTCTGTAGACGAAACACATTGATCTTCTTCAGCTTCACCCGCGCAGGCCGATATCCGAACAATGGCAACACCTGTTGAAAGGGGAAAAAGACTTTACTTTATTTTTTACCGTTTCGACATAAAAAAAACCGCTTCTTTCGAAACGGTTTTTCTTTTCTTGGTCTGTCAATCTTTCGCCTGTCTACAATCTTTCTGTGTATCGAAACATCGCGCATACAACTCAGCAACGGATGTTTTATGTTTTTAGTAGTCCATTCCCATACCCCCACCATGCGGCATAGCCGGAGCAGCGGTTTTAGGTTCAGGTTTGTCGGCAATCACACATTCGGTTGTCAACAACATCCCGGCAATTGATGCTGCATTTTCGAGGGCAACACGTGTTACTTTTGTTGGATCAATTACCCCGGCTTTGTACAGATTTTCGTATACTTCGGTGCGGGCATTGAACCCATAATCGTTTTTACCTTCCCGTACTTTTTGGATGATGATCGATCCTTCGAGACCGCAGTTTGCCACGATCTGACGGATGGGTTCTTCAAGCGCACGACGTACGATGTTGATTCCGGTTGTTTCGTCTTCGTTCACTCCTTTCAGTTTCGCAATACTTTCAATTGCACGGATAAAGGCCGTACCACCACCCGGTACAATTCCTTCTTCTACCGCCGCACGGGTTGCATGTAAGGCATCGTCAACACGGTCTTTCTTCTCTTTCATTTCCACTTCTGTGGCAGCACCCACATAGAGAACGGCTACACCACCGGCCAGTTTCGCCAGACGTTCCTGTAATTTTTCTTTATCGTAATCGCTGGTCGAGGCTTCCAATTGCGCTTTGATCTGGTTTACGCGTGCCTGAATATCTGTCTTCTTGCCTTTACCACCTACGATAGTGGTATTGTCTTTATCGATCGAGATGCTTTCGCATGAGCCGAGATAAGTCAGGTCAGCATTTTCAAGTTTGAATCCTTGTTCTTCACTGATCACCACGCCACCGGTCAATTTTGCAATATCTTCAAGCATTTCTTTTCTTCTGTCGCCAAAGCCGGGTGCTTTTACAGCCGCTACCTTAATCGTACCACGCAGTTTATTCACCACGAGCGTTGCCAGTGCTTCGCCTTCAAGGTCTTCAGAAATGATCACTAAGGGACGACCTGATTGTGCTACTTTTTCCAGGATATGTAAAATATCTTTCATGGTCGATATTTTTTTATCGTAGATCAAGATCATAGGATTACTTAACTCTGCGATCATTTTTTCGCTGTTGGTCACGAAATAAGGTGACAGATAACCCCGGTCGAATTGCATACCTTCTACCACATCAACAGTGGTTTCGGTACCTTTTGCTTCTTCTACCGTGATCACACCTTCTTTGCCCACTTTAGCCATAGCCTGCGCAATCAGTTTACCAATATTGTTATCATTGTTGGCTGAGATAGTGGCAACTTGTTCAATTTTTTTATTGTCGTTACCTACTTTCTGCGATTGGTTGTGCAGGTCAGCCACAATGGCTGTTACGGCTTTGTCGATACCTCGTTTCAGATCCATCGGATTAGCGC
>CAZFKA010000183.1:0-6329 GCA_964519155.1 uncultured Bifidobacterium sp. | reverse complement strand
ACCATAGCCTGATATTGCCCGCCATTCAGGGAACTTCGGTAAGCTCTGTAGTCGTCGAGATAATTATGACCTGTGCCGTCATCCATATAGGCTTTATGACTCAAAATTATGTAATCACCCTGATTGGCAGGCTGTGAAAAATTTCGAAACGTAACCGCTTGCAAACCAGTTACAGCAGCATAGTTCGGCGTAGCGGTACTTTGCAGCAACAGTGATTTTACGACGTTTGACGCCGGGATCAAAAAACGGATCATGCCCGGAGTGCCGATATCACCGACGATATATTTATTGTCTGTTAGGTCGTATAAACGTGGGGGCTGATTCCCGTTATTAAAATTGGTGATTTCGAGATAATAATCACTGGGCTTGGGATTAAGTTCGAAATAAAACGAACTGGAATTATTAAAATTGAACAAACGCGGATAACGGAATTCCAGAGAAGCAATGCCATAACGATCGGGATAATTGCCGGCCGCAAGCGGCGTATACCTGAAGGTTACTTTATTTTGCGCAGTCAGATAAGACATCGGAAAAGAATTGGAAATACGCACAAAATCGAACGCGTCATAATGTTCGTCGGCCACCTCATTTCCATTGGCGTAAACTTTGATCCAGTGGTCGGTGAGGTAAGAATTGCCGACTACGGTTGTATTGAACGTCGCAAACGGGCCACCGGCAACTGTGTAGGGGAAGAGACATGTGAAAGTCACCGAATCCTTATTGACGGTAAACTTCTTACTGAATCCTTCACCGAATTCGAATTGTGAAGAAAACTGGTACAGCACAGGGTTCGCAAATTGCCCTATATATGACGGCCCCCCATTAAATGCTTCGCGATACTGTTTATAAAATTTGTCCCAGAAATAGGTTTCTTTCAAAGGCGGATTATTCAGATTATTGTTGAGTTGTGTATAACGCTTGTTGTTGTTCTGGTTATTAAACGTCACAAAATAATAAGCGGTATCGGAAATGGAATTTTGCTTGGGGGTCAATTGCCAGTTGGGATCTTTGTAAAGTGGAATGTCTACCTTGCCGTCAGCTTTGGTTCCATAAAATTCAATATAGTCGGCGCCGGAAAGTGCACCTGAATTGCTGACAAAAATGGCTACTTCCTGTCCATCGCGAAACAATTGTAAATTTTCGCCCAATACAGAATTTGGCATACCCAAAGCATACAGCGAAGCAATGGGAATGCGATACATACTGTCGGTATACACTTTACACTTGTAATAGGACTGAGAATAATTGATCCATTCGTTTCCGAAATTCTGGGCAGACAATTGCCGACCCAAAACGACAAGCAGCATCAAGGAAACGATGCGGAAAAATTTTACCATAAAACTATTTTTTATCATTGAGTTCTTTGTTGATTTTTTTGGCCTTCTCATCTACATCGGTATTGGCGATGCCAAAAGAACTTCCTTTGGCATTGATGTTCAGTTTCAGGGAAATAAAATGACTATATAAGGGACTACCCTGTAAATTCAAACTTGAAAAGGAATAATCGATCATCAGGCTTTTCATTTTCAAACCCACACCAAAAGTCGGTTGAAACATCGTGCGCTTTTTTGTATTGGTCGTATCGTTGTCGTTCAGCACCCGCTGAAAATTTCCCAGACCACCACGCAAAAAGAAAACATTGTTATAGCCCATCTCCATTCCGATACGCGGATCGATACTAAAAGGCTTTACATTAATGAGGTTACCGTACCGCTTACCATCAGAGGTGATATCCAGATTGGCTTCAGCCAACAGATTGATCTTTTTATCGATTTTAAAATTACGTCCGCCACCTAAAATTATGCGTGGGGTATTGACTTCGGTACTTTTTGATACGATTTCATTTCCGGTTTGTGCCAACACTTGCTTTTCCTTGTCGGTAAAACTAAACGACCACAAAGTATACGTTGTCGTGATATCTTTGAACGCAGCACCCAGGCGCCATTTGCCTACCCTGGCCTGCAATCCCAGATCGATGCCTCCACCCCAGGCATTTGCCATAGATCCTACATTGCGGTGGATGATTTTTAAATTACCGCCGATATTGATATCAACATCTTCACGATCGGCGAATTTTTTGATGTTGAGCTTTTGCGCATAAGAGATCAAACCGGCATAGTCGGATGCAGAAATCGCTTTGATCTTCGAATAATCAACCGTCCCATCGGGTTGTATCAGGTTGAGGGTGTATGGAATATCATCGATGGCAAAACGGATGAGCGACACCCCTAAAACACCTTTTTTATTTTTCATCGGAAATGCAGCGCCGAGATAGTCGTATTTCGCAATACTGCTGAAATATTCTGAGTGCATCAAACCCAGTTGAAAATCCGTTTGAATATGCTTTAAACCGGCCGGATTCCAAAAGGCAGCGGTGACGTCATCCACACTAGCCACCTGCGCACCCGACATCCCCATCCCTCTTGCGCCGACACCAAGGTTAAGAAATTCGTTGACATATTTTCGTTGTTGTGCCTGGGTCAGCAAAAATCCACTCATCGCCATTCCAAACAAGAAATACTTTTTTAACATAAAATTTGTTCTATTTTATACGCTATTTAACGAAGACCACTACTGAATATTGTGTGTATCTTACAAAAATACTCAAAATAAAGTACCGAATTACAAATAATGAAATAATTTATCACCAAATTTGCAGCCTTACAAACGAACAAAAACCATCAATGAAAAATCTGATTGAAGAGCTGAAATGGCGGGGTTTATTGCAAGATATGATACCGGGTACTGAGGAGCAATTGTTGAAAGAAATGACTTGCGGATATATCGGTTTCGATCCCACTGCCGATTCGCTGCATGTGGGCAATCTGGTGCCGCTGATTTTACTTATGCATTTGCAAAAAGCCGGACATAAGCCTATAGTATTGGTCGGAGGTGCGACCGGTATGGTTGGCGACCCGTCAGGGAAGTCGAGCGAACGCAATATGTTGCCCCTTGAAACAATCGCGCATAATATCGCAGCGCAACAAAAACAACTCGAAAAGTTTTTAGATTTCGATCCGACTAAAGAAAATTGTGCAGAGATCGTCAACAACTACGATTGGTTTAAAAACATTTCTTTTCTTGATTTTATCCGGGATGTTGGTAAGTACATTACCGTCAACTATATGATGAGCAAAGACTCCGTGCAAAATCGTCTTGAAAACGGTATGTCGTTTACTGAGTTTTCCTATCAGTTGGTGCAAGGCTTCGACTTTTATCATTTAAATCAAACCCGCAATGTAAAACTGCAGATGGGTGGTTCAGATCAGTGGGGAAATATTGTAACGGGAACAGAACTCATAAGAAAAAAATCAGGCAATGAAGTTTTTGCACTAACGGCTCCCCTGCTCAAAAAATCGGATGGATCGAAGTTTGGGAAATCAGAGTCAGGAAATGTTTGGGTGGATCGCCATAAAACCTCGCCCTATAAATTTTACCAGTTTTGGCTGAATGCGAAAGATGACGATGCCGAACGATATATTCGCATTTTTACTTTTTTATCCCAAAACGAGATCAATGAAATTATTGCCGGTCACCGGGAAGCCGAACATCTCAGAAACTTACAAAAACGGCTCGCTCGTGAAATTACCGTGATGGTGCATGGACAGCAGGATTATGAATTTGCTGTACAAGCCAGCGATATTTTGTTTGGTGAACATACGGCTGAATTACTCAAAACCCTACCCGAAGATTCCTTGTTGGAAGTAATGGATGGTGTTCCCACGTTTCGTTTCGACCGGGCGCAATTTGTCGGCGGTATCAATATTGTGCAATTGCTGGCCGAAAGTGGTATTTTTCCTTCGAAAGGCGAAGCGCGAAAAATGACGCAAAGCGGCGGTGTGCGGATCAATAAAATCAAGATTGCCGACATCGATTATACGCTGAGTGTAAACGACCTCCTCAACGACAAATATCTACTCATTCAAAAAGGGAAAACTAAATATCATTTATTGACCTTAGTTTGAGCGCTATACAATGGTAAAGATCGGGCTATTATCTGATACGCATGCTTATTTGCCGCCACAGGTATTCGATCATTTCAACGATGTTGACGAAATATGGCATGCCGGAGATATCGGCGATACCCACGTTGCCGATCAACTCGAACAATTCAAACCCCTTCGATTTGTTACCGGCAATATTGACGGCCACGAGCTGCGGATTCGTTACCCTGCATGGCAGTCATTCACCATTGAATCGGTTCCGGTATTGATGATGCATATCGGCGGCTATCCTCCGCGTTACAATCCCGAGTCGAAAAAACTGATCGAACAATACCGTCCACATCTTTTTATCTGCGGTCATTCGCATATCCTGAAAGTATTGCCTGACCCGCATTTTAACCTCTTACATATCAATCCGGGCGCCTGTGGCAAACAGGGGTGGCATAAAGTGTCGACATTGGTACGCCTAACGATTGACCATGACCGGGTTCGTGATCTTGACATTATTGAACTGAAAAAATAATATGAAACATTTCTTTATACTTTTTTGTGTGTTGTGTATAGCTGTATTTGACAGTCATGCACAACGCAGCATTGCCCCGACCGTACAAATGGTGGTGACCGGAAAAATACGCCAGGATCTGGAATTCAATCTTGCTGATGCTGCAAATTTCCAATCGATTGAATTACCCCCTTTCATTATCCGAAATCACCAGGGCGAAGTCAAGGACAGTGTGCGTTCGTTGCAAGGCTTTTTGTTAAAAGATCTGCTCAAGCAACTTGAATATCCAATCGACAAACCCCGCGAACTCAATGAATTTTATTTTACCCTTATCGCTTCAGACAATTACAAAGTGGTGTTTTCGTACAATGAAATATTCAACTCCCCTGTAGGCCATTCCCTGTATGTCGTTACAGGAAGAGACGGAAAAAATGCAACGGAATTACCTGAAAGTATTTTGATTGTGTCGGCAGCCGACGATCATATAGGTCCGCGGTATATCAAAGGTGTGGAAGCAATTCTGGTTTCACGCATTCATTAAAATATTGGTGAAAAAAGATTTTTACCGTTCGCCGGTTCTCCAATACCTTTTATAGAATTTAATTATTAAACTATTGCAAAAGCTATGTTTAATATACACCCACGAGCTTACTTTTGCACACTCATGTATACAATTATCTCGGCCACCAATCGGCCAGGAAGCAATACCCTTAAGGTTTCGAAACAGTACCAACACTTTTTTTCCGACGAAGGAATCGATTCCACACTTTTATCTTTAGAAGATATCGACTCTATTTTCAGAAATGAAAAGTTTGAGACAATAGAACGAGACATTCTTATCCCCTCGCAGAAATTTATTTTTGTGATGCCTGAATACAATGGCAGTTTTCCGGGAATCTTCAAACTGATGATCGACCTGTGTGACGTGAAGCAATGTTTCAATTACAAAAAAGTAATGCTGGTGGGTGTGGCCAATGGTCGCGCCGGCAATCTCCGGGGCTTGGATATCATGACCAATATGTGCCATTATATCAAAATGAATGTCTTTCATGATAAGCTTCCGTTATCAGGTATCAGTGGTGAAATGGAAAACGGGCAGTTCAGACATGCGCATACCCGTGATGCTATTGTACAACAAATCAAAGGCTTTATCCTTTATTAATTATTCTACGTATGCGCAGACTACAAGGATTGGGGCTCTTGATTTTTTTAATTGCATTTGTGCTTGTTGAATACTATACCTTTTCAGCGGTAAAGTATGCCAGTCGATCACTACGGCCAAATGTAAAAACCATTATTTATGTCGTGTATGCGGTGGTGACACTTTTGTGGCTGGCCCTGTTTTTTATGTTTCCCGTATTACGGACGGCTGAAATGAGTAAAGTACTCCGCAATTTCATGATCAGTTTTGCAATGGGCATTTTGTTGACTAAACTGATCATTACTGTCTTTTTAATGATTGATGATCTTCGCCGGGTGGTGTTTCACATTATCGCTTTGATTTATGGACATCCCGCAACACCGCAAGTTATACAGAAAGGCATGAGCCGCTCACAATTCATCAATTCAGTCGCATTGCTGGCAGGAGGCACATTACTCGGTACCATGTTGTATGGTATGAGTAATCGCTATCGATATGCAGTACGCAAAATTAAACTCAGTTTTGCAAAATTGCCGGCTGCGTTTCGCGGATTGAAGGTCATTCATATATCCGATATCCATTCAGGAAGTTTTACCAATAAGGTCGCTGTGCAAAAAGGAATTGACCTCATCAATGCACAGCAAGCTGATGTGATCTTTTTTACAGGTGATTTGGTCAACAATAAAAGTGACGAAATGTTTGAGTATATGGATGTATTCAAACAACTGAAAGCGCCTATGGG
>CAZFKA010000182.1:0-6399 GCA_964519155.1 uncultured Bifidobacterium sp. | reverse complement strand
AAGTATCGCCACTGATAGACGCCACCGGAACAGGGTATACCTGTACAATAGCTGTTGCCGTATCGGAACAAATACCTTGATGCACAATTACGGTATAAGGCGTGGTAGTAACAGGTGTCACCGTTATTAGTTGATTCGTATCGGCATTATCCCAAGTATAAGTCATGCCAGCAGGATTTGCAGTAAGGGTTGTACTCTCTCCCGTGCAAATATCCAAATCGCCGGCTATGGTAGCAACCGGTACCGGCAACACAATTAATGTTCTGGTGGTAGAATCGATTCCCCCCGGATAATTGATCAGCAATTTAATATCGTATGATCCCGGTGTATTAAAACACACGGTACCTGGATTTTGTCCGGTTGCGGTACCCGGAACACCACCGGGAAAGGTCCAATCCCAGGTTGTGGGATTGTTTAATGATAAATCAGTAAATGTCACACATTCGCCAGCACAGATGGTATACTTGCTGATTGAAAAGTCAGCGATCGCCAAACTTTTTGCCGGCTTGCTGGGGCATGTTGCCAAGTCACTAGCCGACATATTGCCGACCGGTTGCAGATTAACAACTCCGGAAATAATCTGGCCACTGTAAAAGCTAGGGTTAGTATTGAAAACAGCGAAAACCCAATCACCAATCATCGCAAATCCGCCACCAGCGGTTTGTATGGGATTGCCATTTACGATAAAACTGTCGATCAATACACCTGCCGGATTATACTTCTCAATTTTGCCGGGAGAAGTAGAGGCGATTAAATGATAAAAATTATCCTGATTGTCAACAGCCAGATCATAAGGTCCTGTGTTACCGCCGATATTATTCAGCATGGTTGCCGGACCGGTACCATCATATTTCCATACATCGCCGGTGCCACCATTTATACTATAGATATAGTTTACACCACCCCCCGGATTGACAACCGGAACGGAGTGCCCGGTAGTAACATAGTTTGCACCATTCCACCATTGGTAAACACCACCACTATTTGTATAAAATGTGGGAGAGGCTGCCCCCCCATTCAGGTTATAACTGATGGCTATACCGCCCATAGGCGTACCGGTGGTAAGAAAAACAGAAGGATTACCGGGAGATAGCGGTTGGGCAGGATCGTAAGCCTTAATCTGGTTGCCATTGTGGACAAATACAAGCGTTGAATCGAAGCCTGCACAATTGACTAATTGCGCATAGGTGCTGAATTGGCCAAAGCAAAAAAAACAGAGAAATAATGCGTAGCAATATTTTTTCATGGGTGAACAGTTAAAATCGTGTATAAAAATATATTTTTTTGCCAAAATAATACAATTTATTAAGAAGAATTATATTATCTCAGGATAAAATTTCCCGGAACACAGACAAGACGCTTTATTTTATACAGACGTTGGATGAACCAATGTTACTGATCAGGCTTCTTTTTCCGCGTTGATTTTATCAGTGATCTTTCTTTCAATTTCCTGCGCCATTTCAGGGTTATCGAGTAGTAATTGCTTCACCGCATCACGGCCCTGACCTAACTTGTTGCTTTCGTAACTATACCATGATCCACTTTTTTGTATCACGCCGTGATCAGTACCCAAATCGACGAGTTCGCCTGATTTACTGATGCCTTCACCAAAAATGATATCGAATTCGGCCTGACGGAAAGGAGGCGACACTTTGTTTTTAACAACTTTTACTCGCGCACGGTTACCAATGGCCACATCTCCATCCTTTATCTGACTAACCCGACGGATATCGAGCCGGACTGATGCATAGAACTTCAATGCATTGCCGCCGGTTGTAGTTTCAGGACTACCAAACATAACCCCAATTTTATCGCGAAGCTGGTTGATGAAGATGATACAACAGCCTGTACGGTTGATCGTTGCGGTGAGTTTACGCAATGCCTGACTCATCAATCTCGCCTGTAAGCCCATTTTGCTGTCTCCCATTTCTCCTTCAAGCTCTGCTTTCGGTACCAGTGCGGCAACTGAATCCACGACCACCAGATCGACAGCACCGGAAGAAATCAGCCGATCGGCGATCTCGAGTGCCTGTTCGCCATAATCGGGTTGCGAAATCAGCAGGTTATCAATATCCACACCGAGCTTTTTAGCATAACTTGCATCAAAGGCATGTTCGGCATCAATAAAGGCGCAAATACCGCCTTTCTTTTGGGCTTCTGCGATCGCATGCGTGGCAATGGTGGTTTTACCGGACGATTCCGGTCCATATATTTCCACAATTCTTCCTCTTGGAAAGCCACCAATACCCAATGCGATGTCGATGCCTAATGAACCTGAGGAAATACTGTCCATTTCAACAGATTCCTTATCGCCCAATTTCATAATTGAGCCTTTACCGTAATCCTTATCGATTTTTTCCATCGTAAGTTTCAGTGCTTTCAATTTTTCGTTGTCAACTGCAACGTCTTTTTCTTTTGCCATGTTATTTTTTTTTAGTGATTACTTATGTTGTTTTCGTGAACAAATTTATTATTATTCATGATTGTATCGTTTCATTTTTTGAATTGTGAATAAGTTTTCAATGTGTACAAAATTGCCGGCCCCATACGTCTGTTCGGTGACCGTTTATCGTAACATTTCAAATTTGCAGGCTTTGATGATTGATGCAAAGTAAAGTTGCGGGTGCGTAACCATTTTACGCAGTGAAAAAAAAAGTTTTATTTTGCTGAACATGAACCTCATTGAAGCCAGACAATATCTTTTTGATCAATGCCGAACCATATTTGACGAATCGGAATGGCGAGCAATCACCGACCGTGTGCTCGAGCATCTCAGCCAAAAAAGCAAATTAGAATTGATTCTCGACCAAAATACAGTGATCGATGAAGAACGTTTAATGCCAATAGTCGAGGGGCTGCAACACAACAAACCCCTGCAATACCTTCTGGGATATGAGTGGTTTGGCGGTATGCAGTTGAAGGTTAACGAACACGTGCTGATTCCACGACCGGAAACGGAAGAACTGGCAAGACTCGCAGCAGATACTATCAAGCGATCTGCAATTTTCGAACCTTCGATCATCGATATGGGAACCGGCAGTGGTTGCATCGCGCTTTTGATGAAAAAATTGATTCCGGAAGGTCGATTCTTTGGCATTGACGTCAGTTCAGATGCATTGCAGATAGCCCGCGAAAATGCTGCTGAACAAAACCTAGAAATTACCTTCGGCCTTGCTGATATCCTCGATCCTTGTTTAACATTCAACTCCACATTTGATGTTATCATAAGTAACCCACCGTATATCACTACTGATGAAATACCATCAATGTCTCCGCGCGTTGTTGCTCATGAACCTAACAATGCATTATTTGTTAGCAATCAAGACCCGCTGCAATTTTACCGATCCATATTTTCGTTCTCGAAAAAGTTCTTAAAACCCGGTGGGCATATTTTTTTCGAAATCAATCAAGCATACGGAGAGCAAGTTCTGAGCCTCTTTGATGATACCTGGCAATCTTATTCTTTAAAAAAGGATATATATGGTCATGATCGATTTGTATTGGCTCAAAAAAAAGGGCGCACCTGATCGTTGTGCACGGAAAGATACCCGCCTATTGTTTGTAATACTGAAAATAAATTGCAAGCAAGAAAAATCTGCTACGATCAGGCAAAAATAATATGTTGAAACACCATTTTTCGGCTCTTCTTTTTCGTTAATAATTTTTACTTTTTCAGAAATTCAATTAATTTTAAACGATAAAATTCGAACATCCGTCTTATTTTGTATTGTCGACCAGCAAAAACTACCCGGAAAAACTACCCCTATGAAAAAAATCTCTTTGCTTTTAGCCCTTCTCATTCTTTTCTTTTTGAATGCTTTTGCACAATGTGATCTGGGAAACTATATGGGTGCTTTACCCATTCCGTTGGCATCTTACCCATATACCAATGCGCAAAACATAACGGTAACACCCGCCGTGGTGAATGTTAATCCATTGGGAAATTTCACCTATAGTTGTGGGGCAAATGCCTTCGCCGGAGCGAGTCCCGCGTGGTGGATCAATGCGGCCAATGCTTCCATAACGCTGACTTTTTCGCAACCGGTATGTAATTTTACGGTATTGGTAAATGGCACGGGGCCGACGGAAGAATTTTACTTTGCAGCCAATAATGGCACTTGCCAGTTAATGAATTTTTGCACCAATAATTTTATCTTGACCGGTGGCGGCAGCTCGCTTTTATGTAATGGTGGCAATGGAGGTTCAGGCACCATAATTACCTGCGACAATCCGGCCGGCGCAACTCAGTATGTTTTAACCCATAATGGTCTTGCGGCAGGGTCGCGTGTTTCATTACTTGATTGTTATGTGGGATGCAATGTGATACCTCCGGCCAATACACTGACTTGCTCGGTGGCCGATTTGACATATTGCGTTGGTGAAAATGCAAGCGTCGACTATATTGCGACTGGTGCTTATTTACCGGGAAATATCTTTACCGCCGAATTATCGGACCCGTTTGGAAGTTTTGCAGCACCTACACCTATCGGTTCAGTGGCTGCGATAGTGAGTGGTAGCATTCCTTGCACGATTCCTTTGGGTGCGTTAAATGGTTCAGGCTACCGCATCAGGGTGGTGAGTACCACACCGCCGGTAACGGGCACCAATAACGGCAGCAATATTACGATACATCAATTCCCAACCGTTATCGCAAACGCTTCACCTGCTTCTGTTTGCATAGGTGGCAATGTAACCCTGACCGGTGGAGGAGCCAATACGTACGTCTGGAATGGAGGAATAGCAGACGGGGTCCCCTTTGCTCCCCCGGCTACTGCAACATATACGGTTACCGGAACTGACTTGATCGGTTGCAGCAACACGGCAACCGTAACAGTGGCCGTCAATCCACTACCAATCATTCTGGCTACAGCAGCACCCGGTTTGGTGGTTTGTGCCGGAACACCCGTTACATTGAGTGGCAGTGGCGGTGTCAGTTATGTTTGGACCAATCCGGTTGTCAATAATGTACCATTTACTCCGTTGGTGGGAGCAATTTATACCGTTACCGGAACGGATGCTAACAACTGTAGCAACACCAGTACGATACAAATAAATGTAAATCCATTACCTATAATCACGATCAATGCATCTCCCAATGATACCATTTGTGCAGGCGATGCCGTCACCCTGTCCGCATCGGGTGCATTAACGTATGCTTGGTCAGGTGGCATTACCAACGGTGTGGCTTTCACTCCGGCGGTGACTTCGGTGTATACAGTAACCGGAACAGATAATAACAATTGCTCGGCCACGCAAGTTCAAATTATCACGGTAGCTCCTACTCCTGTTGTTCAACTTGGGCCCGATCTGGAGATTTGCGAAGGTGATGCGGTTGTGTTGGATGCAACAACTTTGAATGCGACTTATCAGTGGCAAAACAATACCAATGCTCAAACCCTGACCGCTACACAAAGTGGTTTATATTGGGTCATTGTAACGGTCAATACCTGTACCGATGCCGACAGTATTGTGCTTACAGTAAATCCTTATCCGATTATCGATCTCGGTCCGGATCAAACATTTTGTGACGGCAAAAGCGTTTTGTTAGATGCCACTTGTGCGGGCTGTACTTATCAATGGAATATTAATTCGACCCAAGCGACCGTACTTGTTGATCAGGAAGGTGAATACAAAGTCACCGTTTCTGGTAAGGGTTGTGCTGTTTCTGACAGCGTTTTTCTCGACAAACTGCCTTTGCCAACAGTAGATCTGGGACCAGATACCACAATTTGCCCCGGAGATTTAATCAAACTGGATGCCTTTCAGTTTGGTGCTACATATACCTGGCAAGACCAATCGCATTTATCGTATTATAACATCCGCGATATCGGCACCTACTCAGTAGAATTGACCTTAGGTGAATGTAAAAATTCAGATGAAATGATGGTCACTTATTCTGACAAATGCGAATGTCCGATGTTTGTCCCTAATGCCTTTACGCCCAATGGTGATGCCTTAAATGATGTTTTCCGGCTAATCAATCCGCGCGATATCGATCTCAAGCAATTTGTGATTTATAATCGCTGGGGTGAAGAGGTGTTCAGTTCAAACAATATTCAAATTGGCTGGGAAGGAAATTTCAAAGGCGTTGCCTGTGAGTCCGGCACATATTACTACATCATCAGTTATACCTGCCTGTATAGTGGCAAAGAACATATTTTGAAAGGAGATGTCACGCTCGTGAGATAGTATGAATTTTCAAGAGACAGAGGGCATTTGAAAAAAAGACCGACATTGCTTCCCGTGATGGATTTAGCAAAAGAGACCAAACATCTTACACGTATCAGTGTACAGTAAACGGCAGGGTAAACACAGGTGCTCTACTCTACGGTAACGCTTTTAGCGAGATTACGCGGCTGATCGACATTGCATCCCCTCATTAAGGCAATATGATAAGAG
>CAZFKA010000181.1:1192-6409 GCA_964519155.1 uncultured Bifidobacterium sp. | reverse complement strand
CCATACCGTTTTCACAAACTGTTTGACTCACAGGGTTAGCCGTTACCGTTGGTAAGGGATTCACGGTTACGGTTGTCACTGATGTAGCGGTGCACCCATTGGCATCAGTCACCACAAGGGTATAGGTTCCGGCAGGCATATTATTCAGCGTCGCTGTATTACCGACCACGTTGGGTGATGAGTACGAAATGGTCAACTGAGGTCGGTTTGCTATTACGCCGTTTTCACGCGAATCGAATCGTTTTGCTTGTGTTGGCGCGCTCTCTACACCTTTTAACAGCCATCCAAAATTGGTTGCCGGTGTGTTTAACCAGTCTTGAACATCCACGGTCATCTGTGCTGAAGACCAATTATAAAAGCCAACAACATCAACATTGGTGTTTGCAGAAGCAACCGGATTAAAGTCACCTCCTGAATTTGTCCATAAGTTTGCGGGGAAAAAAGTTGTGTTCCATGTAGCATCATTGGTTGTCGCTGATGTTCCCTGACCGGGTTGGAAAGCCAGAGAAGTGCCTTCTCCCCAGTTGGTTGTGAGTTTGTGCAATGTCTGATTTTGAATGCCGGAACCCGGATTCGCCTGCGAAACATGCAAGTCGAGTGACGCACTCAAGATAGTAGATCCGGCAGGTAGATTTCCGGCAATATCAAAAGCCATAAGTGCCCTTGTTTTGAATCCACCCCCATTGGTGCCTGCGACCATATTGGCACCAATACCATTGCTGTTTGCCTGATTGGCTTCATAAATTGTATTGTCTTTATTTGGATTTATCGTTATGGTATTGGTGATTAGGCCATCAATCCATTGATAGGTATAGCCGCCTGTACCTCCGGTTGCACTACCAACGAGTGTTGTGGTACCGCCGGTACAAATTGTGCCGGAACTGGCTGAAGCTGCAATAGCTGTTGGCTGGGTAATATTTACTGTTGTAGTGACTACACATCCTGCTGCATCAGTAAGGGTTATCGTATAGGTACCCGGCCCCATACCGGTAAAAGTGCCCGGAGGTGCCTGAACAGCAGCAGGATTAATACTGAAAATAGGATTCAGGGCAGCACTGCTGACAACAACCTGTCCGTTTGCGGCTCCGTTACAAGTTACGTTA
Organism: uncultured Bifidobacterium sp.; assembly: GCA_964519155.1. Lineage (GTDB taxonomy): Bacteria > Bacteroidota > Bacteroidia > Chitinophagales > Chitinophagaceae > OLB11. Next base: position 5,306 of record CAZFKA010000181.1, on the reverse strand, counting down.
GCAGGAGTTACCGATGCAAATGTCGGATTGGAGACAGCAACGGTTCTGGTTTTTGCCACACTGGGTCCGCAGGAGAAATTCGCAACGCAAGAGATCGTTCCACCCGATACGCCCGGCACAACATTGATCGTATTCGTAAAGCTCACACCAATCCAACCGCCGGGTAATGTCCAGGTGTACGAAATCGCGTCCGGTATGGGTGTTACACTGTAGGTCTGTGTACTACCGGCACAAACGGTTGAATTGCCAAAAATGCTATCAGGCGAAAATGGGAAACAAAACTTAACACCGAGCAAAGCCCTGAATCCATTTGCGGGTGCGAGGTCGGCCCATGCGGCAGGGGGAGCTGGCGATGCAAAATGAAAAACTCCTGTGCGCAACGGGGTTTCAGCCGAATAAATCAATCCCATATTAGTCACACCGGTTTGATGCACAGCGACATAGAAATTTCCAGCCGGCACTGTTACCGGTGTTGCCAGTGTTTGGTCGGCTGCTGGTAGGTTGTTCGATATTCGATCTGTTGCGTCAATATACAAGGGCACTAGTCCCGGAACTCCAGCGTTATCGGGGTAAATGGCAAGTTTGTAGGTTAAACTGTTCGTACTGAATTGCAAGTTGACATCAGTAAGCGTTAACGCAGTGTTGGTCGTGAACTTGGCACTGATGACACCGGTTGCTGCGTTGACGCCGACACCTGTAGCGGGCGCCTCGCCAACATACCGATAACTATATCGATTGTGGCTGATTGTTTGTAACACATCTTTTGTATTATTTGCATTATTGGCATCGGCAGGCAAGGATACACGCACCGTGTCGACACCGACATTGGCAGGCGTAAAAGGCGCGAATGAAACAGTGGCCGAGGCACAGGCACCGAGCGTACCAATCGTTTGAACGTCAGAAAATGAGTTGGCTCCCAAAATATTTAAATTGACATTATAATTGGTTAAGATAGAATTGCTTCGGTTGATTACGCGTGCCTGCACTACGTGGTTAGAGGCAAAGGGAACCGGCATTTCGCCAATGGTATAGATATAGTCTGCTTTCACGTCGTTGACAACGGTGGACACAAATCGAGTATCTGGACGAAAATTTGAAGCCGTCAGCGCTGAAAGAGTTATGCAGGCTCCGGCATTTTGCGCGCCGAGTAAACCGCCCAATAGTGATGTATTACATGATACGATGCCTGCAGCATCAAGTGTTCCGGCACAATAATCCCAATCGAAGGCGACATATACTCCGCCACCGGTATAGGTAAAGGGTGTACCCCCGGAAAAATTGATGGTAAAAAATCCGGCCGCGGCAGGCAATGAAGCTGTGCCATTGTGGGCGAGCGTCATCGGAGCAATTGCGGTCGCATAAGTATTGCTTTTAAGGTTCGTTACATCGAGGGTATTTTCCAAATATACCTTCAGGTTTCCCGTACCGGCAATCGTTGGCGCTGTTGAATAATTCCAACTGATACCATCAATTGTATTACCGGCACCAAATCCGGCTGCTGCCATTTCGGCTGGTGTAATGAGATAATGTGATCGGGCGTTCCGGTAACGGGTCATAGGGCAGCGAGCATTACCCGATGTTCCGCCAGCGGCAATCACTGTAGTCGCGCATTGTGAAAATGCGTCCGTAAATGTTGTTGCAACAAGTAAAAAAAAGAGGATAAATTTCTGTTTCATAAGATAAATTTCCTATGAAAGTAGGTATTTTAAATGTTAATAACAAATTTTTTGTTGTTTTAACAATATAGCCGTATAATTTTTTTTCTCACGGTTGTTGAATGAATGTCAAGTTTCGTTGCAGTCCCTCCCATTTCGCACGCTTGAGTGGGCTATCTTTAAATACTTTTTTAAATAATTCGTCAGTTATCTCCATCCATTGCCGTTCGTTTGCTTCACGCAAAAACGGATTCATGTCAAATCCGGTTTCAACATTTGGTTTCGAAAAACGATTCCATGGACAAACATCCTGACAAATGTCGCATCCAAAAATCCAGTCTTTCCATTTTTTTTCGCTGCTGATCATCGCATCTTTTAATTCAATTGTGAAATAGGAAATGCACTGGCTGCCATTGATTTCTTTGTCCGGCAGTATCGCTCCCGTTGGACAGGCTTCAATACACTTGTTGCAGGTGCCGCAATAGTCTATCGCAAAAGGAGGGTCGTATGCCAGTTCGAGATCAACGATCAATGTTGCTATAAAAAAAAATGAGCCTTGTTGTTTTGAAATCAGGTTTCCGTTTTTGCCGATCCATCCGGCTCCACTTTTTAAAGCCCAACTTCGTTCGAGTACCGGCGCGCTATCCACAAACCCACGTCCATCTATCTCACCGATTTCTTCGCGCAGTATGCTAATGAGTTTTTGCAACTTCGATCGAATAACCGTATGATAGTCTTGCCCGTATGCATATTTTGAAACCAGCGGCGCATTTTTTTGTTTTACTGAAGGATAATAATTGAGTAAAAGGGTGATCACCGATTTTGCGCCATCAACCAATTTAGTGGGATCAACACGTTTATCGAAATGATTTGCCATATATTCCATTTTGCCGTGGTATCCTTTATTCAACCATTTTTCCAGCCGAACAGCATCGGCTGAAAGCATTTCCGCACGGGCGATCCCGCAGTGAAAAAAACCCAGTTTGTACGCTTCTTGCTTGATTAAGTCTGAATATTTGCCGCTCATCATTCTACATACAAAATAACGCATAATTATATATTTATTAACCTCCTTCCCATTAACTTTACAAAATATAACTCACAATACGACAAATTATTCATGAATAAAAAGGCATTATTTCCACTCATCTTATTAGTTGCCGTTGGTGTATTTTTTTCGTTTAGAATGATTGCTGACAAAAAGCTACTTTCCACTATCGGCGATGATACTGAACTTTCCATTGAGCCCTTTTCGCCGGCTGACGACAATATTTCGAAAAATCAGGCAATTCAACAAACCATCATGCAGGTCATCCGCGACGGGCATTATTCGCCTAAAGATCTGAATGATGAATTTTCGCAAAAAGTGTTTGACAAATACATGGAGATGACTGATTTTGGTAAATTGTTTTTTCTTCAAAGTGATATCAATGAATTCAGTCAATACGCTAAGAATATCGATGAAGAGATCAATGATGGTACAACCAAATTATATGATTTGGTGTCGGGCCGAATAAAAGAAAGGATGAAAGAGGCGGAAGTTTATTATGCAGATGCGTTAAAAACTCCCTTTACGTTTAACGCCGATGAAGAAATTGAACTGGATGGCAAAAAATTAAGCTGGTGCGCAACCCGTGAAGAATTAGCCGCCCGCTGGTTGAAAAGCATGAAATACAGAACACTGGCCCGTTACGAAGAACTACAGGAACAGCAGGCTAAGTCGACAGATAAAAAAGAAAAAGCAAAGACTACGGCAGAACTTGAAGCCGATGCGCGCGAAAATGTGCGTAAAAGCATGGCTTCCTATTTTAAAAGAATCAATAAAATCAGTGACAATGATCGATTTGCGGCTTATGTCAACAGCATTTGCCATGTCGTTGATCCGCATACCGATTTCTTTCCCCCGAAAGATAAAAAGCGTTTCGATGAGGAAATGAGTGGAAAATTTATTGGTATTGGAGCCGTTTTACAAAGCGAAGAGGGAATATGCAAAATCAAACAAATTATTGTGGGAAGCCCCTGCTGGAACGAAGGCCATCTGAAGGTAGGGGATATCATCAATAAAGTGGCTCAAGAGGGTGAAGAACCCGTGGATATTACCGGCTGGGATATTGAGGATATTGTAGATATTATCAGAGGGAAAGAAGGTTCGTTGGTAAAGCTCTCTGTTAAACATCTTGATGGTAGTACGGAAGATATCGTGATCAAAAGAGGAAAGGTCGAAAAAGAAGATACTTTCGCTAAATCAGCCATCATCAAACAAGGCAGTTTGAATATCGGTTATATTTTTCTGCCTGAATTTTATGCTGATTTTCAGGATGCAAACGGTAGACGTTGCGCCATCGATATTGAAAAGGAAATCGTGAAGCTGAAAGGTGAAAATGTTCAGGGTATCATACTCGATCTGCGAAACAATGGCGGTGGCTATCTGAATTTGTCTGAACAACTGGCATCCTATT
>CAZFKA010000181.1:0-1182 GCA_964519155.1 uncultured Bifidobacterium sp. | reverse complement strand
CGGTGGCTCTTTGTCGGATGTGGTTGACATAGGGGGTATGTTTATTGACAAAGGACCAATTGTACAAGTTAAATCAAAAGGCGAACCGGCTCAAACCCTGGGTGATCGTCATTCAGGAGCCTTATACGAAGGTCCGCTGGCCATAGTAATCAACCAGGGTAGTGCCTCTGCTTCTGAAATTCTCGCAGCCGCCATGCAAGATTATAAGCGCGCTATCATCCTTGGCGCAACTTCATTCGGTAAGGGTACAGTGCAACGTGTTTTTCCGCTTGAAGATTTTTACCGTGGTGATAAAAGTTTGTTTCCGTTTGGCTCAATCAAATTGACTTTGCAAAAATTTTATCGGGTGAATGGAGGGTCTACTCAGTTAAAAGGGGTCACTCCGGATATCGTTTTACCGGATGTATATGAGTTGCTGGATGTGGGTGAGCGTCGTGATTCCAACTCTATGGCTTGGGATCAGATTGCGAAATCGGATTATAAACCCGTGAAAATGGACGTTGATTTTGGCCTTTTGATCCAGAATTCAAAGAAGCGTGTCTTTAACGAACCCTCTTTTAATATTATCACCAAAAATGCGGCTCGATTAAAACAACAATCTGATGATAATACCTATTCATTGAATGAAAAGAAGTATCAGGAACAGATTAAAGAAGCTAAAGATCTAGCGAAAAAGCTGGAAGAATTGGAGAAGAACAAAAAATTGCTTACCGCAACGAATTTAAAAGCCGACCTGTCCAATATTAAAAAAGATACAGCCAGCATCGCTAAAAACGAAGAATGGTTGAAATTACTCAGAAAAGACCCTTATATCAATGAAGCGAGTAATGTGATCGTTGATTGGATCAAAAGCAGTAAAAATCCGAATATGGGTACCGTCATAAAAATCGATACCCAATAAAGTTTCATAAAGATCTTCAACTGTATGCCTCATGAAAATAGAAGATGTTCCTCAGGACAAAAAAAATTTTAAAGACGGTGAAAACGCACCCAAGAAAGTTATGTATGTTACATCTGCTGATGGAGCTTATACACAAACACAGAGTGCCGGTTGGGAAGCTGAGAATGTGGTTCTTGAACAAGCCTGGGATGATATCGACCGTCAGCTACACGATATGCGTGAAAAAGTACTCGCCGGAGAACGTAGTCCGGTGGCTTATTTTATGATCAAAAGCCGTATGG
>CAZFKA010000180.1:0-6425 GCA_964519155.1 uncultured Bifidobacterium sp. | reverse complement strand
GTACAACCAGGTTGTGGTAATATTCCGGGTGGAAGCATCGGATTCCCTTCAGGTTCAAGCACATTGGGTGCAGGCGCTATCGCTGAATTGTCTCGTCTGGCCTCTGCCATGAGAGCGGAACCGGTTTGCAAAATCGTGATGATGGGTAATGGCAATGCCAGCAAAATTGATCAACAACGCTCATGGGATCGTGTAAACGCTGCTATCAACTATATGGTTGATCGTCAGGGTATCGACAGAGATCGTTTCATCTTCCAATACGGTCAAAACGGAAATCCAAATTCAGTAGACTACCGTTCGGCAGGTGATGGCGAAGAAGGACCTTCCAATATGCCACCTCCATTCCCTAATCTACGAAAAGCAAGCAAATAAGCTTCAACATAAAATCACAAAAGTGGCTCCCGAAAAAGGAGCCACTTTTTTTTGCTGCCCTATGGCAAACAACCTTCAGACCGCTAATCTATTCTTCCCAAAGAGACCCCGAACTACAAATGACCAATCGTGACGGTTTCAACAATTATACCTCTTTCAGTTAAAAATAACCGATATACATTTTATCGTGAGTAGTATACTCAATATTGATCTCGTCACCAATAGCATAACGATCGTAAACTTCAACGGATACTTCGATACTATTGTTCACCCTGCTGTCTAGGTAAAAGTGATAAGTAAGATTGATGGCCACTGTTCTCTTTTCGAGAATGATACAGCTTTCAACGGTTTTCGTTTGGGCTACTGAATCTTTATATTTATTGTACACCTGCTGAAAGTAGAATATCACAGCAACAACAATAAAAAACGCCAGCAAGGAGATAAATAAAACGATAAATACCTGCACCACCCGATCGATTTCTGCAGAAGATAGCCAAAACAACAACGCAACCAATACAGGCATAAGTCCTGCAGAGATCAAGGTGAGATTCATCAAACGCATATACTCTTTACTGGCCTCATCATATCGTTTCATTACAAACTCAACTTCAGCAGCATCAAGGGGTTCGATAGAAAGTAAATGCGACAAAAAGAAATTTTACTTAAATGTACTGAATTATTTTTTTTTCGGATGAAATAAGGATAAATGTGATACATTTGCACTCCAAAAAAAAAGAATTTCGCGGGCGTGGCGAAATTGGCAGACGCGCTAGACTTAGGATCTAGTGTCTACGACATGGGGGTTCGAGTCCCTCCGCCCGCACCTCAACAGGCCCGCCAGAAAACGGGCTTTTTTTAAACTTCATTAATCAATCAAAAAACGCTTTATGGCAACGATCTCGCAGGAAAATATAGGCTTACAGCACGAAAAAATAACGATTCAAATCGACAAAGAAGATTATCAATCTGCAGTACAGAAAACCCTTAAAAAATTAAGTAAAGAAGCCAATATTCCCGGATTCAGAAAAGGAATGGTTCCAATGGGACACATCAACAAACTTTATGGTCAGTCAGTATTTGCCGATGAAGTACTGAAAGCAGCCGGTACTAAACTGGAAGAATATCTTGTAGAGACCAAAGCAGAAATTTTTGCCCGTCCGATTCCGGCTGAAACGCAGATCCAATATGAATTTAATGCGGCTGAACCGGGTAATTATACCTTCGAATTTGAAATCGGTACCCGCCCGCATTTCGACATTCCCCTGCTGAGCAACAATACCACTATTCCTCTCTACAAAGTGAAAGTGACGGAGGAAATGATCAACGAAGAAGTTGAAAAACTGCAACTTAAAGCCGGCGAAATGAGTGATGCAGACAGTATTACGTCAGATGATAATGTCGTTCACCTATTAATAAAAGAAACCAACGAACAAGGCGAAACCGTACAAGGGGGAATCGACACCAAACACTCCCTATTGTTAAAATACTTTTCGCCTGCCGTGAAAGCACAATTTCTTGGGCACAAAATCGGAGATACAGCAACTGCCCACATCAATGAAGTCTTCGGTGATGAATTCAAAGAATCTATTTTAAAAGATCTCGGTATCGCTGAACATGCAGAAAACAAAGTTGTACTCACCATCGAAAAAATCGAAACCATCGAAAAAGCAGAGATCGGACCCGCAATGTTTGAAAAAATCTATCCGGGTCGCGGGATAGAAACAGAAGAAGCGTTTCGTGAAACATTGCGTAATGAAATTCAACAATACTGGAACAGCCATGCAAAAACGCATTTGCAAAACGATTTGTTTGAACGACTTGTACATGAAACACCCATCAATATCCCCACAGCCTTTTTGAAACGCTGGATGAGCGTTGGTGGCGAAAAATACACCCCCATGGAAGTCGTTGAGCAGGAATTTGGCAAATTTGAACACCAACTCAGATGGCAATTGATCTCAGATAAAATTATTGAGGAAAATAAGCTGGAAGTATCGAAGGATGAAATGGAACAAGCAGCCCGTATGCAAGTGATGAGCTATTTTGGTCAGTATGGTTCCATGCCTGATATGGATGTTTCTTGGATGGAACCGGTGGTCAAAAAACAATTGGCCGATCGCAAATTTTCAGACGAATTATATAACCGTATCATCACGGATAAATTATTTTACGTGGTGGAAAATCAAGTGAATTTACAGGAAAGCGATATTACAAAAGATGAATTTATGGCGCTGGTCAGCAAACCACATCACCACCACCACTAGTCTGCAATAAAAAATAAATTTCTTAATGGGTCTCAGCCGGGACCCATTTTTTTTCGCCCGAACGGTAGCTGAATTTGTACAGGGTTTCCACTTTCTCGGCATTCGCCGCCAAACTATAATCGAACTCAATACCATAAACCATCAGGTTGCCCGATTGGTCGTAACGAATACGACGCGCATGATCGTTGCCACGCGGACCTAACTGTTCAAGACTCAACTCATCATGGGGCGACGAAATAATCAAGCCTTGCTTATCTAATAATACACTCTTAATGGCAGATGAACGACAAGCACCATAATACAATTTCTTTTCGCCTGTGATACCCCCGACAAATACCCCCATTGCATCACCTGATATCATTTCATCAACAATCTTCTTTGCAAACGGATCGATCACATAAATCTTCCCCTTCTCAAATTCACTGTTGCTGCCTGCGATACTACTGGCATATAATTTTCGCCCATGCGGGTCGTAATAAAGCCCCATCACCCCAAAAGGTATGATACCCGGAATAGAATCAGGTTTGGGTAAGGAAAAGAACAGACTCATCTCCCCACTGCTTTCCTCGATACGATAAATACTGTTGATACTGGCTAATGGATGATCAAGATTATTGACAAAGGGAATGGGTGCCGTATAAACATTGCCGCTATCGTCTGCCGTGATACTACCCATCCAACCAAATTTCGACCAGGTCGGATGTTGATAGGTGCGAAAAGAATCTTTAAAACCTGCCACTCCCTGTAGCAATACGATACCTTTCACTTGCCGCACTGAACTCGAAAACGCAGACTGTGCCGGATCAAGCCCTGTTCGGCTGATAAATGATGCCGGACGCTTATGTTTACTAAACCCGATTGATTTGATCTCACTTTCAGACATACTCTCGCGACAGCCAAATAATCCGAAAGCCATAGAGAGGAAAAAAATTACCGGCAGCGATTTGTTCATCATTTTGGTTTTATCAGCCAAAAATAATATATACAAACTGAATGCAGGTAACTATTCCGTCCCGTACCTTGAATTCACCTAGCGCTTTTTGTCTATTTGCTTGCATATTGCGATAGCCACCAGTTCGAAACTCTCCGCAAGGCGGTTGGTAACTTCCTTGTTGACAAAATGTGCTGTTGTCTGTATCGCTGAGCCTGCGCCACCGGGTATCCATCCACTTCCTTTGGGTGCTTTTACCTCACCTTTGACATTTTCCATCGTACCCAGGGCTAAAACAGTTGATGGATTTTTGGCATCTACAAAACTGATCGTAAAATCAAGTTCAGCCGGCTTTTTGCCCCAGGCTGAACCTTTGCCGGTTTTTACGTTGCGAAGCTTTACAATTATGGTATAGGCTGCACCGGCATCCCGACGTGCAGTAATTCCTTCTTTTTTAAACTCCTTAGCGAAGGTCTCTTCAAAATGTTTCGGATATTTTTCCGTTTTTGCCTTTTGCCAGTTGGCTACAAACTCGTCGCCCTCACCTGCTTTGTCCTTGTTTATTTCCGCTTTACGCTCGTCCAGAAACGCTTGTTCTGTGCCATCGGCGACAGTCATTTCCGAAAAATCGTATTGTACATTAAAAGCACTTACGCCTTTTACGAATGGGAGGTCTTCACCCGATTGCCACTTTATTTTTTGAGCAAACGTAACCTGGGTCAACAGACATGCGAGAATAATATTGATCAGCTTTTTCATTTAATTTAATTTTTTGACAAAAATAATTGATTATTCTGTGTTGTTTATACCCTATAAACGGTATTTAACGCCATGCGGTGAAAGTCTGCTGTAGCTTGCAGCCTCTTAAACGATGGATGTAACGTTAAAAAATTATGGCCGTTCAACCATGTACAATACCCTTTGCATAAAATTTTTTTGTAGGGGTTCAATCTTATTTAATATTGCTCATTAATCCTGTATCTTCTATGCATCGACTTATTTTGCTGCTCACCATTCTTTTTTCGCTGACCGCTCAACACGTTTGGGCTCAAAATTTTACGATTAGCGGCAATATCAAAGACGCCAAAAATGGGGAAGATCTGATCGGCGCTACCGTAAGGGTGAAAGAACTGAAAGACAAAGGCGCCCGTTCAAACTCCTATGGTTATTATTCTATCACCGTACCGAAAGGCAAATACACCCTGATATATCAATACCTGGGTTACGAACAGAAAGAAATTCAGATGAGTGTTGAAAAAAATATCACCCAGCAAGTGCAACTGACCCGTGTTGAGCGGGCTATCAAAGATGTGGTGGTTAAAGCAGCCCGTGAAGATCAAAACGTGAGTCGCACCGAAATGGGGGTGATCAAACTCGACCCCAAAGCCATAGAAAGTGTACCTGTATTATTTGGTGAAAAAGATATTTTAAAAACACTACAACTCACACCCGGTATAAAATCAGCAGGGGAAGGCCAAAGCGGATTTTTTGTTCGTGGCGGGGGTGCCGATCAAAACTTGATCTTGCTTGATGAGGCGCCCGTTTATAATGCCTCACACTTGCTGGGATTCTTTTCTGTATTCAACTCTGATGCGTTGAAGGATGTGACATTATACAAAGGCGATATCCCGGCCGAATTCGGTGGTCGCGCATCCTCGGTACTCGATGTAAAAATGAAAGACGGTAATAATAAAAAACTGACCGCTTCCGGTGGTATTGGCCTCATTTCTTCGCGATTGACTGTGGAGGGGCCCATTGTGAAAGAAAAAGGTTCGTTTATTATTTCCGGTCGTCGTACTTATGCAGATCTGTTTCTCAAATTGTCGCGTGATAGTTTGCGAAGTTCGTCAAAACTTTATTTTTATGATCTCAACCTGAAAGCCAATTATCAATTGGGCAAAAAGGACCGCATTTTTTTATCAGGATATTTTGGAAAAGATATTCTCGGATTGGGTTCATCCTTTGGTTTCAATTGGGGGAATACAACATCTACCGTGCGCTGGAATCATTTGTTCAACGCAAAATTATTTTCCAATACCTCCTTCATTTACAGCAATTACGCCTACCTGATCAAAGCCGGATTCGATGACCAATCGTTCCAAATAAAATCATCGATACGCGATTATGATGTCAAACAAGATTTCAGCTACTTTGCCAACAGCAATAACAGTATCAAATTTGGATTCAATTTTATGCATCATACTTTCAGACCAACTGTTTTTTCAGGAACAAATATCAATACGGCTGACAGTCTGAAAAACCGGTATGCGCTCGAAGGGGGTATCTATGTTCAAAACGAACAAAATCTCTCTAGTAAATTCAGTATCAAATATGGTCTGCGCTATTCCTTATTTGATTATCTTGGCCCCGGAACAGCCTATACCTACGACGCCAAGGGAAAAATCATCGACAAAAAACAATACGGCAATGGAGAGTCTATCAAAAGCTACGGTGGTTTAGAACCCAGAATATCCGCCAAATATCAATTGAATGATGTGAGTTCGGTAAAGGCATCCTACAACCGAAACCTACAATATCTGCATATCCTGTCGAATTCCACCACTTCCTCCCCAACCGATATCTGGGTGCCCAGCAGCAACAATGTCAAACCCCAAATCGCCAATCAGATCGCTGCCGGTTATTTTAGAAATTTCAATAATAATATGTATGAGTGCTCTGTGGAAACTTATTACAAAACCTTGGGAAATCAAATTGATTATAAAAATGGTGCTGATCTTTTTTTGAATCCCGATGTTGAAGCTGAGTTAGAATATGGAAAAGGGCGTGCCTATGGAGCGGAATTTTATTTTCATAAACAAACCGGTCGACTCACCGGATGGATCAGCTATACCTTATCC
>CAZFKA010000179.1:0-6471 GCA_964519155.1 uncultured Bifidobacterium sp. | reverse complement strand
GGCATAGTATAAGCCCGAACCGGTTTTCACTGCAGTAATGCCATTATCGACAAGGTATTTTTTAATCACTTCTTCCTCAGACGAAATTTGCTTTTTAGCGGTTTCTTCTTCCTGCTTCTTAAATTCATCCATTGATTTTACGCTCACCATTTTCACATAAAAATTAACCGTGTCGCCCTTCTTTACAAAGGGGGGCATTTGGCCGTTTCTGAAAATGGAATCAGCGGAGACTCTAAACAGAGCACTATCACCCTCAGTGAGTAACACTAAGCCTTCCATCAAATCGCCATTGTACTGAGGCTTGGCTACTTGAGCGGGCACAGGTTCATTGTTATTATTTTTTCTTGAATCGAATAATACACTATCACCTATTTTGGTTAAGATATGTAACGTAACAATACTACCTTCTACCGGCTTTTTGTCACCTTTTTCGTCTTTCACAATCATGTATTCCAAACCGGATTTCAGTTTGGTAAAGGATTTTGGTTTGCATGAAAACATGCCTGTCAGCATCAGGATAGACGCCAGAACAATTTGATTTTTTATCATTGATTAGTATTTATACATTAATTATTTTCCTGTAGTAATTTCGAGCAATTCCACATCAAAGATGAGGACTTCATTTGGACCAATTTTAGAACCCCCCGGAGCGTTAGCGCCATAGGCAAGATGTGACGGGATCAATAAAGTTCCTTTTCCGCCTTCGGCAAACATGGGTATTCCCTCTGTCCAACCCTTGATCACACCTGATAATGGAAATTCGATAGGCTGTCCTCGATCATAGGAGGAATCAAATGTTTCCCCATCCAGTTTATACCCTTTATAATGGACCTTCACTTTATCGGATGCAGTAGGATGTTTGCCATTGCCCGCTTTTTCAATAACATAATAAACGCCGGAAGGTGTTTTAGAAGCTTTGATGTTATTTTTTTTCATGTAATCTTGCAACTTTTGATCATCGATCGCTACTTGAGGGGAAACTTTTGGTTTCGGATTAATTTCCAATAATTCGACATCGAAAAGCAAAACTTCGTTCGGGCCGATTTTTGATCCGGCAGGACCATTAGCACCATACGCCATTTGAGAGGGGATTAACAAGGTACCTTTGCCGCCTTCTTCGAGCATAGGAATACCTTCTGTCCAACCTTTGATTACCCCGGACAACGGAAATTCAATGGGTTCGCCCCGATCGTACGAAGAATCGAAAGTTTCACCATTCAACTTATAACCTTTATAGTGTACACGCACTTTATCAGCGGCCGTAGCATGTTTGCCATTACCGGCCTTCTCAATTACATAGTAAACACCTGAATTTGTACGTTGAACTTTTAAGTTATTTTTCTTGATATAATCTTGTAAAAGTTTTTCGTCGATTCCGGTTTGCTTTACTGCTTTATCTTTCTGATCTTTTTCGTATTGTTCTTTCGATTTTACACTGACCATTTTCACAAAGAAATTTACCGTATCCCCGCTTTTTACACCCGGTTGCATTTGGCCATTTCTGAAGATTGAATCGGCAGGTGTACGAAATAAAGCACTATCACCGGCACTTAACATAGCCAAACCTTCCATTACATCGCCATTATACTGCGGTTTTGCAATTTGCGCGGGTACCGGTTCATTGTTGTTCATCGTATACGAATCGAACATAGCGGTTCCGTTCACCACCGTTTTGATATGCATGGTAACCATTGAACCCTCTACTGCTTTATTTCCGGGCATATCTTTTACGATCATGAATTCCAGACCTGATTTAAGCCGGGTGAATTTTTTAGCCTGTGCAGTAGCTTGGCAAACAGCCAAAGCCGTTATCATTAGGGTAATTGAAATCTTTTTAATCATATTTTTTTGAGTCTTTTTTAAGGTTTGTTGATTGGTTTAATATTCAGCAGTTCAACATCGAAAATCAAAATTGAGTTGGCTGGAATTCCTTTTGGATTTGCGGCATTTCCGGGCATTGCCTGTGTTGAATACCCCAAACGAGAGGGTATGAAGAATGTTGCTTTGGTTCCTTTATTTAACAAGGCCACACCTTCATCCCAACCCTTGATCACGCGGTTGACACCCAATGGAAATTCAAATGGGGCCATGTGGTTAAATGCGGAATCAATATTACTGTCGAAAGTTGTGCCGTTGATCAGTTTACCCCGGTAATTTAAACTCACGGTATCGTTGGTAACTGGTTTTGCACCGCTACCCTCTTCTTTGATCACATAATAGAGTCCAGAGGCAGTTTTGAGCGGGGTAATATTATTGGCGATAAAATATTTTTGCAATTCCTTTTCCTGAATGACCATCTGCTTCTGTTCCTCCTTTTGCTGCTTGGCCAATTGTTCTTTGATTTGTTTGTTCATCAATGCCTGCTGTTCCTTTTGTACAATTTCTTTGGGTTTGATGGAAACCAGTTTAATCATATATTGAATCTTATCTCCCTTTTTGATAAAATCAGGTTTCTTTTGTTTTGTATTTTTGTAAACAAGGTCGGCATCGATCAGACAAACTACGCTATCTCCTGTGTTCATCATGTTTATCACCTCAATGATATCGCCTTTAAACGCCGGTTTAGCCACACCAAATTCAACAGGCTTACCTTTATTTTGTTGAAAAGAGTTATATAAATAACGGTTTCCACCGATTGAAACCATATTAATTTTTATTTGATCACCTTCCTTAGGCTTAGCGCCACCGGTTTTGTCCACCACAAAACAGTATTCAATCCCGGTACCTGTTTTTTTAAAATTCAGTGGTGTTGGATTTTGCTGTGCAAACATTTGCAGCGAAAACACGGCGAATAGCAGTGTTACTGTAAATCTAAATAACATTGTTTGAGTTGTTTTTTGTTATCATCCAGTGCCTGTTTATAAATTCTGATCGTTTCGGCCAGCGAAACTTCCGATCGACCACCGGAAGCATTATGATGGCCCCCACCATTAAAATAATTACGGGCAAAAATATTGACATTAAAATCACCTTTACTTCTGAAAGACATGCGTATTTCGTTGTCTCTTTCGCTGATAAAAGTAGAAAAAATAATATTTTTAATACTTAAAGGATAGTTAACAATTCCCTCGGTATCTCCGGTATTGATCTTGTATTTATTGAGCTCTTCGCGGCTGACAGCGATAATGGCACTATGGTATTCAGGGAATAAGAGCATTTTTTCAGCTAACACATAGCCGAGGAACCGGAGACGGTTTTCCTGATAATTATCGAGTATTGCCTGATGGATTGGGGTTGGATTTAATCCTTTCTGCATCAAATCGGCCACCATCAGATGAACACTGGCTGTGGTGCTCGAAAACTTAAACGAGCCGGTATCTGTCATTACGCCGGAGTACAAACATTGGGCAATATCCATATTGATCAAAGAATTGTCGCCCATTTCATTGATAAAATCGAAGACCATTTCGCAGGTACTGCTTTTCGATGGTTTACTAATACCGTAATCGAATGTCTTGTCCGGATTGAGGTGATGATCAATAATCACTTTTTTTGCCCGTGCTGTTTCCAACAAGGGCCCCATCTCCTTAGTACGGGAAAATTGGTTGAAATCGAGGCAAAAGATCAAACTGCTTTTTTCGATGGCTTTAGATACTTCAGCTCTTTGTTCATCATATTTCAATACCTTGTATGCAGCGGGCATCCATTGTAGAAAATCGGGCATCCCATTCGGAGAAATGACCGTACACTTATGACCTTTTAGCAACAGGTAATGATATAAACCTAAGGAGGACCCCAACGCATCGGCATCGGCATTATAATGATGCGTAATGACGATTTGCTGCGGCGTTTCCAGCAAAGGCATAATATCATGAATGAACTGTTTCATACAAAGGAGTGCAAATTTGTCGTTTTATTGTGGTTTTATCAAATATAAATTTAAAAATATTTTCACGACGAATGGGGCTTTATCATCGTTTAAACAAGGGTTTAGCGGGTTTCCCACCGACACAGGTGATCTGCTTCGAACGTACATCGACCGCAATAAATAAAATCATGCTTCGATAATTACATAGGCAACCGCGTAACTTTCCGTATGTGAAATACTCAAGTGTACCTGACCCAGATTCTTTTCATGATGATGAACAGCAGCGAGCCCACTGAGCAATAAGGCTGGTTTTCCGTCCGCGTTATGAATGGTTTCGATTTCGTGTAAACGATGATTCCCGATAAATTTCAGCCCATAGGCTTTCAGGTAAGCCTCTTTCACTGCCCACCGGGCGGCAAAATGAATAAATGGGGATTTCTGTCTTTCACAATACTCGATTTCTCCTGCTGAAAATACATGTTGCTTAAACGAAGTACTTCTGCTCAGTTTATCCGCAATGCGACTAACTTCTACAATATCGGTTCCAATCCCTTGAATCATTTTTTATCGGTTATTCTGGTCATTTACTTTGCAATATACCTGTTGAACAAGTATGAAGCTTCGTTTGCTATTCTTTTTTTTCTAATTCGTTTATTTTTTCACGGATAGATTCTCTCTCTTCATTCGTTGCGATTTCTAAGGTGAGTGCTTTTTTGTACATAACCACTGCACTATCTTTTTGATGAATTGTTTTATAGATATCGCCTGCAATTCGGTAGCTATCGTAATAATGTGGATTAGCTGCAATAATAGCGGATGGTTTGAAAATTTGATGGTTAAGATGCAATTTTTCAAGGCTCAAATATTCCAGGATACGACGATATGTTTGGCTTTTCAGCAGCGTATCTGCACTGATATTCAAGTCTTTTTGTTGTTCGATAAGCGGAGTCGGATTCTGAAACACTTGGTTGAGATCATAGCAAATATACTCCCCCAATTGCCAAGGTGCGGTACTTACCCATACCAGTCTTTTCTGGGGTTGAAAGATAATTGAATGATGACAAATAAACTGATTCAGGGCCTTTTCGTTGGTCAGGCCGATATCGGCATTATCCATACCGTGAAAATCGCGCAGTATTGCAGCCGTTTTCAACGGACTGTTTCGGTCGTATTGTGCAAGTAATTGCCTGAGCCTGTTGTAGCGGTAAACCGAAGCACTATTCGCCATTTGCGTAAGATTTAATTTTTGCGCGCCCAGCAATTTACTTTGATAATGGTTGGCACAGAGTATCTCATTGTTGCCGGATTCGTACACGTCAAGATCATCAGGAGTCTTTTCAATCACCACCGCTTTATTATCTGCTGCAGAGGAGATCAGAAAACTTTCACTGACAAACATTTTCCTTTTTTTGGCAATGGCAACTGCTTCGTCGATGTTGCCGGCATACTGTAAAATTTCTCTCGCCACAAGGGAAACAGGCGTCGCAGCTCCATAAGGGATAGACGACTTATTCGCGTTTATGGTAACGGTGAGCCCCTTCAAATTCATGCCACTCACCACCCCGGCAAAGCCACCCCAGGTGACTGACATAAATGGGATCCCTTTAACCGGTCGATAGAAAGCTACAATTTTATTTTTGGCAAAATCGTCGCCCACATAAAAATCAAAGTTACGCCCAACGGTTAACAGACTGTCTTCAGAGCGCTGATTCCAGGTAGCGAATGCCGTACAACCCACCAGCATGAGATTGGCCAGTGCGTGACCGATATCGTGTGCCGCATGGTAATTGAGTTGTCGCGAATAATTGGTACCAATCCAGTTGTATTCTTCAGAAGCTGAAAGTGAGATTCCATAAATTTCGCGCTGATATTCATCAATCACATAATCGCTCAGATTACGATTCATAAATCCAACAATGTACTTTAAAAATTTCAGGTAATTTTTTGAAGGAATCATCCGTTGAATTTCGTTTGTAAACGCCATTTCCTGATATTGAATCAGTTCTTTGGCCAGTTTACCGTATATCACACCACGTTCGAAATCATCGCCCTCCAGGTACATTTCGTATACCCCGTTCTCATTTTTTTGTATAAAATTTTTACCGATGTAGAAATGGTTTGAATCGCTTGCCGTGCGCTGTAGCTGAAGTGCCGAGCGGTCGCTAATTTTTGGTGGTTTACTATCAGCAATATTATAGACATAAACGGCAAAAATCATCAAAAGACCTATGAGTGCCAGCAGGGTTATCCCCAATCCTTTCAGTATTTTCAGCAGAATTTTCAAAATAGAGGCAAAGATAGTGGCCGTGGTGAAAATGCGGGGTTAAAACTTTGTGAGACAGTTTGTACGACTAGCAACAAAAGTAGGATATCCTTGAAACGAGGGGTAAAAATTACCTATTTTGTTCATTGATTTTTTCAACCAGTTGATCAAGATTGGTCATCTCCCCTACCGTCAGCAAGGATGTAATGGCTACACCTAAGATGCCGTGCAGATTGATATTTTGACCGGTAAGAAATAAATTAGGGATCTTTGTTCGTGGCGAATAAGTGGTGTTGGCAAGATCATGCACATTTTTTTGTAAGCCGTACATCGACCCCTGTGGAATGCCCAGATAATCTCGGTAGGTCAACGGAGTACACACGTCAATTGCATTTACTGC
>CAZFKA010000178.1:0-6498 GCA_964519155.1 uncultured Bifidobacterium sp. | reverse complement strand
TGTCGTCACAGTATCAGGTTGATTGATTGAAAGATTTAATGTGATTAAACTATCACAACCGTTCATGTTTACTAGCGTATCATAATATGTACCGCTGTTTGTAAGAGTTTGACCGTTGAAGACAAATGAATTGCAGGCTGATTGATTAATTGTAACTGCATTTTGATTGATTGTAAGATTCAACGTGATTAAACTATCGCATCCATTTATTGTGACCAATGTGTCGTAATATGTACCGCTGTTGGTGAGCGTTTGACCTTTGAACAGAAAAGAATCACACGCAGATTGATTGATTGTCAGATATTGCGTTGCACAACAATAATTATTTACCAAACTATCACCTGAAATTACCCAACCTTTATTGTTGATTAAATAATTTCTGTCATTTTGAGCGTTCAAATTGTAGTTCAGATTGTTAGCACCTAAAAACCTATTCGTTGCTATATTGATGTTTGCTGCCCAGCCTTGAAGAGTTGCTGAATAAGTAACACAATCCATGCCACAATTACTCAGCATATTACCCATAAACATTGCATTGAAAGGATTCCAATTGCCAAGCGGTTGGTTAAATGAGCTAGCATTTAGAAACAATTTGCTCATATCTTGAATCTGTGAAACATCCCAATAATTGACAGATTTATTAAATGAACTTGCACCTTCAAACATACTTTTGATGGAGGTGACGTTGGTCATACAACCACCCCAAAGATTTTGATTGAATGAGGTTGCGTAACTAAACATCCCCTCCATGGATGTGACATTGCATGTGATCCAAAAGTTAAGGGGTTGATTAAAAGATGTTGCATGTAAAAATACGTTTCTCATATCATAGATTGACCACGTATACCAATTGTTTAGAGGTTGGTTAAAAGAGGCCGCGTAAGCAAACATACTGCGTATTGTTGTTAGGTTTAATGTATTCCAGTTTCCTATTGGCTGGTTAAAAGAAATCGCCTCGCCGAACATAGCGTCCATCGATGCAACATTTTGTGTATTCCAATTACCTATGGGTTGATTGAAAGAACTTGCGGAAAAAAACATTTCCGTCATAGTAATAACATTTCCTGTGTTCCAATTGCCTATTGGTTGATTAAATGAATGAGCAAACCTAAACATCCTATTCATGTAGATAACACTCTGCGTATTCCAGTTTCCAATGGGCTGGTTAAATGCCGCCGCTTCTTCAAACATATAACTCATGTCTGTTACATTGCCAGTATCCCAGTTATAAAGCGATTGATTAAATGAGCCACATCCGTTGAATAAATTGCTCATATTGGTGACATTACCTACGTTCCAAGAGTTAATTAAATTTATATTTGTTATATAGTAACAAAGATGAAACATACCATTCATCAAATTTACGTCCGTTAAGTTAGGAACATCCAACGCTGAAATATTCAGGTTTTCACAACCAAAAAAAGCACCGGCCATATTATTCCAATGCACAGCTCCCCATTGTTCTACATCCTTTAATTTTAGCCTGTCCAGTCCATAAGAAATATTTATTCTCCTAAAATTAGTTGTGTCAATCTTCACTCGAATCATCGCACCAGCAGGCAGTCCTGTTATCGATATCGTATTTCCACTAAACGTACCTGAGCCTGTCGCTCCGGCCGGTATCGTCTCCCAGGTATAGCTACATGTGCCCACAGTGCCTACGCCAAAAGTGAGTTGTGTATTCGGTCCACCGGGTTTCGATAAATCCCATTGCGTAATAAAATCTTGCGCCAGTAATTCAGACTGACAAAAGAAAACGAAAGCAAACAAAATAATTTTTTTCATTGAACTAATTTTTAGTGATGTTTGTCATGCTTATTTTTTGAACACTTTCCCTACAAAACAACGCTGCATATCTCTGACCTGTATATAATAATTTCCTGCAGCTAAGCTTGTCAAATCAATTACATAATTTTTTCCTGAAATGTTTTTATCCGACAGCAACGTTTGACCCATCATATTCCATACGGTAATTTCTGCGTTTTGTAAAATTGTTGACGATTGCAGCTGCAGTTGATCGTGAGCAGGATTTGGATAGAGTTCGATATGCGCTAACAAATTGACATCATTGATCCCAATTCCAATTACGGTGTAACAAGCAGAAGTATCGGTACATCCGTTTTCTGTTACCACTACTGCGTAATTGCCATTGGCGGTAGCGGTAAATGTTTGATTGGTTTCGCCGATAATTTCCTGATAAGGATTACAGCTCAGCCATTGGTAGGTAGCGCCGGTAGCGTTGGCAGAGAAAAAATTTCCCGTTTGTGTCACGAAAGTATTGACCGGGTTTATCGTAAGATTTAACACGATCAAACTATCGCAACCTACTGCATTCACTAGAGTATCGTAGTAGGTACCGCTGCCGGTGAGCGTTTGTCCGTTGAAGAAATAGGTATAGCAATCCGATTGATTCAGCGTGTCCGTCGTTCGGTTGACGGTCAGATCTAAGGTGATCAAACTATCGCAACCGGAAACAGTCATTACTGTATCGTAGTAAATTCCAGTGTAGTTGCATAGTTGTCCATTGAAGAAAAAAGGATTGCAGCCACTCTGCACAATAGTATCAACCTGCATTGTGCAGCAATTATTGTACATCGTATCACCATCAATGATCCAGCCTTTAGCATTGACCAAAAAATTTCTTTCAGCCTGTGCATACAACAGGTGTTTCAAATTGGCGGCACCCAATTCAATATACATCGGGGTGGTATTATTAACGGCCCAACCATGAAGTATAGCAGAATACATGCTGCAGTCAACCCCCGAACTGTCTAACATATAATTGAGCATCACATTCATGTTGAAATGCCAATCGCCAAGGTATTGATTAAAATGTGTGGCATGGTAAAACATTGCCGACATATCAACGACATTTGATGTATTCCAATTTGCAACAGGTTGGTCAAATGCATAGGCCAAAGAAAACATACCGGCCATATCGAGCACATTGGATGTATTCCAGTTTCCGATCGGCTGATTAAATGAACTCGCATGATAAAACATGAGCGCCATGTCCAGTACATTCGATGTATTCCAGTTTCCAATCGGCTGGTTAAAATTGTAGGCATTGTGAAACACCCCATACATATTGGTGATATTCGATGTATTCCAATTGGCCATGCTGGCATTTCCACTAAACTGCACACAGCTATCAAACATGAAATTTATATTAGAAACATGACTGAGGTCAGGAATGTCAGTTGCCGTGCAATCTAAATAGCAGCAACCCTGAAAAGCATTTTGCATACTGGTCCACATGACACTTCCCCATTGTTCGATATCCACCAATCGTTTTTTGTCGATGCCATTGTTTATTTTGATCCTCCTGAAATTTGTGGTATCAATGCTTAACCGTATCATCGCTCCTGCCGGTAAGCCGGTAATATTAAGGGTGTTACCACTAAAAGTACCCGAGCCGGTTTGCCCCACCGGAATACTTTCCCAGCTATAATTGCAGCTTCCGGTGGTGCCCACGCCGAAGGTCAATTGCGTAGCGCCACTACCGGCATTCGACAAGTCCCATCGGGTAATAAAACCCTGAGCGTGTAGAATAGTAGTGGTGCAACAAAAGAACAAGAGCAGATAAATCACTCTCATAACAGAATGAATTTTCAACGAATATAATGATTAGTGCCGTGCAAATAAAAAAGGAAGCGAACATTAACAAGCCCGGCAAAATGATGCAGGCAGACTGTTCTATAGTTTTTCCATCATTTTCAAAAACAATGTAAGACCCTTTTCTTTTTCTTCATCATACGAATAGCAAATATTGTTGCGGTAATAATGATTGAGATCGTAGGTCCTGTACGAAAGATCGGAAATGATTTCTTCCAAACGCTGAAACCCAACCGAATTGGCAATATTAAACTCTTCCAGAAAAGTTGGATTGATTTTTTTGTTGGCCACCCATATCGCAAATACAAAGGGCAATTTCGTGTAATCGTACCAGGCTTCGGCCAGATCGTATACATAAGGAAATTTTTGCAGATTGTCTAAGGCGCGGTCGCCGATAATCAAGCCCGCTGTTTTTCCTTTTATGTTGCCAATATAATTTTCGTCTGCTTCCAATAAGGCCGGTCTGATTTGCCAGTATTCTTTCAACAAGATACGCAACAACATCACGCTGCTACGCGATTGATAATCGAGGTAGATTTCCTGTACTTCTTCGATGGGGACCTCGCTGAAAAGACAAACAGACGCAACTTTTTTATCAGAGGCTATACAATAGTTTGAAACGATCTGGCTGTCAGCAATCATGGGTATGGCTGCCACAGGCAATAAGGCAATATCGAGTTTATCTTTCTGTAAAAGAGAAGTCAGGTTTGCCGGGTAATCAAGCAGCAAGTCTATTTTTTCAGTAAGAGGTCCATTCTGTAAGCCATATATCAATGGCTTGGTATTCAAATAATTAACTGCCCCTACACGTATCTTTTGCTCCATGGTGGGTGCAAATATAGGGCAAACGCTTTAGCAATGATATGCCCTCACAGAATTAAATCGCAAGCCCGCGACAAATAAAGCTTTCCGCCGACAGCTCATCGTCTTGAATGTAACCTGAGCGATGTATATTTGCACACGATACTGTTGATACCCATTATATTTAAAAAATTTCATGTCCAATAATCACGCGCTTACTGCCATTTCACCCATTGATGGCCGCTATCGAAACCAACTGGAAAATTTATCATTTTACTTTTCTGAATTTGCACTGATCAAATATCGTGTCTTTGTAGAAATTGAATATTTTATTGCACTGAGTGCTCAGAAACTATTTCCCCTGACGGCGACTCAAATAAAAGCGCTTCGAAAGATCGCAGCATCGTTCGACCACTCAGGAGCCGCCCGGGTGAAGGAGATTGAAAAAGTAACCAACCATGATGTAAAAGCAGTCGAGTATTTTCTGAAAGAACAAATGAGTCGGATCAATCTCAGCAAACAGGCCGAATGGATCCATTTCGGACTCACCTCACAGGATATCAATAATACAGCGACTCCATTACTCTGGAAAGATGCCATTCAACAAGCCTATCTCCCGGCAATACAAGAAATCGTGTCTACCCTTAGAGCCTGTGCTAAGCAATGGAACAAAATTCCCTTACTGGCCCGTACCCATGGTCAACCAGCCTCACCGACCCTCTTGGGCAAGGAAATTATGGTGTTTATCGAACGAATTGAAAATCAAATTTTGTTGTTTAACGCCATTCCCTATTCGGCAAAATTTGGAGGGGCAACCGGCAATATGAACGCCCACTATGTCGCTTTTCCCAAAGTCGACTGGAAGAAATTTGCCAACGGTTTTGTCAACAAATCGCTTGGTCTCAAACGAATGCAGTTTACCACCCAAATCGAACACTACGATCATCTGGCGGCTCAGTTTGATGGATTAAAAAGAATCAACAATATATTGCTCGATTTTGCACGCGACATGTGGACGTATATCTCTCTCGACTATTTCAAACAAAAACTGAAAAAAGATGAAGTGGGAAGTTCGGCCATGCCGCATAAAGTAAATCCTATCGACTTTGAAAATGCGGAGGGTAACTTGGGTATGGCCAATGCGATTTACGAACACTTATCCGCCAAACTGCCCGTATCCCGTTTGCAACGCGACCTCACCGATTCTACCGTATTGAGAAATATTGGGGTTCCCTTTTCGCATTCTATATTGGCGCTGAATTCATTGCGCAAAGGCATCAGCAAACTGATTGTCAACGAAGAAAAGATCAATGCCGATCTCGAAGCCAATTGGGCTGTTGTAGCCGAGGCCATTCAAACGATCCTGCGCCGAGAAAAATTTCCCAAACCCTATGAAGCCCTAAAGGAACTCACCCGAGGCGCAAGCCATATCAATAAAGAAAGCATGCACCGATTTATCGACACCCTGCATGTAAAACCGGAGATCAAAAAAGAATTGAAAAAAATCACCCCACAAAATTATACCGGTCATGTATAAGGTCCTGCTGCACAACACCGCATCGAATGCTGTCACAAAAAACATAATAGCTGTTTTGCTTTGTTTGATTCCCTTATTCAGTCAGGCGCAATTTGCCTTCGAAATTAAGGTCGACTATGCCATGCAGGTGCAAAATTCGGATCAATACGCCGTCAGTGGAACCCTCACCAGCGGTAAAATTGAGAACAATAAAACCTATTATTTAGATGACGGTACACGGCTTGATGTCAAGAATATTATTTCGGCAAAATCAGCAACATCGGTACCGGTTGCATTGGCCGGCGAAAATATTTCGATTAGCATTCAGTCGAAAAAATTTGAAGTGATCAGGGGAGAAACGATGCGCGGGATCAGTACGCGTCCGGGCTATGGAGGTTCGGCCGTGCGATCGTTTGCCAATCAGTTGGGTGAAGGGGTATTGAGTTGTAAGATCAATGGTAAAATGTATGAATCAAAAGCTATTAGCAAACCGGTATATATGCGGCAGGCTGATGTGATGGATCTTTTTTTTGAAGCCGAAAATGCATCGGTTATCTGGATACAGA
>CAZFKA010000177.1:0-6502 GCA_964519155.1 uncultured Bifidobacterium sp. | reverse complement strand
CACATCAGCGAAGACAGCCTCCCACATAGTAGCTAATCCCCCAGCACCTAAAATAAGCACTAAACCCTTTACAGCAAAAGCAAGTGTAATATTTTGCCAAATTATTTTTCGAGTCTGTTTGCCTATATTAATAGCCATTGCAATTTTGCTTGGTTTATCGTCCTGAATAACCACATCAGCGGTCTCAATTGTCGCATCACTCCCTAATCCACCCATAGCTATCCCAACATCGCTTAAAGCAACTACGGGGGCATCGTTTACACCGTCACCAACGAAAGCAACAGTTTCGCTTCTTGCTTTGATTTCCTTAATTTTGTTTACTTTATCTTCAGGCAGCAAATCACCAAAGGAATTTTCAATCCCTAACTGTTCCGCCACAAATTTTACTACATTGGTTTTATCCCCGCTTAACATAGTGATTTTCACACCCATACTATGCAGCATTGTCACCGCTTGCTCGGCATCATTTTTAATACTATCTGCAATAGTTATATAGCCTGCAAACTTCTTGTCATAAGCAATAGCGATTAAGGTATAAACAATGCTGTCAGCATCGATGTCATAACTAATAGAGTATTTATCTAATAATTTGAAATTCCCAGCTAATATTTCTTTACCGTTTATCTCTGCTTTTAGTCCATGTCCTGCAATTTCTTCTACTGCATTCAGTTTTATTTCAGAATTTACCTGACCTGCGTATTCGTTTATAGCAGTTGCTACCGGATGCGAACTTTGATTTTCCAAAGCATTTACCATCTGCAAAATTTCATCTTTATTGAACTCAGGTTTAATGTGTACTTCTTGTACTTTAAAAACCCCTTCTGTCATTGTCCCTGTTTTATCCATCACAACATTTTGTATTTTGGCAAGAACATCTAAAAAATTACTTCCTTTAAATAAAATTCCATTTTTGCTTGCTGCACCAATACCGCCAAAGTATCCCAACGGTATAGAAATAACCAATGCACATGGACAAGAAATAACCAAAAAAACCAATGCCCTGTAGAGCCAATCTCTAAAAATGTAATTTTCAACAAAGATCATAGGAAGGAAACAGATTCCAATTGCCAAAAACACAACAACAGGTGTATAGATTTTTGCGAACTTTCGTATAAATAATTCAGTAGGTGCTTTTTGCGCAGTTGCAGACTGTACCAATTCTAAAATTTTAGAAAGTTTGCTATCCAAATATGCTGTAGTGACTTTTACTTGTGCGACAGTATTCATATTTATCATTCCAGCTAATACAATTTCACCTTTAGATTTAGTATCTGGTTTGCTTTCACCTGTCAATGCAGCAGTATTGAAAGAAGCATTATCAGAGATTAATTCACCATCCAGCCCTAACTTTTCGCCAGCTTTTAGCTGTATGATATCACCAATTTTTACGGATTCTGCCTTAACAATTCTTGGCTGGTCATTTTCCAAAACTGTTACTTCTTCAGGTCGTTGGTCCAGTAGTGATTTGATATTTTTCTTTGCTTTTTTTACTGCTAAAGTCTGAAATACTTCTCCAATAGTATAGAAAAGCATTACAGCTACTCCCTCTGGATATTCAGCAATAGCAAACGCTCCAATAGTTGCGATGCACATTAGGAGGAATTCGGAGAAAATTTCCCCTACTCTTATACTTTCAAATGCTTCTTTTGCTACGGGAAAACCTACAGGAATGTAAGCAAAAAGATACCATATCAAACGTATAGCTCCTTTAAACCATTCCGGTTTAAAATAGTAGTCTAATGCTATCGCAGAAAGCAATAAAAACAAACTGGCAAGACAAGGTAAAAACATCTGCAATGTGCTTTGATTATGTCCTTCGTGGCTATGCCCATCGTCTTCATCATGACTATGGCCTTCATGTTCATCTTTTAATAATTCTGAGGCACTCGCTTTTTGATAAATTTTTTCTTCCAGAGTACAACAAAGCTGTTTTCCATCTTTATCGTAAATATGTTTGTGCTTAATGTCGTGGTTAGTCATTTTTTATTTGTTTGATTATTTTGCTAACTACATTTCTATTTTTTGCAACAATCATCCAATTTACCGTAGGCAACAGGGTCGGCTTTTACTTCATCAGCATCAAATCCAAGTTTTGAAATAGCATTCTTAATCGTCAATAAATTTACCTTTGCAGGATTATAGATTACAGTAATTGTCATATTCTTGTCGTTAATTTCAAAAGCTTTTATTCCTTTGGTGTTATATAATTCTGCTTCAAATTTCAAGCCGCATGTTTCACATTTTTTGCAATGGTCGCAATTGAAATGCGTTTTGATGACTGCTTTTGCCGTTTTCTGCTTTTTTTGCGCTTCAGCTATATTTGCTGTGCTTAGCAGGATTACTAATGATAAGAACGTATTTACAATTTTTAATTTAAGTAATTTCATTTTGTATTAATTTAAGTGTTATAAAATATTTATTAATGTTCGTGCCCTTCCGTATTTGTCAGTTTGGCATTGATAAAAAATGCTCCTTTGATTACAATTTTTGCATCCTTAGGAATATCAGTAACAAAAGTCACAGAGGTGTAACCTAAATCCGATACCCCTTTTATTACTTCAATTTTTTCAAAGTTCATACTCCCTTTGGAATTATCCATTTCCTTGTGTTTTTCGTCAGAATTTTCTTCTCCTTCATGATGTTCCTCAGCTTTCTTGTCCGTAACTATGAAGATGTAAGTTTTGCCATCGGCCTCTACTATCGCATCGTTAGGCACAGCGGGAGCAGTAATATTATTTAAGCTAACCAAAGCAGTAATGTTCATGCCGTCTATCAACCCTGACTTATTGCCTTTTACTGTACAATGTACAGGTATGGTTTTGCTTTCATTTTCAAAAGCTGTTCCTATGCTGAATACTTCTGCATCATACTCATTGCTGGGATTATTAGTAAGAGTAAAATGTATAGTCTGCCCCACTCTTAGCAAAGGCAAATCCTTTTCAAATACATTCAAATCTAAATGCAATTGTGCGTTATCTACTATTTCTGCAACAGGGGATGACACATCTACATAACTCCCTATCTTAGAAAAAATATTACTGATAGTGCCGCTTATGGGGCTTGTGACAGTAAGTTCAGAACGTAAATTATTATTAGTAACTGAGGCAGGATTAATACCCATTAATGAAATCTGTTTTTGCAGGGATGCCTTTCTTGTGCGTAGAGTATTCACCTCTGCATTTGCGTTTTGAAGATTTTTTAATGCCCCTGCGTTACCAGCATTTAGTTCTTTTTGTCTTTGTTGCTCCTGCTCTGCAAAAGTAATTTTACTTCCTATGGTTAAATATTCTTCCTGTAATTGTATAAACTGCGGGTTTGCGATAGTGGCAACTACCTGACCTTGCCTTACATAACTTCCCACCTGCACATGGATGGTTTTTATCACGCCGCCATATAAGGAAGTTGCATTCGCTTTATTATTATTTGGCACCCTCAAATTACCGTTCGCTTTAATAGTGGCTGTTAATTGCTTTTCTTCTACTGTACCAAATTCGATTCCGACAGTTTTTATTTGCTCACTATTTAGCGTGGCAATAGTGGGAGTTTCCTCTTCATGATGTTCTTCTGTCTTGACATTTTTATCGTCCGTTTCGTTTTGTTTATTTCCACTGCAGCCATCCATAGCAATTAAAATAATAAATGCCATAAATAGGTTAAAAATGCCCGTGCTTATTTTTTTTATGTTGAGTTTCATTTTAAATTTTATTTGTTTATGAGAAAATTGATTGAAATAACCGATTGGTTCACCTGCTGGATAGATTGTAAATATTTTAATTCTATATCAGTTGCAGTTTGTAGTGCGTACAGGTATTCCATATAACTAATATCACCGCTGCGATAGCCCAAGCTGGCTGCACTGACAATTTCTGCAGCATTGGGCAAAGCCTGCTGCAAATAATAATTATATTGCTGCATATCCTGATTATACTGCTGAATTGCGCCTTGCAATTGCGCCCCCAACTGAATTTTCTGTTGCAATGCCGATGCTTCTGCTGATTGTTTCTGGTAGCTGAGTGATTCCATTCGTGCCTTAGTCGCACCATAAGTTAGCGGAATAGATACTCCAATATTTACAACATGAAATCGATTACCTGCACTAAAATATTTTTCCTGATTGTCGATAGTCTGATAACCAATTAGCGATTGATTGCTATAACCAATTTTAAAATCAGGCAATCCCTGTGCCCTTTCCACCTTCATACTTTGTTCAGCGATAAGTGCTTCCTGATATAATGCTTCAATAGCAGGGTGATTGGCAATGGCTTCACTATTCAGTAAATTGCTAACTTGCAAGGGCTGGTAATTTGGCGGAACTATTATATCAAAATCATCTTCTGTATTCATCAATGACTTTAAATTTTGATAGGCATTTATTATGTATGTTTCGTTTTGATTTAGCAACAATTTTATTTCTCCTCGTTTGGTTTCAGCCGACGTTAACTCCAGTTTTTTTGTTTCTCCCGTTTTATAACGCAGTGAAGCCACCTTTACAAAATCAATATATAGGGTATCTAAATACTGTAGTTTCGTCTTATTATTTTGCAAATACAAGAGTTGATAATAGTAGCTTCTTATTTTATTTTTCAATTCATTTACAGTGATCGCTTGCTGCCATTCCTTACTTTTTATTTCAGCATGTATCAAATCTTTTCTTGCCCCAAACAAAGAAGGAAAAGGAATAGTTTGCGATAGCTGAAATGCATTGTCAAAGCGGATGCTGTTATATTGCCCCAGCTGTGCATTAAAATCTAACTTAGGCAATTCATTAGCAGTTTTTCGCAGACTTTGTTTCGCCTGTATATCTAAATTCTTTGCTTTTATTTCGTTGTTATTTTTTAAAGCAATTTCAATTGCCTCCTCTATACTTATTGCTTTTTTTCTTTCTAATGCTTGTGCATTTATATTTTGAATAGCACAAAACAATAACGCGAAAATGATAGGTATTACTTTCATTTTATTATTTGGTTTAAAATTAATTTTCATATTAAAAATGATATATAACAGAGGCAATACAAATAAGGTTAATAATGTGGCTGTAAGCAAACCTCCAATTACAACTGTAGCCAACGGCTTTTGTACTTCAGCACCAGCACTGCTGCTTAGTGCCATTGGAAGAAACCCCAAACTTGCTACCATTGCAGTCATTAGCACAGGACGCAATCGTATTTTTGTTCCTTCTATTACGCGTTTAACAATATCTGTCCAGCCATCTTTTTCTAATTGGTTGAAAGTCCCGATAAGCACAATGCCATTTAAAACGGCTACACCAAACAACGCTATAAATCCGATACCAGCCGATATACTGAAAGGCATACCGCGAAGTAACAATGCAAATACACCGCCAATAGCACTCATAGGTATTGCTGTAAAAATCAGACCCGCTTGCTTAAATGAGCGAAATGTGAAATAGAGCAACATAAAAATTAGTGCCAAAGAAAGTGGAACAGCTACCATTAATCGTTTCGAAGCCTGTTGCAAATTCTCAAAAGTGCCGCCGTAAGTAAAATAGTATCCGGATGGAAGTTTTATATCCTTAGCTAATTTTGCCTGAATATCTTCAACTACACTTTGCACATCTCGGCCATCTACATTAAAAGAAACATACACTCTTCGTTTGCCATCTTCCCGGCTGATTTGCGCGGGGCCTAATTTATAGGAAACATTTGCAACTTGCGAAAGTGGAATTTGATTGCCGTTGCTGGTAGGGATGAACAAGTTATTTACATCATCCAGTGAAGAACGATATGCACTGTCTAAGCGAACTACCAAATCAAATTTTCGTTCATCTTCAAAAACTTCTCCTGTTTCTTCACCTGCAAAAGCAGTAGAGATTATGTGGTTAACATCCTGCACATTTAGTCCATAAGCAGATAGGCGGTTTCTGTCGTATTCAATACTAATTTGTGGAAGACCCGATATCCTTTCCACTTGCGGTGTCGTAATACCCTTTATATTTTTGATTGACCTGCTTACCTTATTTGCATAGATTGCGAGTGTGTCCAGATTTTCTCCAAATATTTTAATGGCTACATCTTGCCTGATACCAGTCATCAGCTCATTAAAGCGCATTTGAATAGGCTGGCTTGGTTCTGCAATTACACCCGGAATCATTTCCAGTTTTTCTTTCATTTCATCAGCTAATTCATAAAAGTCAGACTTCGTTTTCCATTCATCCCTGTCTTTTAAAATTACCATTAAATCGGAAGCCTGCATGGGCATTGGGTCGGTTGCAACATCTGCTGCACCGGTTTTTCCCACCACCATTTTTATTTCCGGAAACTTTTTCAATATTTTTTCAGCTTGCATAACAGTTTCAATTGTTTGGCTTAATGATGCCCCCTGCGGCAATACAAATTCAATAGCATAATCACCCTCTTCAAGCGTAGGAATAAATTCACCTCCCATTTTGCTGAATACAATCATGGATACCACCAATAAGCCTATAGCCAAACAGGTGATAGTATATTTAAAAGAAATTGCTTTTAATAAAACAGGTTGATAC
>CAZFKA010000176.1:0-6506 GCA_964519155.1 uncultured Bifidobacterium sp. | reverse complement strand
CGATTATCCACCCGGATGATGATTCGCAGACATTTTCTTTTCGATCGACTTGAGAATTTCAAGTTGTCTGGCCTGACTATCGAACAAAACTTTTATCTGTTCTTCGAGCAACAAATCGATTTTTTGATGCAATGACCTGATCTCCAATTCCGCTTTCAAATTGATCAGATAATCATTTTCGCTTCTTTTTCGGTCTTTTTCCTCTTGACGGTTCTGACTCATCATAATTATCGGTGCCTGCAACGCAGCGATACAGGATAAGAGCAAATTCATCAAGATAAATGGATACGGATCGAACGCTAAATTCGTTGTGGCAAGAACGTTGAAAGCGATCCAAACCATCAGTATGATAAAAAAGGAAATGATAAAGGCCCAGCTTCCGCCGAAACGGGCTACCCGGTCAGAAATTTTTTGCCCACGGGTCAGCATTTCTTTGGGTGGATGAAGCAAATTGTCGAGTATTAATTTTTCATCGTCAATCGATTTGCGTACAATGTCCTGCAATTTTTGCAATTGTGAGCCCTCTGACTGCAACAAATGGTGTATTTCTTTATCCATAATGATTTCTTTTTATTAGAGTAGTTTCGCTTGGCTGTGTCCGATTCAAAATTAGCGGATTTAAGCGCTTGGCTGTGTATGGCATGACAAAAATCATTTTTTTTTATGATGAAAATAATTTCAGGATCGTAGGGACAAACATACTTTTGCCATAAACTGCCCACATGAAAAATTCAACGCATCAAAATGCTAATCATTATCTCCTGATCGATGGCAAACAAACTGTCATGGGTTTGCAAAAAGCGTTCAACAGGCAGTATCCTTTTCTCAAACTCGAATTCATCCGGGACAAGATCAATAAAAGCAATCGGCAGCTTAAACCGGTTTTGATAGCCCCATCGGAAATGATCAGCCATGTTTTGGACAAAAAAGTGACGGGCAAAATTGAGTTCAACAGTGACACAACGGTCAATGAACTAGAGCAGAAATTTTTAAATGACTATGGTTTGTACGTGCAGGTATTTCGTAAATCGGGTAACGTTTGGTTGGTGACAACCTCAACCGACGACTGGACTCTCGGACAACAAAACGAAGAAGGAAAAAGCCTGGCTATGCATTTTAATATTGAAGAGGAAATACCCGAAGACCATGATATGTATTAGACAGCCGTTCAGGTTCTGAAATTTCTGAGTTTTTTCTGGTCAAGTAAATAAATTTTCCCGCTCCTGATCTCAATCATTTTTTCATCTTTGAAGTCGCTCAGGGTGCGGATTAATGATTCAGTAGCTGTACCCACGATATTGGCCAGATCTTCACGCGAAATTGCTGTATTGAATTCATCTGCATCATCTTGCTTATATTTCTTTTGCAGGAGTAATAATGCTTCTGCAACCCTGCGACGGACGGTACTGTAAGCAAGTTCAACCAATTGCTCTTGTTGTTCGGCCACATTATGCGTAAGTATTTGTAAGAACTTTCGTGCCACATCCCGATTATTGTAGACGAGTTCAAAAAAATCTTCGCGAGGAATAAAAGTGATCTCCGCATTTTCGATAGCCTGTGCACTTTCTTTATAATTTGTTTCCTCAAACAAGGAAATATAACCAAAGAAATCGCCCTGATTCAGTAAGGATGTAATCAGTTCTTTGCCATAATCGTGCGATTTGTAAATTTTTACCTTTCCTTCATTGATGTAATAAATTCCTCTCGGATAATCGTCTTCGCGATAAATATTCTCTTTCTTTTTATACGTTTTCACTTTCCGCTCATCCGTAAATTTTTGCAGGGCATCCCTACCCGATACATCCGTCATAAAAGTTGCGAGTCCGGCGATACCTTTTTCATATTCCTTTTTATACGAATCCGCCTTTTTCAGTCTGCTTTCCACTGCCCTGAGCAATTCGGTTTTATCAAATGGCTTGGTGATATAGTCGTCTGCCCCCATTTCCATTCCTTTTCGTATTTCGGCACGTTCCGTCATGGCAGTTAAAAATATAAACGGAATATTGGCTGTTTCTTGATTTTTGCTGAGCATATGCAAAACACCATACCCGTCCAGTATGGGCATCATGATATCACAAACGATAAGGTCCGGTTTGTCTTGTTGTGCTAATTCAACACCCTTTTTGCCGTCCGGCGCTGTGGATACCCGGTAGCCCGCAAGTTCCAGGATTTCAGCGGTGTTTTCGCGAACATCAAAATTGTCTTCAATGAGTAAAATATGTTGCATAAAAAATTATTTTGGCATTTGTTGGTTCGGAAAGGTAATGGTAAATCGGGTTCCCTGATCGAGTACGCTTTGCATTTCGATCATGCCGTGCATCAGTTCAATGTACTTTGCCACGATATTCAGCCCCAAGCCGGTTCCCTGAATATGCGTAGCATTTTGCCCCCTGAAAAAACGTTCAAAAAGATGTTGCTGATCTTCAGCGCTGATTCCAATTCCTTTATCATGGATGATCATCACCACCTTGTCAGTATCTGTGGTTGTTTGTAGGGCAATTGTAGTATGGTCGGGCGAAAATTTGATTGCGTTTGACAAGAGATTTATCAACACATTGCGGGTAAGTTTTGGATCCAGAAAAACAGTGGTATTTCCGCTGTGCATGTATTGTATCTGTTGCCCGGGTTTGCAATGATCCGACATCTCACTCACAATGTCGTCGACCAATTGGCGCAAATCAAATTGCTTCATGTCCGCCGTTATTCTCCCTTCTTCAATTTTACTAAGGGAAAGAAAATCACTGAGAATATCGTTGAGGTTATTCACGGCCGACTTAATGCGATCGACGTGTCGTATCCGTTTATTTTGT
This sequence comes from uncultured Bifidobacterium sp., assembly GCA_964519155.1. GTDB lineage: Bacteria > Bacteroidota > Bacteroidia > Chitinophagales > Chitinophagaceae > OLB11. Next base: position 3,696 of record CAZFKA010000176.1, on the reverse strand, counting down.
TGTTCGGTGAGCGAATATTCTGGTATGAGCGAAGCCGATGATAAGATGGTGGTGAGTGGTGTTCTGAATTCATGAGAGGCCATGGCCAGAAATCGTGATTTGAGTTCATTCAGTTCCTTTTCTTTGTCGAGTGCTTCAATGAGAACGGCACGCGATTTTTCAATTTCGCTTAATGCTTCTTGTAAGACTTTGGTTCGGTCAGAAACTTTTGCTTCAAGTTTTTCATTACTCGCTTTCAATTCCTGTGAAATTTGTTCGAGTTTATGTTGATGGCGAATAATATCGAGTTCTCTTTGTTTGCGCGTCGTGATATCGACGATAAATGCCATGGTAAAGACTTCGCCGTCGCTTTCGAAGGGACTAATACTGATCTCAACCGGAAATTCAGTTCCATTCTTTTTTTTGGCATAAAGATCCATACCTATGCCCATGGCACGCGAATGCGGGTGTTGATTAAATTGTTCACGATGCTGCTGATGACGATGGTTGTACCGTTCGGGCATCAGAAATTCAATTTTTTTACCCTCCAGTTCAGCCATAGTGTATGCAAATAGCTTTTCTGCCGCGGGATTTACCAGCGTTATTTCGCCACCCTTGTTGATGGTTATTATGGCTTCGGTTGCATGTTCGAAAAGTTCTTCGAGCAGACGACTTTTTTGTTCACTGTTCATTGCCGGATATTGCGGGTTCGAATTTAGTGTTCTTTTATAGATTATTCTAAACCGGTACGCATTTTCTGTCCAATCAACAAATACAAGTAATAATAACGATACGGGATCATTGAAAGGCAGCATACAAACAACCCTAAGTAAAATATTGCCAGACACCACTGCAATCTCTTGTAATAAAGCGAAGATGGCATGAGTTGCGGAGTCATTTTGCGAGTCAGCCTTTGGCATGCAATGCGTAAAACCGCGGCCGGTCTGTTCACCCGGCAGCAAGACGGTAGCGTACGTATTAACGGCTATTCCTTTCTCAACAAAAACGAATAAACCCTTCCATCATCACCAATAACCTTCACAAGATAATTGCCGGGAGCTAAATGGGACACCGAGATCGTTTCGGCAGCAGAAGTGACCGTTTTGTTGATTAAACTTTTTCCAAAAATATCCATGACCGCCAGCGCCACGGTGTTCATTGAAGTTGGTATCGCTACATGGAAGCCTGTGGATACAGGATTGGGAAAAATGTTTAGTTCAGCAATTGCTTTTCCACAACCGGCGAGATGAAACGCGGTATGGGCAAGTACATTTTTTTTATTATCCGTATCGATTTCTATTAAGCGATAGATCATTTGTTCGTCAGGGTTGTCATCGACTACGGCGTATTGACTAATATCCTTACCGACAGGTTGAAGCAAAGCAAGACGAGAAAATTGGCTACCGTCAGGGCTTCGCCAAACTTCATACTGTTTAATATTATTTTCGTGGGTGGCCGACCATTGTATGGATGCAGAACAATTTGTTTGCACCACTGAAAAATGTAGTTCATCTACGGGAAGCGGTGCATTGTTGAACAGCATTTGTGCTTTCTGAAAAGCTGAATGGGCAACTTGAGATCCTATATATCTTCCGCGCCCATCATCAGTTGGCGGATGAATACATCCATAAATTCGTGACAAACTGGCTTCATTTGAAGCGTCTTTGTATTTTGCCCACTGCAAAGCAATATCCGTTGATGGACCCGCTTCGAAGAACAAGAATCCACTATTGGCAGGAATTAAGGTTTCATATAACCCACCCGGAAAAAACTCGCTGCCGGTAAGATTTTCCATCACTTCAGCACCTGCCCTCGAGTAAGTAGAGTGTCCCGAAACATAACCGGCAAACGGAGGAGTTACAAATGTTTTGCGTTGATAGGGCATCCAGTTTTCCGCAGGAATCCACCCTACGCCCGCGACATCAGTAGCAGGATTATTGATATGACTGAATCCCTTCCATGCCTTCATTTTGATTTTACCGATCAGTGATGGATCTGCCACCGCCATTGAATCGGCGGCATCAATGAGTTCGATAAAACCCGGAATGAGGCGCAACCCTGCTTTATGGTAGGAAGGAAGCGTACTGTCTGAACTTTGCCCGTAACGCGCCATTTTGCGAATGGCAGAAATCGGACGGGGGGAATCATACCATCCTTTCAATCCCCAGGCACAAATAGCTGCATCATGCATAGCGCCACCGAGGGTGATATATGATTTTACATCCCATTCTAACGGCGTTAAAACATTACCCACTCCTCCCATTTTTCGAACAAATAAAGGATGATCTGCTACCTGATTGAGCATTACATACCAATGACCGGGCGGCGTTTCCGATTGTGGCCCGTCGGCCCAATATTGCGAAATTACACGGGTATAATCGCCCCGCTTAACCCATTGTGGCGAGTAAGGCAAACCTGTGACAGGATTGAGCGCGTATCCAGTACTTTTGTCGCCTCCTTGCAGTGAATCATAATAAGTATATTGGTCAGACAATGACATCGGAAAATAACTCAAATTACCGCTCGACGCTGGTGAGATATCCCACATGGTTGTATCGTTCGGATCAAGAAAAGACGACCAGATGCCCACCATAGAATTCGCCCATTTGTAATGCAGACTCAAACTGTCGTAACCATCCAGCGTATCCAAAACGGATGGTCCCCCCGGATCAAAATAAATTTTATACTGCTGACCATCGCGGGTATGGGTGATGGCGCTATTGACATCCAGCGAAAACGGCAGTACGTCTCCCCATTCATGACAGAGGGCAACCTGATTTGACGGTATCGGATTCCCATTTTGATCCAGGGCACCATAGATGGTCAAAGGTTGCCAACGATTGACATCGAGCATATTCGCATTGCCGGCTATAGCAGTATTCAACCATGGATTTACGGGGGCGTAATAACTGTTGGCATAATTGATCGACTCATGTGCCCCATCGACATAACCCATGAGGATGACTTGTTCGGCGATATAATTTCCAACTTCTGCGGGCGTGCCACCCAAATAAGCCGTAGAGTGATTGGAGGTATCGTAGCCGAGATGAATCATGAGCGAATCGAAGCGAGCCAAAGCGGTAGTGGCGTTCGGTGATATTTGATACCGATGACTCAGTACACGATAAGCAGCAAAACTGATCGCCATTTGTTGAGAAGCGATAGTATCATTATTCAATATAGCCGGATAGCCGGTAAACGGATAATAGTTTCCCCCCAGCGTTTGTCCAATCAAATGGGTAGAAGCTATTGGATCGTACAAAGCCCAGGCATCGTACATAGCCAAGGAAACATGAAACAAGTTTCTGGCTTGCACGGGTGGTCTGGCCAAATCTTGCCTGATGGCTTTCAATTGCACTTCATTCCACATCCTCGCCACCGAAACCTGACTGTGGGCACGAATGGCGAAAGAGAAAAAAATCGCCCAACATAGCATTTGTTTTTTCATAGGGAGCTAATTCCAAACGGGCAAAATTAATTGAAGTTATTCGGAAAAGCAACATTAGTGGGCATTTGAACATAAGTGTCTGTATATCAATCGCCTAAATCCCCATTTTTTTTTATATATTTTATTACTCTTCCGTTTTGAAAAGTTTTGGTATGAAATTTACTATGCAAATGCTTTACGGGCTGTCTGAAGGGCGGGAGTTTTAGTACAAAACTTCATTTGAAAAAACTAATGTTTGGTATTGGATTCGGGGGGGTATTACATTGCGT
>CAZFKA010000175.1:0-6525 GCA_964519155.1 uncultured Bifidobacterium sp. | reverse complement strand
CTATCGAAAAGCTTGGCTTTATAGGGATCAAATGCTACACCACCATGCACCATGAGTGAAAAATCGGGAAACAGATCACCGATCTTTTTGCCGCTTTTTTCCATCAGCCGATCAAAATACATTTGCATCCAAGGAGGGATGCCGCTGATCAGGCTCATACGTTGATGCAGGGTTTCATCAACGATCGCATCCAGTTTGCTTTCCCAGTCTTCGATACAATTGGTAGCGTAGGACGGCAAACGATTTCGCGTCAGATATGCCGGTACATGATGATTGACAATACCACTCAGCCGTCCGGTATGTATTCCATTGACGATATCCAAAGCAGGAGAGCCGGAAAGAAAAATCATTTTACCGTCTACAAAAGCAGAGTTGCCGGTCTCAGCTATATAGCACAACAAGGCATTACGCGCCGCTGTAATATGATCGCCAATACTCGATTTGCTGATGGGGATATATTTTACGCCACTGGTTGTACCGCTGGTTTTGGCAAAATAGAGTGGTTTGCCGGGCCATAAAATATCTGCTTCACCCGATTGGATTGTCTCAATATACGGACGGAGCATTTCATAATCGCGTAAAGGAACCGCTTGAGCAAATGTCTGTTGATCGTTGATTTGTGTAAAACGGTGGTCGCGACCAAACTGTGTATTCGCTGCCTGTTGAATGATGGCGGGTAATAAAGCTTGCTGATCAGCGACCGCTTGCCTTGCGGCTTGTCTGATCTTTTTCGCGACATGGCCCGCAAAGGGTTTGGCTAAAAATGATTTAATACCCATGACACGCAAAGATAAAGCGGAAAGTGAATTTGCATCACAGTGATTAAGGCCTGCGGACAGATAACAAAGTTCGTTCGTTCAGTTGGCGCAACAATAGCTTTTTTGTGAAACCAAATTCCTCGTTGGCAAAAGCATCCGGTCCGCGTGCGAGAATATATTTTGTGTACTTGCTCTTTGATACATCCGTTTGGCTGAAGCTGACAAAAACGGAATCGTTTTTCACCCGTTGCACTTTGTAAAGCCTATACTTATTGTCATCTGTTTTTACCGTATACAAGTCGCCGCTTTTTGCTTCTTGTATCAGTTTTGCATAACGGCTATAGCTGTCCCGAATGCTGAAGATTAAAAACCCGGCAAGCAATAGAGCGAATACCGATCCTGAAAAAACCCACCAGGGTGTACGCGATTGCAATTTCACGTGGGCATAAAACAAATTGTAAGAATCAGGAAATTCGGGGTGACGGTTAATTTTTTTGCAATGCATGCAAATGGTTAAGCCGGGTTTGTTTAGCGGAAAAAAAGGGATCCACAAAAAGTGAAAATAGCGTTGCAGTACCTGCATATTTACTGCATTGACCTGCCCACAATACATACAGGGTTCCGCAAGAATTTCTTTTTTGATCAGGGAAGTATTCGTGCCGGCTAACATATCAAAACGGTTTTTCTATTTTTTGTTAAGGGCATCCGACGAATTTTTCGCAGGAATAAAAACGGGCGATTGGTTTTTTAAAGGTAGCAAGAAAAATTGAATCAGGGGGCGCGGTATTTTCAATCCCTAAACGATCTGCCTGATCAGGGTGAGCATACCGGTGCCGAGGATCAATAGCAAAACCATTCCTTTAAACTGTTGTTGCGAAATATGCATCAATATTTTTTTACCGGTAAAGGTGCCGATGAGGCTGACGGCGAGTAAAATAGGCACCAGATAAAGATCGTGTCGATGTACATAACCATTGGCAGTATAAACAACGCTTCGGCTGATATCGATGGCAAGATCAATGATGGCAGATGTGGCAATGAACACCTCCATTTTCAAATCAAAAGCAGCCAGGGTGATTCCCCTGATGGCACCACCGGTTCCAAGCAAACCGGCCAGCATTCCGGAAAACGTACCACTTACCACAGCGTTTGTTGTAGTTGCCCGAATAACGAGACGCTTAAAGGTGAGCAGCAACACACTGAGAATGACTAAAAAGCAACCCAGTAGAATTTCGAGTATGCGGCTGTTGACATAGCTACTGAGCAAAGCGCCGGCTATGACACAGACGACTGCGGGAATGCCCATGGAAAGCACAAGTTGTTTATCGAAGCCGGCTCTGAAAAGTCCGATTTTAGCAAGATTACTCGATACATGAAAAAAGGCCGTAATACCCAGTACAGAATGAAAATCGAAAAAATAGCCGGCCAAGGGGACAAAGAAAAGTGAAGAACCGAAGCCACCCAGGGTGCCGAGAATTTCTGCGACAATTGCCAATAAAATAAACAGGATGAGCAAGCCCGGTGTCAGCATTAAGTGGTTTTCGGCTGTCATGTGCAATTTTATTGGCTTTCGGGGCCTATTCAGCGGATAGACACGGCAACAAATGATCTGTGGTTTAATCTACATTTTTACACCCCGATCATCAACGGCATAATGAGGATCAGCAGATCTTCATTTGGTTTTGTTTCGGTTTGTTTGATCAATCCGGCCCGGCTTGGCGTACTAAACTCTAGTAATACTTCTTCACCTTCCACGATAGTGATGAGCTCGATCAGCAATTTGGCATTGAACGCAATTTTCATATCCTCGCCCACATACTGGCAAACCATTTGTTCGTTACCCTCAAACGAATAGTCGACATCCTGGGCATAGAGATGGAGATTATTTCCAACAATATCGAGCACCACTTGATTGGTCGTTTTATTGGCAAACACATTTACCCGTCGCAAGGCTCCCATAAAATCGGTTTTGTTGACGGTGAGTTTGAATGGATTGTCAGCCGGGATCACAATTTTATAATCCGGGAATTTTGCATCGATCAGCCGGCAACTCAGTTCAATATTTTCACCACTCACAAAAAGGTGATTTTTGTTGTAGGCAATTTTTACTTCTGTAGAGGTATGCAAATGATTTTTGAGTTGTTGCAAGGCTTTGCGCGGCGCAATAAACTGATCGTCGAGCGGGCATTTTACATCGGTTTTGGTGCAACGTACGAGTCGATGTGCATCGGTGGCCACCAGGGTCAAGCTATCTGCTGTGAGTTCAAAAAAAACACCACTCATGGCAGGACGCATATCGTCGGAACTGACCGCTATAAGCGTTTTGGCAATACCATCACTCAATTCTGCTGCCGACATAGAAAACGTGTGTGTATCGTCGGCGACGGGTTCGGTAGGATAATTCATTGCGTCTTCGCCTACCACTTTATATTTGCCCTGTTCGCTGGTAATATCAATAGCAAAATCCTGTAAATTAATATCGAACGTGATCGGCTGTTCGGGTAAATTTTTCAGGTAGTCGAGCAGTACTTTCGACTGAATACACAGTCGTCCGCTATCACTTGCCTGTACATCCATTTTCACTTTCATTGTCGTTTCAAGGTCGGTACTGACCACTGTCAATTGGTTATTGTCGATCAGGAATAAAAAAGATTCCAGAATAGGTAAAATATTATTCGCACTGATAATACCGCTGATACTTTGTAAATTCTTAAGCAGCAATCCCGAGGAAACGATAAATCTCATGTAATATGTATTTAGAGTTGAAGCCACAAATATAGTGCTTTATACAAATTTTTTGTGGAAAAACAAAAGCAGTGGGCTGACTCATTTCGTTTTTTAATCAGCAATAAAGTTTATTTCAATGCTAAGGCGTTTTTTCGTTATTTTAGCGTTTCGCACCCCTTTGGGCGCAGTATGAACATCCAATACTCAAGGCATATGGGATTTTTTGACAAACTATTCAAACTGGGAAAAGACGACGAGAAAGCCTCATCCGCACAGCTCCCTTTACCCCATCTACGCATGGGCCGATATTCCGACAACAATAAAACCCTCGCAAAAACCCAACGATGGTATGACGCAGAGGACCTGTTTAAAGAAAAAAAGTACAATGAAAGTATTGAAGCTTTTTTCGACTACCTGCGCGACGATAGCGAAGACAATGTACGACTGAACGCAAAGGGAAATGGAGCTTACCATTTTGAAATCTATCAGGGTACCAAAATTGTAAAAGGAGAGATCAACGAGCAGGAAATAGTGGCTGAGGTTTCGCTAGCGCAAATGGATAAAGGGCTGGTGCCGGTGATGCGGCGTTTACTTGAAATGAACTACTCCCTGTTTTACAGTCGCTATGCTTTGCACGATAACCGTTTATGTATGCTATTCGATACGATGCGTGAAGCAGCCAGTCCGAATAAGTTATATTACGGCTTAAAGGAACTGGCTATAAAAGCCGATAAACAGGACGATTTGCTGGTAAGTGATTTCGCCTCGCTGAAAGCCATCGACGATTCGCATGTAATGCCTTTTTCAGAAAACGAGAAGGAAGTTAAATACCGCTATTTCAGGCACTGGATCGAATCTACTTTGAAGCGAATCGATGAATTGAATCAGGACAGTTTCTCAGGAGGTATTGCTTATCTTTATCTGACCCTAATCTATAAAATTGATTTTCTCATCGTGCCTGAAGGTAAATTGCTGAATGAAATTGAAAAGATCAATAACGTGTACTGGATCAATAAAGAGGAGAAGACGACGGTTGAACGCAATCAACTTATGAAGGAAGCTTTTCAGCAATTGTTGCAATGGGATAAAGCTGAAGTGTTGAAATACTTTTACCGCGCGAAATCAACTTTTGCAACCAATACACCTAAGCCACACAGTGCTGTCGCAGATTGTATTAAAGGTGCCCACGACAATATGCTTTGGTACAAAGAAAATAAATATCCTGACCTAGCTATTCAGATCATGGAATACGGTATTTCGTATTGTCAGTATACCTATAGCTTGCCCCGACCCGTTACTGAATTGTTTACCCTGATGATGCAGATCAACTATTCATCTTTTTTTGCTGAACTGGGATTTACTGAAACATATTACAATGGCAACGATTTTGATATCCCTGCGATCAAAGGCTTTATTCGAAGTGTCATCAATCGCTTTAAAGAAAAATATCCTCTGCTATCGTTTGATACCGAACGATTGAATTTTGCATCAATGCTCGATTTCGATCTATCGTTCCTGAAGCAGATCGAGGCATTCAATTTTGAAAATAAATAATCAGGTAAACGCCTATAAAAATATAATCCATGACATTAAGCGAAATTATTGAAAGCTTCAAAGTATCGGTTATCCAGATCGCGACACAACAAGGAACCGGTACGGGCTTTTATTTAAACGATTATAACCTGATCATTACCAACCAGCATGTTGTCAAAAATAATGGTGATGTAACTATCAAGGGAAAAACATTTGACAAACAGTTTTCGAAGGTGGTTTTTTCGGATGAAAAGTACGACATTGCTTTTTTGATGCCGCCTAATGAAATACAGTTTCCCCAAATCAGATTGGGAGATAATAAAAGTCTCCGTGATGGTGATGATATCCTGGCGATCGGTCATCCTTACGGTCTCAATTATTCGTCAACCCAGGGGGTGGTGTCACGCGTTGACCGCGTACAAAATGGACTCAATTATATCCAGATCGATGCTGCCATTAACCCCGGCAATAGCGGTGGACCCTTGGTGAATATGAATGGAGAAGTAGTAGGTGTCAATACCTTTATCATTCGGGGTGGTGATAATCTCGGCTTTGCATTGCCGGCAAATTATTTGCGCGAAGCACTCGACCAATATGCACCCTTGCGCGGCATCAGCGTGGTAAGGTGTCATTCTTGTTCAACCCTCGTTCATCATGGCAATATTGACGGCGAATATTGCCCCAATTGTGGGACGAAGATCGAACTGATCACCTACAAAGAAAAAAAGGCAGAAGCAACGGGTATTGCCAAGACCATTGAAGATATTCTCGAAAAGCTGGGGAAAGACAAGGAACTCTCCCGGGTAAGTACCAATAATTGGGAAGTCAAGGAGGGCAGTGCCATCATAAAAATCAGCTACAATCCGGATAGTTATTTTATTGTTGGGGATGCATTTTTGTGCCAACTCCCTAAGCAAAATATAGGCGCGGTTTATGCGTTTTTACTCCGCGAAAATTACGGCATGAAGAGCATGTTGTTCAGCGTTTCGCAACAGGATATTGTTTTGAGCAGTCTTACCTACGATCTTGATATGACGGTAGAGAGCGGTGAACGAATGTTGCGCGAATTGATGGTAAAAGCAGACCATTATGACAATCTCCTCCTTGAGCAATATGGATGCACGCCAAAGCTCGAAGAAAGTTGATAACACATTATATCGCTTGTCCGTACCGCTGTTGTGTCTTTTGCGAAAAGAATTTTTATTCGGGGCAGAAAAATTGCCACCCGATGCCGGCATTAGTTTTTTGCCCGGGTACCCAATACCGATGATGGAGTACGATTCTTGCCTGAATAGCCTTTACATTTTTACAAATCTGATCTGCCACCGGCTACCATCGTACAGGTCTTGTATATTCAATAGATAGATGCCGTTTGCAAATGTTGAGATAGGGAGGGTGGTTTTGGCTTCTCCTTTTTGCATATTGCCTTGCATCTGTTGAATGCCTGCTGTATTGATAATTTCATAATGACGATCATGCCCCTGACGTTGATCAAGCTGTTGCAAGG
>CAZFKA010000174.1:0-6611 GCA_964519155.1 uncultured Bifidobacterium sp. | reverse complement strand
GAACATAAGGATCGAGGAACATGGCTGTTTTTGACAACGACAAAAATCCTTTACCTCGCATATAATTTTTGAACTGATTTTCGTTGACACCGTAAACACTTTCTGACGCAGCGCTTTTGAGGGAGATCCTGGCCATTTCTTTACTCCCTTTCATACTCTTTTTGAGCTTGTAGGCTGTCGCATTTTCATTGCCAAAAATATTGATCTGGTTGATCTTAACTTTTTGGCCTTTGTTCACTACAAATGTCAGTATCACAGTGTTGATCAACGCGGTATCCGGAACTTCAATAATTTTGACCCCAATATTGGTATATCCTTTTTCGACAAAATATTTTTTAATTCTTTCAATCGCACCTTGTTTGGTTGATTCGGTTACAACCCTTGCTTTAACAAGGTTGATCTTTTCTTTCAGTTCCTTGGCTTCAGTGTCTTTGATGCCTTTAAAATTGAATTTCGATAGACGGGGTCTTTCTGTAATATGGATATCGAGGAAGATTTTATCGCCATCAATTCTTTCGGCATTAACTTCAATATCTGAAAATAAATTTTGCTTCCAGAGATTTTGTATGGCTTTGGTAATTTTCGGATCAGCAGGCAATTTGATTTTATCGCCGGGTGTTAAACCGGATATGGAGATGAGCAATTCATCATCGAGATATTTTGATCCGCTGACACTAACGGCGCCAATCGTATACTCCGATTCCCGGTTGAGGAAACGCTGTTTGTCATTTTTCTTTGTCTTCAATCCGATCTGTGCTGCTGCATCCTGCAGGCTAAAAAACGCCAGAAAGCATAGAAACGTAAAGGGTGTGCTTAACTTCATGCTTGTTTTAATTGTTCACTTATTTTGCCAAAGCGGCGTTCTCTGTTTTGATAATTCAATACCGCTTCAAAAAGGTTTTCTTTTCTGAAATCAGGCCAATGCGTATGGGTAAAATACAATTCGGCGTAGGCCAGTTGATACAACAAAAAATTACTGATACGGTGTTCACCACTGGTACGTATCATCAGTTCAGGGTCAGGGAAAGCAGCCGTAGCCAGGTTTTGCCTGAATACTTCTTCATTGATTTCGTCAAGTGCTAACTTTCCTTCCAGGGCTTGCTTCGCAATTTTTTTTGTCGCATGGGTGATTTCCCATTTTGCACTATAACTGAGGGCCAGTATCAGGTTGAGTCTGTCGTTTCCAGCAGTAACTTCCATAGCCTCATTGAGCTCATTGATACAATAGGATGGTAAACTGTCCATATCTCCGATCACAAACAAACGAACACCATTTTCTTTCAGGGTATCGGCTTCCTTGCGGATCGTGGTCACCAGGAGTTCCATCAATCCATTCACTTCATTTTCAGGACGGTTCCAATTCTCGGTAGAAAAGGCATACAAGGTGAGATACTTGATCCCGATCTCTGCACTGCCTTCCACTACATCTTTTACGCTGATTACACCATGCTGATGTCCAAACAAGCGATCTTTCCCTCTTTCTTTTGCCCATCGTCCATTGCCATCCATAATTATTGCAACGTGCCGGGGCAGTTTCTGTTTATCAATTAAATCGAGCATGTGTAAAAAAGGAAACAAAAGTAATGAAATGACCTTTGACTTTTCGTTAAAATGCAGGCTAATCAATAGTTTAACAGAGTTTTCACAGACTCATCAACAACGATTTTTTTATAAAAAAAGATTGGAAATTCATGCAAACGACCAAGACAAAAATCTTGGACGACGCCATACATTGAAAACGAAAATGACTTTAGTTGACTTTTTTGAAGATAACACTGGCATTGTGTCCACCGAAACCAAAGGTATTACTGAGTGCAGCATTTACGGTTCTCTGGCGAGCAGTATGGAAGGTGAAATCAAGCCGTGGGTCTAACTGTTCGTCGTCGGTAAAATGATTGATTGTTGGGGGAACGATATCATTTTGCACGGAGAGGATAGATGCAATAGCTTCAATAGCCCCTGCTGCTCCAAGCAAATGCCCGGTCATCGATTTCGTACTACTGATATTCATGGTATAAGCATGTTCGCCAAACACTTTTTGAATGGCGGTTACTTCTGCGATATCGCCCAATGGGGTAGATGTGCCATGTACATTGATATAGTCTATGGCCTCGGGTGGCAGCCCGGCATCTTCAAGCGCATTATTCATAACGAGAATTACACCGGCTCCTTCAGGATGCGGCGCAGTAATATGATGAGCATCAGCCGTGCAAGCTGAACCGGCTAATTCAGCGTAAATTTTGGCTCCTCTTTTTACGGCATGTTCATACTCTTCGAGTACAATGGCCCCACCGCCTTCTCCCAGCACAAAACCATCGCGATCTTTATCAAATGGTCGCGAGGCAGTTTTAGGATGCTCATTATTTTCGCTCAAAGCCTTCATGGCATTGAAGCCACCGACACCGGGAATGGTAATGGCCGCTTCGGAGCCACCACAAATCACTACATCTGCCTTTCCTAAACGGATAAAATGTGATGCATCGATAATAGCATGAGAAGAAGAAGCACAGGCACTTACCGTGCAATAGTTCGGACCTCTGAACCCATAGTTCATGGAGATATGCCCGGCAGCGATATCTGAGATCATTTTTGGAATAAAGAAAGGATTAAATCGAGGCGTACCATCGCCGGCAAAAAAACCTTTCATTTCTTCATAAAAGGTACCGATACCACCGATACCGGATGCCCAGATCACCCCAACACGATCTTTATTGATGCCTTCTTGTGTGAGCTGTGCGTCTGCGATCGCCTGATTACTGCTAACGATGGCCAGTTGCGAAAACCGATCGAGTTTTCTGGCTTCCTTGCGGTCTAAAAAATCTTCAGGATTGAAATTTTTGACTTCGCAGGCAAAACGGGTCTTAAACTTTGAGGCATCGAATAAGGTGATCATATCAGCACCACTAACGCCCTGACATAGATTGTTCCAGTAAGCCTCAATGGTATTGCCGATAGGTGTTAATGCACCCAGACCTGTTACCACTACACGTTTTAATTCCATGCCGTAGTTTAAGGATTATAATTATTTTGCGTATTCTTCCAGATAAGAAATGGCCTGACCTACAGTTGAAATGTTTTCAGCCTGTTCATCAGGGATGGAGATATTGAATTCTTTTTCGAATTCCATGATCAATTCTACAGTGTCTAATGAATCTGCGCCGAGATCGTTAGTAAAACTTGCTTCGTTTACAACTTCTGCTTCGTCAACACCTAATTTGTCAACGATAATTTTTTTAACGCGTACTGCTATTTCTGACATTTTTAAAATAATTTAGACTGCAAAAATATACTTTTACTTCAATTCTTCAACTATTCTTTTCACTTTGTTGCTAAAGTGTTTAAAAATGAATTTTTACCGCATTTTTTAGTTTGTTTGTCAGTGAAACAGCCCCAATTATTTTTGGCAACCCTAAGGGAAAGGGATATCCGCTTTCTTTCTTTTTATTTTCCTGAACTCCCAGGGGGCTAGAGCGTCGGGGGCCGCCCATAAACCCCTTCGATTGTGCCGGGCGATTGCTTCCGCCTTCGCCATCTGCTGGTTCTTCGAAAACTTTTTATAGTGCCAGGCCATTCCTGCTTCTATCATGGCAAGGTTGACCAGCAATTGTCCTACATATACTTCACCGATGATGCGCTGATTGCGGTCGAGTTTTTCGTATATCACCTTTACCTCCTTGCCGAAAATATAGGTAGACAGCTTCTGACGCGACACCTGCCCGAAGGCTTGCCGTTTTTCGGGTGCGTCGATATCCGCCATGCGTACCTTGTATGTGGCGTTGTCTTTCAACAGTATTTCAAAGGTATCTCCATCAAGAATTCTCACCACTTTACCCTGGATAACACTTTGGCCGAACACAGAGAGCGTGAGCAAGATGATCAACAAGCAAAACAGCATGCGCATTTCGTACGACCTTTTTCGTTTGATGGTTGATTGAACGGGCTTGCCATTATCCCGTTTGATAAATGTTGCGAAGCGTATTTACTTCAAATCGACAGTGATCACTTTTACCTCAACTGATACCGGACCAACGGTTCCGGAAGAGAACACTTGTCCGACCCCCTGTGCATACCATGAATCCCCACTGAGTGTGATATTGTTGTTTTGATCTTTACGTTCGTTGTGGATTCGCAACACATTTTTAAACGTAAAACCGTCGAGTGTATAAGCGGGAATTTTATCGACCATCGTATAATAATAGGTGTCCGTTCCATTGACCGCACCCACCCAGGTATCCCCAATGTTTTTGTCCACATCAATCAAATTGGTTTCTGTCATATTTGCCGCCGCTACCAGTACCAAATAGTATTTATTCCCTTCTTGCCTGAAATATTGGTGACCTTCTACTTCGGAATCAAACACCTGATAAGTATGTCCGTTAATAGTAGTATCATAGTTGAGCCGCGTTACGGAATAGGTTGCTTGTAACACACCGTTTAACGAGCGTTCGTATGTCCATTTTGAACCCGGCACCTTGGGTTGGTATGTCAAAGAATCTTTACTGTTATTGGTGTTTACCGATTCAATTTTTTTCTTTTTAGTACAGGAAAACATTGCTAAGCACAATAAGGCGAACAGGGCAAAATATTTCATAGGGATAAAATTTGGAAACGAAGTTAATCCTTTCGTGCTGAAATACAAATATTGTCTTAACACAAATATGTATCAGCAAGGTCGATCAAATAAAAGACGCGGATCGAATATTCCACCTTAGGGAACGATAAAGACACTGTCAGCCATCGTATAAAAACTGCACATTGACGTATCAACTGTACAAGCTAAATAACTGCACACACAGGCTGCCGGAAATTCACCATCACCCCGAGGACAAACATTATTGTCGTATGTCAAATTGCTGATTTTTACACGTCTTCCATTGGCAAAAATGATTTCGAAATTCAATGGAGCGTTCTGATAAAAGTCAGCATAAGGAATGCTATTCAGATAGGGT
Organism: uncultured Bifidobacterium sp.; assembly: GCA_964519155.1. Taxonomy (GTDB): domain Bacteria; phylum Bacteroidota; class Bacteroidia; order Chitinophagales; family Chitinophagaceae; genus OLB11. Next base: position 1,662 of record CAZFKA010000174.1, on the reverse strand, counting down.
GTAATAAAAAAACTATCAGGCGAAACGAAAACATATTGATCATGCACGGAAACCTTGTTGAAAGATAACAACGAATCAAAACCTTTGTCTGCAGCGAATTTGTTGATCAGAACCGAATCTATCTGCAAGGTATCAAAACCGGTGATAAATACTTTGGGGTATGCACGCAGAAAGCAAGCCTGCCTTATAGGCTGTTGACACGAAAGTGCGAAAATTGCAGCAAGTGCAAAAAAATATGAAAATGGCTTCATGAGTTGAACGATAATTAATTGTACAAAAAATTTGGCTGTTTGTATTACTGACGAGCCTACTTAGCGATCAAACGCGGTAGGCAAATGCTGAAGAAGGAGGCAGAACACCACAATTCCACCGCATGTAAGCAGTTAAAATCACTCCCCCCACACGCGTGTCCCTTCGCTGCAATTGGCACAAATATCAATATTTTTTCGGCCTTGCAACAATTTTTTCCTGAACGAACGATAGGCCTCGCTATGCCATACTTCGCGGAAACTATCCTTTTTCAAATCGCCTAAACGATAATCTGCATCTTTATCGAAACAGCAAGGAACCACTAAGCCATCCCAACTGATGACACAGGCGTGCCAAAGTTTCCAACACTGATTCGACAAAGCATTTTTGATGGCATAAGTGCCGTCTTCATTTTTTTTGTACCGCGAAAATTTGTCAAGGGTTGGGATCAGCGGATTCCCGTGCGTATGGTCATAGATCTGTGCTGTTTTAAACCGCACATCGTCTACGCCAATTTCTTTGGCCAGTTGTTTGATGTCTTCGATCTGGTGTTCGTTCGGCTTTACTACCAAAAATTGAAAAAAAACATAGGGCGTCTTTGACTTCAATTCCTTTTTCCATTTGACGATATTCTTTGCGCCTTCAATTACTTTTTCGAGTTTACCGCCGATACGATACTGTTGGTAAACTTCCTGGGTAGTGCCATCAATAGAGATGATGAGCCGGTCGAGACCACTTTCTACTGTGCGTCTGGCATTTGCATCATTGAGGTAATGGGCATTGGTGCTGGTAGCGGTATAGATCTTTTTCTGTGTCGCAAATTTCACCATATCCAAAAAATCCGGATTGAGGTAAGGTTCTCCCTGAAAATAAAAAATCAGATACAACAGATCTTTATGGATCTCTTCGATGGTTTTAGTAAAAAAATCTTTTTCAAGCATCCCGATCGGACGGGTAAAAGCCCGCAGTCCACTCGGGCATTCAGGGCAACGCAGGTTGCATGAAGTCGTTGGTTCAAAAGAAATCGAAAAGGGCAATCCCCATTGAATCGGTTTTTGCATCCAGCGGGTCAAATAAAAACTCCCTAATACCTTAAACCCATTGACAACCCTCCGAAAGGTCAGTTTACGCAAAAAATTGAGACTGTCGTTATAATTGATATCGGGCATAAGGCTTGCAAATATAAGGGAAGTTGCGCGTTTAAATCTTTCGCCTGTCCAACAACGACGGTGCTCGTCCTTTAAGCATCAAACACCAGTTATCCCTTATTTGCACCATTAGCACATTTTTAATAATTTAACTCTTTAATCTGCTCTACTTTTGAACGACAATCGACGACCATGCAGAAATTTCTCCTTATCCTTCTTTTATCGATCATAACCGGCAGCGGAGTTCATGCACAAAGCAGAAATG
>CAZFKA010000173.1:0-6622 GCA_964519155.1 uncultured Bifidobacterium sp. | reverse complement strand
AGCCGATATAGATCCAGCTACCGGCTGTCATTTGTCCATACATCATGAGTCCTTTTGCATCAAGTTCGCGAAAGTGTTCCCAGTTTGCCCATTTACCGACCAGATTTGAATTGGCGATCAGCACACGCGGTGCGTCTTTGTGACTACGCAATATGCCTACCGGTTTTCCACTTTGTACCATGAGGGTTTCGTCTTCGTTGAGTTGTTTGAGGCTTTCAAGAATTTTCTCTAAACTTTCCCAGTTACGGGCTGCCTTTCCTAATCCGCCGTATACAATCAGTTCATCCGGTCGTTCAGCCACTTCAGGATCGAGATTGTTTTGTATCATCCGAAAAGCGGCTTCGGTAATCCAGTTTTTACAGTGAAGGGTTGTGCCGGTGGGTGCTTTCAGCGTGCGTGACATATTTGTTGTTTTTATTGTTCAGATTTTTGCGAAACGTCAATGGTTAATACCTTATTGGAATTCAAACTGTTTCCATTGGGGTAAATTTTTTTGTGACGCGCAAAAATAAGGGAAAACTATGGAATGAAATGATCGTAAAAACGTATTACCAAACATCAACTTTCAACGCAAAGTTGTACGCGAAGGTCAGTTTGATTATTGTCATGTATTTGCAATAATTTCCTAATGAAATCCTAAACCACAAACTTTGTCTGTATAGCTTTCGTCTTGCGGATAGTTTTGAAAACCAAATCTGATTAATTTACCCATTAACCGGTATTACCTAAGAATAATTATACATGCAGCGCAATCTATTTTCCTTCAAAAAGCACCAACGAATTTTTTATTTACTGACTTTATGCCTATTCATGGTGTTAACAAACCGGAAAGCGCTCGCGCAATCTTGTGGTAATCCGGTAAACGCACCGGTGACCCTGAACGGCATTTCGGTAACGGGTGCAGGAACGGGTTCTGTATCAACTTATCCAAATCCCATAACTTCCTGTATCAATGCCAATACACCGGCCAATGCTATTTACATCGGGCAAAATGGTGCATTTACCTATACCTATACGTTTAGCCAAGCCGTCAACGATGTTGTGATTGTTATCAATGCAACAGGTAATACGTTTGATGAGTTTTTTACCATTACAACCAATGGCCCGGGTACCCCCAATGTTACGAGCGGAAATATGTGTTATACGGTTATAACCGGTAATTTTATTGCGAGTGGTTTGGGTTCACCTGCCGGAGTTAATGGGGGTGGTGGCGGAATATTTACGATCAACAATCCGGGTGGCAACTATACTACCGTAACAATTACTGGTCCGGGTGGTCAAAATGGCTCACTGATGGCATTGTGTTCGTTGTCGATCGTTCCTCCTTGTCCACTCAATTGGAATACGGTTAATGTCGTTGATTTAAGTTGTAATGGATTGCCCAATGGCAGCATTTCGCTTACAACAGTGAATGGTGTTGCGCCGGTAAATTATACATTACAGCCCGGTAATATCACCAACCAGTCAGGCAATTTCAGCAATCTGGCGGCTGGTGTGTATACCATTACCGCAGCCGATGCGAATTGCAATATTACGACAACAGTCACTGTAAACCAGCCACTGGCCGTGTCACCGCTTATTGTTTCGTCAACCGATCCGACCTGTTTGCCCGGATGCGACGGAACGGTAACCGTCAACGTTAATGCCGGGGTAGCCCCGTACACGTATACAATCAGCGCCGGTGCAGCGATCAACGCCTCAGGTATTGCCTCAGGGTTGTGTTCCGGTAGTATTTACACCATTACGGTTACCGACGCCTCAAGTTGTTCCGGAAGTGTCACGGCACAACTCGTAGCGCCCAATTCACCGGCTGTAAATTTGGTTTCGAAAACGAATGTTAGTTGTTCAGGCAATTGTAACGGAACCATTAACGTTAGCGGAAACGGGGGTGTTGCCCCTTATACCTTCAGTATCAATCCGGTGGCGAACCAGCCTGTAATCGGTAGTTTTGATAATTTGTGTGGCGGAAATTATACGGTTACGGTTACTGACGCAAATGGATGTTCGCAAAACTCGGTGATCACCATTGCGGGACCACCTTCACCCATCGTATTTACCGCGGTCAACATTCATAAAGTGTATTGCCATGGCGATGCCACGGGGTCTATCGCCGTAGTGGCTGATGGAGGTAGCGGATCGATCACCTTTAGTACGTCACCGGCAGCAACACAATTTCCGTTAGGCTTTTTTAAAGATCTTTCGCAAGGAAATTACACTATAACCGCTTTGGATGCCAATGGATGCTCCGCAACAACCTTGGCACAGGTCACCGAAAATCCACCCTTGCAATTTAATAGCATCAGTGTCGAAAACCCAATATGCTCCTATGATTCTACCGGCGTAATTCATTACACCGCAAGTGGGGGAGAAGCCCCAATTGTATATTCACTCAACGACGGTTTGCCCCATTTGCTTTCTTCATTTGACGGACTCAGCGCGGGAGTCTATAAACTGAAGCTCATTGACAATTTCGGATGTTCAAAAGATACTTTTCTGACCTTAACTTCCGCTTCTCCGGTTTCCGCGGTCATCCAAACACGAGATGCTTTATGTGTTGATTCGGCGAGTGGACGTGTTGATATCACCGGTACAGGGGGGTATGGTGGATATCGATATTTTGTAACCCCGGGTTTGCACATCAATAAATCAGGTGAGTTCCTAAACATGTCGCCGGACACTTACACTTTGCGGGTGGTAGATACCTTAGGGTGCGAATATCAAACGAGCTTCCTGATTAACCAACCTGCTGATCCTTTGCATTTGTCGATTATTAAACAAGATTTGGCCTGTTATGGAAGAGGAAATGAAGGATATGCTGTGGCTGATGTATTGGGTGGACATCCTCCCTACGTGTATGAATGGAGTACAAGTCCCGTACAGACTACCGCTAAAGCAGAAAAGCTTTATTTTGGCTCATACCAGCTAAATGTAACTGATGCGGCCGGATGTCGTTTAGCTGATACCGTTTACCTTCATGAAGGGCCTTGTTGTGATGTTGCCTTTATTCCAAATGCCTTTACACCGAATGGCGATAACTTAAATGATGAATTTGTGATCTTAACTACTGCCGGTGTCGTAATGAAACAACTGGACATTTATGATCGATGGGGACAAAAGGTATATAGTGCCAGTGATTGGCGAAGGGGTTGGGATGGAACAATAGATGGTAAAGAAGCTGCTGTGGCCACTTACTTTTATGTTTACCGGTATTCTTGTACGCTCGATGGCAAAGACTACCTGAAAAAAGGCGATGTGTTGTTGATTCGTTAGATTATTTCCTATTTGGCTCTTGTTTATTTTAATTAGTATCGAAACCCGCAGGTGTAATGCTTGCGGGTTTTACTATTGCAGTAATGAAATTGAAGATGAGTTTTTTTGCGGTAAAATAATGAGCATCATCCATCGACGCTATCATTTTTTTGCAAGGTATTTTACAAGCATTAGTACTACCTTTGCGCACTTTTTATGAAATACTTACACGAAATAGAAACCCGCAAAACCTTTGCTATTATTTCGCATCCGGATGCGGGTAAAACAACGTTGACGGAAAAATTTCTGCTTTTTGGTGGTGCTATTCAAACAGCCGGTGCGGTGAAATCGAATAAGATCAAGAAACACGCGACATCTGACTTTATGGAGATCGAAAAGCAAAGAGGGATTTCGGTGGCGACATCGGTGATGAGTTTTGAATATAAAGATAAACTGATCAACTTGCTGGACACGCCGGGCCATAAGGATTTTGCCGAGGATACCTACCGCACGTTAACCGCGGTAGACAGTGTGGTATTGGTGATCGATTGCGTGAAAGGTGTGGAGGAACAAACCGAAAAGCTGATGGAAGTTTGCCGGATGCGGAATACGCCGGTCATCATCTTTATCAATAAAATGGATCGGGATGGCCAAAATCCTTTTGATTTGTTGGAGGAAGTGGAGAAAAAACTAAATATAAAAACACAACCGCTCACCTGGCCGATCAATATGGGCCGCGATTTCAAGGGAGTTTACAATATTCACCACCGCTGCCTGCTCACTTTTCAGGCGAATCAGAAAGCGACTGATGATGATCTGATCAGCTTGCCTGATTTGGCCACCGATGATATTGTAACACTGGTAGGCCAAAAGGATGCTGATAGTTTACGCGAAGACATGGAACTGATCACAACCGTTTACGACCGTTTCGATAAAGATGCTTATCTGCAAGGTGATCTGGCGCCGGTTTTTTTTGGAAGTGCTGTAAATAATTTTGGTATCAAAGATCTGCTCGATACGTTCATTGAAATTGCACCGTCGCCTCGGGCGCGAATGACCGACAAAAGGGAGGTGTTACCGACCGAAGATAAATTCAGTGGATTTGTGTTCAAGATCCATGCGAATATTGATCCCCGTCATCGCGATCGGGTGGCGTTTCTGCGAATCTGTTCAGGCAAGTTTTCACGCAATACTTTCTATCATCATGTCCGGCTGGAGAAAAATGTTCGGTTTAGCAATCCCTACACATTTTTAGCCAGGGAGAAAAACGTTGTCGACGACGCCTTTCCCGGTGATGTGGTCGGTTTGTTTGATACCGGGAATTTCAAAATTGGAGATACGCTGACCGAAGGCGAAATGATGAGTTATATCGGTATCCCAAGTTTCTCTCCCGAAATATTTAAGGAACTGGTAAACAATGATCCGATGAAGACCAAGCAGTTGGAAAAAGGAATCAGACAATTGACTGACGAAGGAGTTGCGCAGTTATTTACCCAACATGGTGGCAATCGAAAAATTATTGGTTGCGTAGGGGATCTGCAGTTTGAAGTGATTCAGTACCGGCTGTTACAAGAGTATGGTGCGGCCTGTAGTTTCAAAACATTGCCTTACTTTAAAGCTTGCTGGATCAAAGGTGACCCGCAAAAGGTGCAGGACTTTATTCGCTATAAGCAATCAAATATCGTGCAAGACAAAGAGGACCACTATGTTTATCTGGCGGAAAGTGAATGGTATCTCAATACCGAAAGAAGCAATAATCCTGAAATTAAATTTTTTGTGACAAGCGACTTCAAACATGAAATGTAAGTGACAAAAAAAATCCGGCAAAACTACCGGACCTTTTTTACTTTTTGCTTAATTGAATTACAAATCTCTTTTCTTCAGATTCTTGGGCATACTGAGGGATAATTGTTTTTGCGTGCCGTTGCGCAACACATTGATATTCACTTTTTCTTTATCTTTTGCTTTTGAAATGGCTTCGAGTAATTCGTCAACATTTTCAATTTCATTCAGGTCGAAAGTAGTGATCACATCATTTTTTTCGATCCCGGCTTTTTGGGCCGCTGAGCCGTTCGTTACGTCGAGGACGTTTACGCCTTTTCCTTCAGATCGGTCTTCAACACTTACACCGATTTTGGGGCCAGCATTGAAGTTTTGACCAAACATAAATGGACGGCCGCTTTCGCCAAATTGTCCAAAAAAATCTTCACCAAAGGGCAATGTTCCTTTGAATGTAGTGGCATCACTTTTCCCTTTCAGTACAACATTCTTGGTCAGAAATTTATTGTCTCGTTCATAGGTAATTTCCACTTCGTTCCCCGGTTTGAATGCACCGATGGCATCCACCAATTGCTGCGGATTACTGATGTTCTTTTCATTAACCCGGGTAATTACATCCCCTGATTGTAATCCGATTTTTTCAGCAGGTGAATTTGGTAATACTGATTCAACAACCGCCCCGTCATTGTCTTTCGACGCTTTCGTGGTAACACCTAACATTGGTTTCTTACCATTTTCGTTGAAATCGAACAGGAAATGATCGCCCATATCAAATTTCTCCATTTCTTCATCATTCAGTTCTTTTCCATTGATAATGATTTTTTTCTGAACTATGCGTCCGTCTTGGTCTTTATGTTCGTCAACGGAAGCAACTTTTTTTCCATCGATATAGACCTCGCCGTTTTTGATTTCCAGCTTAATGTCTTTATCATTTTTAATTTCCAACTCAACATCGTCAGCATTCTGGCGTTCAATTTCTACTTTTTTACGTTTGTCTTGCGCGTCAACTTGCGTGGAATAGTGGACGCAGGCTGCTAAAAGGGTGATATAAACAAGTTTTTTCATGATGATGTTTTTTTTGATGCACAAAATTATTTTGTCAAAAAAATAATCCAACAACACAATCGTTAAAAAAAATTCAATGTCTTGTTAAAGCTTATTTTAGTAAGGAGTGTTCAAAAAAAAGCGGACCACAAGGATCCGCTTTATAAAAAGAAATAATATCGGTCAATTATTTTTTTACCATACTTTTCAGCACACTCTCATTGATCACAATCGGATAATTTTCTTCTAAGGTTGCAATCCATTTTTTCTCCAGAAACTCCTGATAGTCTGACACTACATAACCGCGCGCTTCGTTAAGTGTTTTTTGAGTTGGCTGGTCGTACACTTCTTTTACATACACAATACCATATGAACCATCATCGTTTCTGAAGTAGGGTGATACTTTACCTGCAGCGAAAATGGTACCTGGTGGGAATTTGCTTTTTTCAAATTTACCACTTTCGTATACAACTTTATCCTGCGGTCCATCACCATTTACCGCTTTGGCAATTTCTTCCTGCGATTTTGATTTTCCTTTATTGATTTCAGC
>CAZFKA010000172.1:0-6627 GCA_964519155.1 uncultured Bifidobacterium sp. | reverse complement strand
CATTTATACAAGCCCTTAAATTCACCGTCTCTTTTAATTTGGTAATGCTTTTCATCTACAACACCGCAATGAGGACAAACAGGCGTTCCCTTCCATCGCATAGCTTCCATGTATTCCCTGCAAGCCTTATCTGTTGGGAGTGCTTCCATCATATCACTAAAAGTTTTGAATGATAATATACCCTTTGCAATTTCCATAGTTGTACTATTTTTGCACAAGGTAAATCAATTATTTGGTATATCCAAGTATATCATTGCCTTATTTTTAACCTGTACAATAAGGCCGAAAGTCATTTGTTTTCCGGCTATGCCAAAAGCAGTTTGGTAAATGATGGCACCATGAAGACCGGTACATCCTTTGGCTTGAATTACCTCAAGGTATCCGGAAAATTTCGCTATAGCCTATTGGCCAACAGCATGTCGCCGCAATTCGATAAAACGGATATGGGACTGCAATATGATTTTAACCGGACCTCGCAAAATATCAATATCAGCTACAACAATAATAAACCCCGCTTTACATTTTTACAGTTGTACGAATTGAGCACCAACGAGGACCTACAATGGAACACGAATCCATTTACTTTTCGTTCGTTTCAGGCAAGTAGTAATTTATTTTTACTTTTTAAAAACTTCTGGGATGTGAGCGTGGGCTTTGAAACCCGCCCGATATCTACAGTTGATTTTTATCAGTTGGGAGATTTCGATAAGAAACTTTTATATGTGCCCTACTTTTATTCTTATGTGAATGGAAGTTCAGACAGCCGTAAAAAATTGTTTTGGTTTTACTATGCCGGTTATGGTTTTTCAAATATCAAAAACGCTGACTATTTCGATATCAACCAAGGATTAAGGTATCAGTTCAGCCAACATCTTGAAGCAACAGTGTCGGGCAATTTTAAATTTGATGAAAGCAATATCGGTTATGCTACTTTCGATGACCAACTGAACGAGCCCATCGTCGGGCGGCGCAATGTGACTGAATTTGATGGGCAATGCAATATCAAATATAATTTCTCGCCGGTAATGAATCTCACTGCCAGATTCAGACATTACAATTCATTTATCCACTACACTTCATTTCATCGGGTCAGCGAATCAGGTGCTTGGCAACAATCATCTTACCCTTATCAAAACGGATTCGATGAAAACTTCAATTTGCAGAATATCGATTTGTTTTACAACTGGATGTTTCGTCCGGGAAGCCGGTTGGTATTGAGTTACAAGCAATGGCTCGGAGATGCATATCTGCTCAATGAACAGTTGGACAACAGTTATTTTCAGAACCTAACCCGAATCGTACGAAGCCCGCATGCCTTTGAAGTTTCGGCCAGAGTGATCTTTTTTATTGACTATAGCAAACTCCGAAGAAGTTAAAGGGCACTTGCTTTGCGGGCAAGATAATACAACGTATTGCTGTTGTGCAAGGTGAGTATTTGCCTGGCATATTCGGTAATATCGGCAGCACTCACCCGGTGGTAATTCTCGAGTTCATCATTCATTTTCGCGGCGTCGCCCAGTAGTTCATAAAAGGCAAGGTTATTGGCCCGGTTGAGCAAACTCAGGTCCTCAAAGGCGATCATACTCTCGATTTTATTCTTTACCTTTTCGAGTTCCGTCTCGCCAATAGTTTCCGTTTTGAGTTGTTCTATTTCCACTTGTATGGCCTGGTCGCCCTCCTCCGGTGTAACATGGGGCAACAGTTTTCCTTCAATAACCAACAGTCCTTTTTCCACACTACCCGTATGGTAACAATCAATTTGGCTAAACAATTTCTGTTCTTTCACCAATCGTTGATGCAAACGTGATGAGTTGCCGCCACTGAGTATTTCAGTAATCACATCTGCCGTATAATAATGCTTATCCATACGACGCGCAATGGGATATGCTTTAAAGATCACAGAAACCGGTACATCCTTTTCAACCACCATCAATCGAGGCTCAAGTTGTATCGGTTCCTCAGCGATTTGGCGCACATATTTTTCACCGGCTTCAATCGGTTCAAACCATTTCGTGGCGAGTGCTTTTACTTGTTCGGTGCTGACATTGCCGGCTACACACAGCACAGCGTTCTGCGGTCGATAATGTTTGAAAAAGAATGTCTTCACATCGCTCAATTGCGCATTTTCAATATGGGAAAGTTCTTTGCCGATGGTCATCCAACGGTACGGATGTTGCGTGTAGCACAACTCGCGAAGATACTTCCAGGTATCACCATAAGGTTTATTAATATAGTGTTCTTTGAATTCCTCACAAACAACTTTTCGTTGTACATCCAGACTTTTTTCATCAAAGGCAAGACTCAGCATGCGATCACTTTCGAGCCAGAAAGCCGTTTCAATATTTTCAGCCGGCAACTGTATATAATAGTTGGTTATATCGTTGGTGGTATACGCATTGTTTTCGCCACCGGCCATTTGCAAAGGTTCGTCATAATCAGGTATATTGACCGAACCGCCAAACATGAGATGTTCAAATAAATGCGCAAAGCCGGTTTTATCAGGGTCTTCATCACGGGCTCCCACATCATACAAAATATTCATGGCAACCATTGGCGTTGAAGCATCATGATGTACGATGCAACGCAAACCATTTTTTAAAGTAAACTTATCAAACCGAATCACAAGTGTGTATTTTTAATTGTCATGTAAAAATTTGCTGTTTCTGTAAAGGACCGCAGACAAGTAAGTGCAGACCTCATCGATTCTTTATCAATACCCACGCCCCACGTTTCCTTCCATATAATTCATAAACGCTTTATTTACAACCACATTCCCCCCGGGTGTGGGATAATCGCCGGTAAAGTACCAGTCGCCACGATTGTCAGGACAAGCTTCATGCAAATTTTCAATCGTTTGGTAAATGATTTCCACTTCCGCCTTCACATCCTCGGTGCGCAACATCTGTGCAATCTTTACATTGATCTCTTCAATGGAATATTGTTTATACACTCGTTTCACAAAATTCTTTGATGCCAGATGATTTGATTTCTCTGCCTGTAAGCATTCTGCATAAACATCGGTCAGCAAATGTGTTTTCCGGTGATCTTTCAGCAATTCCACCACTGCCTGAAAAGCAATAAACTCGCCCATTTTACTCATATCGATCCCATAACAATCGGGATACCTGATTTGAGGTGCCGAAGAAACAATGATAATTTTATTGGGCCCCAAACGATCTAGCATCCTGATGATACTTTCTTTCAAGGTCGTTCCCCGCACGATAGAATCGTCGATCACCACCAACGAATCGATACCCGCCCGCACAGTACCGTAGGTGATGTCATATACGTGCTGCACCATTTCATTTCTCGCCTTGTCTTCGGTGATAAAGGTTCGCATTTTTACGTCCTTAATAGCGATCTTTTCTATCCTTACTCTTCGTTCAATCATTTCGCGCAAACGGCTTTCGTCATAATCTTTTTCCCACCGCAGGATACGACTCACCTTGATTTCATTCAGGTAGGCCTCGGCGCCTTTGATCAATCCGTAAAAAGCCGTTTCGGCCGTATTAGGAATAAACGAAAAGATGGTATTGCGCAAGTCATGGTTGATTGCATGCAGTACTTTTTCAGACAACAGACGACCCAGTTGTTTACGCTCTTTATAAATATCTTCATCGCTACCCCGCGAAAAATAAATCCTTTCAAAACTACATGCCCTTTTTTCAGCTTCGGGTAATATTTTTTCAACCGAATACTCGCCATTTGCACGAATGATGAGTGCATGCCCCGGTGCCAATTCAACGATCTGATCGGCAGTTGCTTTGAAGGCAGTCATCAGCACCGGACGCTCTGACGCAGCGGCAACTACTTCATCGTCAGCATAAAAATACGCCGGGCGTATTCCATGACGGTCGCGAATTACAAAGGCATCTCCATTACCACAAATCCCTTCTGTAACAAAACCACCGTCAAACATGGCGCAAGCTTTACCCAGCACTGCTGCCCAGTTGATGCTGTCGTTTCCACCGGCAACTTCTTCGCGTAAAAAATAATGAACTACCTCCATCATGGCCGACAAATCAGAATCAGTTTTGAGTGTAGCCAACTCGTCGCGATGCACAAAATGAAAAAGTTCCTTCGTATTGACCAGATTGAAATTACCGGCCAAACAAAGATTTAGTTTAGGGTTAATGTCCGACTTGATAAAGGGATGACAATATTCAATATTATTTCTTCCTTGTGTGCCATAACGCAAATGTCCCATCATCACTTCACCCATATAGCTTAGATATCCTTTCAATTGCTCGGGGTATTGTCTGATATCCGGACGAAGTTTTTCTACCTCTTCGATCTCAGTTTGCACCTGCTTAAAAATATCAGCTATATTCTGTCCATTATTACACCTGATCCGGCTCATGAAAGGGAGACCTTCAGGCATATTGAGTTTCACGGTTGCAATACCGGCCCCATCCTGCCCGCGGTTGTGTTGCTTTTCCATCAACAGGTAAAGCTTATTTAAGCCGTAAAAGGCTGTACCGTAAGTTTTGTGAAAATGTGCGAGGGGTTTACGTAGTCTTAAAAAAGCGATGCCACATTCATGGCGGATCTCATCTGACATAGGGTTGCAAAATTACATTTTAAAGTTGAAAAACGAATTTTTAATGGTTAAAGAATACTAATGGGTATACCTTTTCCTACAGAGTTAGCTTGTGGGGGTCAGCTATAGAAATGGGTGGAACGGATTTGCGACGCTCCGTTCATCGTCCCCCGCTTTACGCAACAAACAGGCAGTTGTCATACCTTGATCCCCCCTGGTCAATGGGGCATTCCCCGGATTTGCCACCGCCGATCAAACACCGTAATGCTTCGCGCTTTTTCGTAAATATGAACACCCTTCCGCACACAGGTGCAGGCCGAATAATTTCCAGTGGCTTATATTTTTTATCTATATTTGCGACTCCGCTTTTCATGAAACATTTACCCAATATCCTCACCCTTACCAATTTGTTCTGTGGTTGTATTGCTATTGCCTTCATCCTCAATTCGCAGCCGTTTTTGTCTGAAGGACCCGAGCAATATTGGATCACCGGCACTCCACAGGCTTATTACGGTAGCCTTTTTATTTTTATCGCGGCTGTTTGTGATTTGTTCGATGGTATGGTAGCTCGTTGGCTGGGGGTGCACTCTCCTATTGGAAAAGACCTCGATTCGTTGGCCGATGTGGTGAGCTTTGGCGTTGCCCCATCCATGATCTTGTTTAAAATGTTATGGGCAGCCTATATCGCCAAACCCGATGCGATCGATGTGTCTATGATCGGTCTGGCTCCGGCATTTCTGTTGGCCTGTTTTGGGGCATTGCGTCTCGCCCGTTTTAATTCGAGCCCGGACACAACCGCTTATTTTACCGGGGTACCCATTCCCGCGGCAGGACTCGTTGTTGCTTCTTTTCCGCTGATCAATTTGTACAACCCCTTGGGTATCGGTTTAAAAATGCAAAATGAATGGGTCATCTACCTGGTCATCGCATTACTATGCTGGCTGATGGTTAGCCGTATTCGTTTGTTTACCCTAAAATTCAGCGGTTTTTCTCTTAAAAAATACTGGCCCCAAGTTAGTTGGCTGCTCCTGAGTGCCGCTTCGGTGCCTTTCCTGAAAACACTGGCCATCCCGTTTTCATTTTTATTGTATATCACTTTATCATTTGCCTATAAACCTTCCGAACAATGATCTTTACCGCACATGTTACCATTATGCCTTTAAAAGAACTGCTTGACCCCCAAGGTAAGGCGGTTAACGAAAGTCTTCATAAATTGTCGCTTGAACAAATTCAGCAAGTGCGTATCGGCAAACATATTACCCTGACCATTGACGCAATCGACCGCGACACCGCTTATGATATTGCTGATCAGGCTTGTAAAAAAATGCTGTACAATATGGTGATGGAAAATTATCATATTGTAATTGAATAATTTGTCTTTGCAATTTTTCTGTTACGCTACTACTTAATTATGTAACTTTTCTGCATAATCGTATAATGCTTTGTTTTTCATTTGGGTGAATCTTTGTTATAGATTGCCGTGCTGTGAGGGGAAACTAATTAAAACTCATTAAAATGGAAAACAACAAAAATGCAGGAAACCTGCTGGCTGCCCTGGCGTTGGGTGTTATTGCCGGTGGTATTGTGGGCGTTTTATTTGCCCCTGACAAAGGGAGAAAGACCCGCAAACGCTTACTCAACAAAAAGGAGGATGCCAAGGAATATATGAAAGTTCGCTTGCACAATCTGCTGGAGGACTTTCAAGACAAATTAGAGTCTACAAAAGAGAAGGCCGGAAAATATCTCGACATTGAAAAAGCGTTGAACTCTAAGATCATGAAGTTGACCTTGAAGATTCAGGACGAATGCCCTGAATTATTGAAATATATGGGTGAAATGACGGAAGGGATGCCTGCTGAAACGAATCCGGAAGTTACACTGCGCAATTTAAAGACTTATTTGAATTCGCTGGAAACCATGTACAAAAAATACATGCATGAACATAAAGACAAGGTTGCACAAAACTAAGTTTGTACATTAATTTATCTTGAAAGGCTTTACAGCATTTTTACTGACAGGCCGCTGTTGTTGTATTGTGCAGGCGAAATACATTCGGTATTTTCTTTGTATTTGATAGGGCTATATAC
>CAZFKA010000171.1:0-6678 GCA_964519155.1 uncultured Bifidobacterium sp. | reverse complement strand
GATAAGGGAATCAACAACCTCGACGGTGTGATGAAAACTCAATTGGGCTCATTGAAAAAAGAAATGGGTGTAAAGACCTTTGTTGAAAATAAAAGAGTAAATGGCAAACAAATTTTGGTATTCAATATGCAAGGTGGCAAAGAAGTATTGAAAACAAAAATGGTACTTTGGGTCCACAAGGGTCAACTGTATAACATGATGTATGCTGCACCGCTGAAACATTACGCCACTTACCAGTCTGTTGCTGAAACCATGATCAACAGCTTTAAATTTTTGTAAGAATCAACGATCATTAATGACGCTTCTTCCAGATCTTATCGGAAGCGTCGAGGTATTCAGGCAGTGCAGCAGAGCCATACCATTGAAAATATTCAGGCTCGAGCAAACCGGCAGCGATTGCTGTATCCTGTTGTAAAAATTCCTTGGCTTCCTCGATTGTTTTCACATTCATAATAAAAATGCCGCGATAGGACTTTTCGTTTTTCCCCATAGGGCCGGCGACGATCAACTTCCCGATTTGCACCAAATGTTCGATATTCGCCATATGACCGCGAAAGCAACTGTCGGTGTATTTTTTGTCCGTCATTTTATTATTGCCTGTTTTTAATATTACAAACACATAACTTCTCATACCATAATCATCGGCGTTCAATTTTTTAGCAAGTAAGGAGTCGTACTTTTGGTTATCGTTTTGTGCGTACACACTCAAAAAGGAGCAAAAAATGGCAGCTATAGTGACTATGATTTTCATAAAAAAGTTTTGATCAAATATAATCCGAAAGCTTTATAACGTATTTTTTAAACTTAAAACGCAAAATTTGACTCGTAGTTAATGGAAATTTTAATACTTATTTTTCCGTTATAATGGATTTTTTAATACTTATTTTTCCGTTATATCGGAAATTTTAATACTTTTGAAGTAAAGTTAACCTAATGGATTATAACAGACATCTGGCTAAAACCATTGAAAAATGGATGTTTAGAAGCAAAATACTGGTGATTACCGGAGCAAGGCAGGTGGGCAAAACGACTTTATTGCAAAATATGCTTAAAAATTACCCTAAACCGGTGTTATACATCAATGCAGAAGAGCCTGCCAACAAACGACTTTTCGCAGATCTGTCAGTTTCTAAAATCCGGGAAATCATCGGCGGAAATGAGATCGTTGTTATAGATGAAGCGCAACAGATTGAAAATGTAGGCTTATGTCTTAAACTGATGGCCGATAATTTTAAAGATAAACAAATCATTGCAACTGGATCATCGGCTCTGGAAATTGCGAATAAAATATTTGAACCATTGACGGGCAGGCAATTTTTGTTTCACCTGTATCCATTAGCCTTAAGTGAAATTTACAACAAAAATCAGCAACTGGAATTACGTGACAATCTGAACCGGCATCTTGTTTATGGGTTGTATCCTGATACCGTAAACAATCAGCATGATGCAGAAATGTATATTAAAAGTTTGACCGGCTCGTACCTCTATAAAGATGTGCTAGCCTGGAAAGACATCCGCAAACCTGAGTTGTTGGACAAACTTTTACAATTACTGGCACATCAAATTGGAAGTGAAGTGTCGCTGCAGGAATTGGCCATACAATTAAAAGTAAAATCAGAAACTGTGGAGTCATATATTGATCTGCTTGAAAAATCTTTTGTTGTGTACCGATTGCGTAGCCATAGCACAAACGACCGGAAGGAAGTAAGCAAGATGAAAAAAATATTTTTCTGGGACAACGGAATCCGCAACGCCATCATTGATAATTTTAAACCAATGGAACTTCGAAATGACACAGGTGCGTTATGGGAAAATTTCATCATCACCGAAAGAATAAAAATGAATCATTACAAACAGAAAAGTATAAACAGTAAATTCTGGCGTAGCATGCAGCAACAGGAAGTGGATTATGTGGAAACTGAAAATGATGAAATACGTGCTTATGAAATGAAATGGAATTCGCTGCAAAAAGGAAAGGTGACAAGAGCATTTACAAACCTTTATCCTGATGCTGCTACCGACGTCATCACGTCTGATCGTTTTGTTGAATTCGTATATTGAGCAGACGTGCTTTGTCACAGCATTGCAATAAAATCATTCCTGAAAATAAAATGACAGAACTTGTTTGGTGTGCTGAAATCAAAGTACATACTTTGCGTGCAGCAAATCATGAAAAATGAAAACGTACACACTACTATTCTTCTTAACATGGCTGTCAGCAATAGTTCATGCCCAATGCGCATTTACGATTAACCCCATGGCTAACGACAGTTACTGCTACAACAATCAAGGCTCAATAGGCGCATTCCCTACCGGCGGAGTACAACCCTATAACTATACTTTAAACAATGGGATACCACAAGCGAATAATTCATTTACTAATTTAGCAGCAGGAATTTATACCCTCCACGTATCAGATGCAACTCTTTGCAGTGACAGCGTTGTACTGAATATTAATTATATCTTGTCGCCTCAAATTGACAGTGTTACTACAAGCGGCGCATTGTGCAATAATGGAACAATTTGCCTATACGTAAGTGGTGGAAATCCTGGCTATACATTCAGCATAAATCCCGGCAATGTAAATATTGCGGCCAATTGCTTTACAAACGTTGCTGCCGGAATTTATACTGTGTCTGTTGCCGATGCGAATGGTTGCTTTGACTATACAACCGCTTTTGTCAATTTAATTCCTAATAATATTGTGCTCAATGCCACTCCTTCAGCCGGATTGTGCAATTGCAGCGGCAGTGTAGCGCTAAATGCCACTGGTGGCATTTCACCCTATACTTATACCATATGGGGTGGTATCAATCCAAATGCCGTCAATATCTGTAATGGAAATTATACAGCTCAGGTAACTGATTCAGCAGGTTGTCAGGCAACGACAAATTTTACAATCGCCTCCATAAATTCACCGATCTATATTTCGACCTCCGTCACCAATGCTAATTGCGGAATGTGTAACGGAACTATAACAGCCAATGCCACAGGTGGTGGCGGGCCGACCTATACTTATGACCTCGATAGTGCGGGCGTCATCATTCAAACAAACAATACAGGTATTTTTACATCAGTCTGCGGCAGCACGTATGCAATTACAGCCACTGACAATGCAGGTTGCACAACTTCAGTGAATGTAAACGTACAAATTATTTCACCCATGACTTTAAATACTGTAGTGACGAATACGGCATGTGTCGGTGTTGCAAATGGTAGTATTGTCGTAAATGTAACAGGCGGTACTTTTCCTTATCAGTATTCAAAAGACAACGGCGCCAATTATCAGGCATCCAATACATTTGGTAATTTACTGTTAGGATTGTATCCGATAAAAGTACTTGACGCTGCAGGATGTGTAAAAACTGCTATGGTAAGTGTACAAGCGAATACACCGATCAATATTGTGCAAATTTCAAATTTACCCGATACCTGCTTTCAGCATAACGGTTCTATTGAACTATTTGCCAATGGTGCCGTGGCGCCGTCGATCTATTCAATGAATGGTTTTCCTAATAACGCAAACGGACAGTTTTTAAATTTGAGCGCTAACAATTATACCGCGACAGTGTCGGATGCGTTAGGTTGTATCGCGACTACTACTTTTACTATTTCAAATACGCTCACCTCGCTACCGACTATAAGCGTAAACCCTTTGATCACGCCTGTTTCATGTACAGGTACGAATAATGGAAGTATACAAATCAATGTAAGCGGAGGGAATCCTCCCTTTTTGTACAATTGGGGAAATTACAATAACAATTATCCGAATATCGGACCGGTAGCAGCCGGCAATTACGATTTGATAATTACTGACGCTACAGGCAATTGCCAGTTGTACAATTATGTTGTACCCGTAAATGGTGCAAATTGCGGAGCCATTTCAGGAAAGGTTTACCTGGATGCTAATGTGGATTGTATGTTTAATGCAGGTGAAACGCCTATCAAAAATTCCTTCATTAATTTAGGAAATAATTACTACGGCTATACCAATATGAATGGTGAATATGTTATCAATAATCTACCATTTAATACCTACTTTATCAGTCAGACCCCACCGGCCTATATTTTTGAAAATAGTTGTGTACAACCCAATACATTTACGTTGAATTTAGGAAATCCTGTATTCAACAATTTATATTTTGCAGATTCATCATACGCGCAATGTGATGCACAGGCCTGGATTACCGGAACTGCAACTTCACCCGGCTTTACAGGAACCTATACATTTTCTGTGATCAACAACAGTCCGGCTAATTCCTGTCTGACCAATGCGTATTTTATCAAACCGGCGAATATCAGTTTCGGAAACATTAATCCTTCCCCCACAAATATCAATCAGGATACTGTCTTTTGGAACAATATCGGTGTGGGCGGATATTCAAGTACGGACCTGAATATTGGATACTATGTTCCTGCAAATGTTCCTTTGGGAAATATACAGAATGCTTGTGCTCATGTAGATGTGATCGGAACAGACGTGAATCCACTAAACAATGATTATTGTTATCAAAATATCGTCACCGGCGCGTTTGACCCGAATAATAAATCAGTGAGCCCTGTGGGAGAAGGCGCGAATGGAAATATTCTGTTGCAGGATTCCCTTTTGAATTACAGAATAAATTTTCAGAATACAGGAACTGATTCGGCTGTGAATGTTTTTGTCATGGACACACTTTCAAACAAGCTTGACTTAGCAACATTAAAAATTATGGGAAGCAGTCATTTGTATACCGTTGAGATCATTGGAAACAACGTGATCAAATTCAACTTTGTGAATATCATGCTGCCCGACAGCAATATCAATGAACCTCTGAGTCATGGTTATATTGCTTACAGCATTGAACAAAAAAATACCAATCAGATCGGTGATGTGATCAATAATACTGCGCATATCTATTTTGATTTCAATGCACCGGTTGTGACAAATACAACAGTCAATACGATTGCGTATCCAGCATTATTGAGTTCGCCTGAATTTGAAAAAACAATAATGGTTTATCCGAATCCCGCCACAGACAATCTGACGATAGAATTTAACAGCAACTCAGTTGAGCAAAGTTCTGTCTCGATGATTAACACCTTAGGTCAGGTGATGAAAACTGTTTTAGCAAAAACAATAAATGGTAAAAACAAAATCGAAATCAGTGTGAACGATTTACCGAAAGGATTATACCTGCTGAAATTATCAAACGGTAAAAATCAAAGCATGAGGAAAGTGGTGATCGAGTAGTTCCACAAACCTATAAGGTTTGCAAAACCTTATAGGTTTAATTAAAACTCTGGAAGGAGTTCGTTCTTTAAACTTATAGGTTGATTGTGAAATTCAATGAAATTACTTCTGCTCCCAAACCAACGAATCACTTCTTCTCTTAGCAATGATGATTGCTGCGATGAAAGAAAAGAATTATAACTATCAAACTTCCAATCACCGATTTGTTTGGTCAATCCATGGTGAATTGCATTCTTATGAATATAGAAAATAAACGAAGTAAATGCACTGTCATCGTCAGCTAAACTACGCTTCAAATAATCCATAAATAAAGCCCCCTTTCTGCTGTACATTTTATTGAACGCCTTGGTGTAGCCGTTTAAAAAGTTGCTAAATCTCTCCATAATAAAATCCGACAAATTCGAATCAATTGCTGCAAATTCCTTTCGTTTGACCAACTTATATTTTTCTGCAATGCGATCGCTATCAGATATTTTCACAAATAAATGGAAATGATTCGGCAATAGTGAGTAACAAAACAATTCGGAGACTCCTTCAATATGTTCCCGGAGTTTGCATAAGAAAAAAAAGTAGTTCTCTTCCGATAAGAACAATTTCTCGTTGCCAACAGCTCTTGAAAATAAATGATAAATGCCCCCCAGCAACAGGGGTTGATGATTATTGTAGGTCATATAGCAAATTTAGGTGTTAATCCTATAAGGTTTTCGAAACCTTACAGGTTTTTAACCGCTCATCCATTTTTTTTCCTGAAATTCAATTCCTTGACTATTTTCGCAAAATGAAAAAAATAGTCCTTTCCATATTCGCTGCAGCTTGCGCTATACATTCCTTCGCACAAGATAATCTGGTAAAATCACTCGATGCCAACAAATCTGACAGCGCTAAAAAATTTCAATTCACCTCCATCATTGATCTGGAAGATTCTCCGGTAAAAAATCAGGGAAGTTCCGGTACTTGCTGGAGTTATTCAGGTAATTCATTCCTCGAAAGTGAAATGATGCGCACTGGCAAGCCATTTGTCGATATCTCAGAGATCTATACTGCCCGTTGCGCCTATATTGAAAGAGCCAAAAACTATGTACGCATGCATGGCAATATCGGCTGGGGAGATGGGGCTGAATTGCATGACGTGGTAGCGATTTATAAAAAATACGGCGCCGTACCGTATGAAGTATATACCGGACTAAACTACGGAACCAATAAAAACAAATTCGGAGAAATGCAGGCTGCTCTCGAAGGTTTTCTTAAAGGAATTGTTGAAAACCGAAATGGCAAACTGACCAAAAATTGGTTACCTGCTTTCATAGCTGCATTAGATACTTATTTAGGCAAAGCTCCGGAAACCTTTACCTGGAACGGAAAAGAATATACACCGCTTACATTTGCCGATGAAGTTGTGGGCATCAAAGCTGACAAATACATTGAATTATCCTCCTATACTTACG
>CAZFKA010000170.1:0-6795 GCA_964519155.1 uncultured Bifidobacterium sp. | reverse complement strand
GCTGTGCTTGCCGTTGAAAATATCTATACCAGCAACATAAAACCCTGGCGTATGCTGATGGTATTCATTTTCGGACTGATACATGGTATGGGTTTTGCCGGAGCATTGCGTGAGCTCGGGTTGCCGTCCTACGCTTTTGCAACTGCACTGCTGAGTTTTAATGTTGGTGTCGAACTCGGACAACTCACAGTCATTTTGCTGATGTACCTGATCGTCTCTAAACTATTTTCACAAAAAACATGGTATCGCAATCGGCTTGTGATACCTACCAATATTGCCATCGCGTTGGTGGCGCTGTACTGGACGTTCGAACGGATTTTTGAATAACACCGAACGTGCGGAAATAAAAAACGGTCACCACTTAATTAAAACAGAAGCCCTGAACGGCATAATCATTCCATAAAAAAAAATACCATGAAAAAAATTCTCTTACTCCTTTCACTATTCATGACCAGTCAATATGTATTTGCACACAACGGCAGTATCAAAGGAAGGATACTGGACAGTAAACAAAAATTCCCCCTCGAATATGTACAGGTCCGGTTAGACAGCACAGATCTGTATGCAACCGCTGATCTGGAAGGTGCATTTACATTCACTGATCTGCGGGAAGGCATCCACCGTTTACAAATTTCCCAATTGGGCTATACGCCTAAAGAAATGACTGTCGCTGTAAAAAATCACGAAAGCACGCTTGTTACCATTTTGCTGGAAACAGAAGCAACCCACCTGAAGGAAATAAAAATTGTTTCTGATCAGAAAGTAAACAGCCATACCATTTCTAAACTTGATATCAGTACGCGACCGGTCAATACGGCACAAGACATACTCCGTATCGTACCGGGCTTGTTTATTGCACAACACGCTGGCGGTGGGAAAGCGGAACAAATTTTTCTTCGCGGATTCGATTGCGACCATGGCACCGACATCAATCTTACCGTTGATGGGATGCCTGTAAATATGGTGTCGCATGCCCATGGGCAGGGGTATGCGGACCTGCATTTTGTCATTCCGGAAACTATCGAAAAGGTGAATATTAAAAAGGGCCCTTATCATGCCTCCATTGGCGATTTCAGTACAGCCGGAGCCATACAATTTCAAACCAAAAACCGGATCGACAACAATGCCGTTTCGCTGGAAGCTGGCCGATTCGGACATTACCGGGTTTTGACACTCCTCAATTTACTAGGGGAAAATGCCCGAGCAAAAAATCAAAATTTATTTGTTGCCGGTGAATATGCATTCCGCAGAGGCTTTTTTGAAAACCCTGATAATCTCAACCGTATCAACCTTATGGCCAAATACAGTGGGGCAATATCCGATAATCAACTGCTTAGCCTGCAAGTATCGAATTTTAGTAGTTTCTGGAATGCTTCCGGACAACTACCTGAACGAGCTATAGCGGATGGCCGTATCACCAGATGGGGAAGTATTGATAACAGCGAAGGGGGCAAGACATCGCGATTCAATGCCAATCTTACACTAAACAGTCGAAACGACAATGGTGATTATCTGACCAACCAACTCTTTTTTTCGCATTATACGTTCGATTTGTTTTCAAATTTTACGTTTTATAAAAACGACCCTCAACATGGTGACGAAATCAATCAGGTAGAAGACAGAAACATTTACGGATACCGTGGTTCATGGCATAGGGAAAGAAAAAGGAACACTACGGTATTGCATACCGAATTGGGTGTACAATTGCGATACGATGATATCAAAAATTCTGCGCTCAGCAATGTGGAGCGAAGAAATATCTTTTTGAAGCCTATAAGCCTGGGCGATATCCATCAATTAAATGCCGGTGTATATGCAGATGCCAATGTTGATCTCGGCAATCATTTTCGTATCAATGCCGGAGTGCGCGCTGATGCATTCTCATTTGATTACAACAATAAACTCGACACCACGGGTTATCAGCGTCAGCAAGTCAGCAAAGGCATTATTTGTCCCAAATTAAATCTCTATTTCACGCCTCAGGAATCTATTCAATTTTTTCTACTCTCCGGCAAGAGCTTCCACTCCAATGATACCCGTGTAGTAGTGGCACAAAATGGTCGAGAAATATTACCGGCCGCCTATGGGGTGGAAATCGGCACGCATATTAAACCACAGCCCAATGTATACTTGTCTGCTTCGCTGTGGGGTTTATATCTCAAACAGGAATTTGTGTATGTGGGTGATGAAGCTGTCGTGGAAGCCAGTGGTGCATCGCAGCGGGTGGGCATCGATGTGGGATTGCGTTACGAAATTAACGATTGGTTGTATGCAGACGCCGATTTCAATTATGCCCTACCGCGTGCTCAAGGTTTGCCGGCCGGTGAAAATAAAATTCCGCTCGCGCCAACCATGACCAGTATTGGTGGACTGACCTGTAAAGCGACCAAAGCCTTGCGTACATCCTTGCGCTATCGCTATCTGGCTGACAGAGCCGCCAACGAAGACAATAGCCGTATCGCCAAAGGATATACTTTGTTTGACGGGGTGATCGAATACAATTTCCGAAAAACCATTTTTTGCCTATCCGCGGAAAATCTCTTGAATGTAAAATGGAATGAAGCGCAATTTGAAACAGAGAGCCAACTCAAAAACGAGGCTGCTCCGGTGTCTGAAATACACTATACAGCGGGCACACCCTTCTTTTTGAAAGCTAAAGTAGTCTACAACTTTTAAGCCTCTTGCTTCGGCACATAACTCTTATACTTCACGAAGAAATAGATATACAATACTCTTGAAAAACGCATGATAAACGGTTGTAAAATGATCAGTCCTGAGATCATGATGCCAATAAAAATAAAGATCGAATTATCACGCCAGGTAAACCCGTAGGTAAGCGCGAAAATAACGGCCATGATAAACATGAGGGCAACACTCACGGCATAACTGACATAGCCTGTCCCGAACCAAAATCCGGTTTCAAGTTCGAAACGTAGGCCACAATTCGGACAGTGGTCGGGCATTTGCATCAGATCCTTTAAGGGAAAAATGCTTTTATTTTTATACATATTACCCTTGTGGCAGTTTGGGCATTTCATTTTCGCCATACTGATCAATCTGTTTGGTGCTGCGTCGTTCATTTATATTAATTTGAAAATTTTAAAATGGAGGTAGAAGTTCGAAATTTAATCATGTTACCCAGTAGTTCATCTTTAAGTGCTTACATCGTCGATTTTTCATTAGTTGCACATCAAGATACAAGTTCAATCTGCCGCTCCCCGATCTGTTGTCGCCACATAGCATAATACAACCCTTTGTCGTCGACCAGTTGTTGATGGGCGCCGGTTTCCACGATCTTGCCTTTTTCAAGCACGTAGATACGGTCGGCATGCATAATGGTTGACAGACGGTGAGCGATCAGGATGTTGATCTGTTCCTTTTCATTCGAGATTTCCTTTACGGTATTGGTGATGGCTTCTTCGGTGATGGAGTCGAGTGCAGAAGTCGCCTCATCGAAAACCAACAATCGGGGTTGACGCAACAATGCCCTAGCAATTGACAGTCTTTGCTTTTCTCCGCCGGATATCTTCATTCCTCCTTCGCCAATTACTGTGTCGAGACCATTCTCGGCACGGTTAAGCAAGGTATACGCAGATGCTTTTTTTAGCGCAAGCAACATCTCATCTTCAGTAGCCCGGGGATTGACAAATGCCAGATTTTCACGGATCGTGCCTGCAAATAACTGGGTATCCTGGGTCACAAAACCAATCTGGTGACGGAATTCTTCAATATCCAGATCACGAAACGAAACACCATTGTAGAGCAAATCTCCTTCAAGAGGACGATACAAGCCAACCAGCAATTTCACTAAGGTTGTCTTCCCTGAACCCGAAGGTCCTACAAACGCAATGGTCTCGCCTTTTTTAACTTTAAAGGAAATACCGGTTAGCGCATTGTTGCGGGCGGTCTGGTGTTTGAAAGACACATTCGTAAATTCGAGTTCCTCAATTTTATTAATCGATCGTGGATGGGTGGCCTTTTCCTCCACCGGTGTTTTCATCAACTTTTCGAAATTACCTAAGGAAGTTTCTGCTTCGCGATAGGCGAGAATGATATTACCGAGTTCCTGCAAGGGACCAAAAATAAAAAAGGAAAAAAACTGCATTGTGATCATTTGACCAATGGACAGATGTTGCTTAAACACCAAATAAGCAAGGGCAAACAAAATAGATTGCCGCATGAGATTCACAAATGTTCCCTGTACGAAACTGAGCGATCGTATGCTTTTTACCTTTTTCAATTCAAGCTGCAGGATCTTACGGGTGGTGAGATTCAAACGTTTGATTTCCTGATTGGTTAACCCCAGACTCCGTATGAGCTCTATATTCCGTAATGATTCGGTGGTAGCACCGGCTAGCGCTGTTGTTTCGCGGATAATGGTGCGTTGAATGAATTTTATTTTTTTGCTCAGCACACTCATCAAACCCGACAACAGCAGGGAACCTGCCATGTATATGAGAACCAGCTTGGGGTAAGTGGTAAACGAATAGATCATCACAAAAACCACACTCACGATAACCCCAAACAAAACGTTGATAAACAAGGTCATAAACTTTTCGGAATCGACACGCACTTTTTCGAGTACAGCAAGGGTTTCACCACTGCGTTGGTCTTCGAATTGCTGATAGGGTAATTGCAAAGCTCGTTTGAGTCCATCGGTATATACATCGGCACCAAAGCGCTGGATAACCGTATTGACTGTATAATCCTGGAAAGCTTTGGCGATACGGGAAGCCATGGCCACACTGATCATGATGCCGATAAATTTCAGCACGTTGAGGATATAGGTGTTTTGGGTGATCTGATTATAATTTTCTTTGATATAATCGAAAAGCTTCCCAAAAAATACCGGATCAAGCAGCGAAAAGCCGGTATTGAATGCAGCCAGCAAAAATGATAATAACACAAAGCCCTTGTAGCGAGACAGGTAATGTAGCAGTATCTTCATATAATGCGCGCAAAGGTAAGGCTATTATATTTATGGTTGGATGCCGATTGGTTAATGCGCGATAGGGAGATTCTATTGGCCGGGGGAGGGAAAAGCCGAAAAAGGGAAAACTTCAAGAAACAAGTCTCGGGGAAAGCTTCAAGGGGAAAGGGAAAAGCCAAAAGAGGTAAGGGTCTGTTCAAATTTTGAGAGCAATGCACAATAGTTGTTGCCGGGTGTTGCCAGTAGATATTTTACAAACACCCTTGCAGCCCAAACCACTACAGAGGTTACCTATGCTCTACCTGCCATCCCCGATGACAACAGTAATTTCCGTGTCTTGATCGGACAGTTTGTACCGGTATCATGCAACGGGTGGCGACAACATACCTTTACCATTCGCAGCATCAACGAGGCTGTCCCTACCCGCGATGTCAGTATCTTCAACGGTGGTTCTATCAGTGCCGCTATTGATGGTCGTTTGTACTTGACGATGGAATGTAAGGGGAATAAGTATTGAATCAAATGAAGTAAAAGAAGGGATTTGCGACAGCTTTTTAATTGGGCAGAAAAAAAATTCCGGCACTAGGCGCTTTAAAAAACGATGCATGATTAGTGATCAATCAACCCGCAAATTTGATTTTACCTAGAATTTTTATAAGTGAATCGATAAAGAGGCAATTAGTCGCTTTTTGAATATTTGTATAAGTCGTATTATATTTATGTGCTTTTTAAATCTTAAACCCGCTCCAAACACATGATGTTCAAAAAAATATTATTGAGTTGCGTAATTACTTTTTCCGCGATTATCTCATTTTCACAAAGTTATGATTGGACTAAAGAAGACAGATCAGAAATATACGAAGATGGCCTTAGCGCTGTAAGTAAAAATAAAAGTTTGACCAAGGAACAAAGAGAAAGTCTGGCGTTATGCTTTTTGGAAGAAATTACCAAGAACTATTCAAAACGTGAATACAAAGCCAAAATCGATATCGAAATTAAAAGAATTCAGCAGGCGGCGATAACTTTATGCTCCAAAAATTTAAGCCTAAAAACTGAAGTTCAAGCAGAACCTGTCGAACCGGTCAAAAATAACTCGAAAGTGAATGAGGGTAATTTTAGTCGGAATGATCTGATTGGCACATGGCGCGACGAAAATTCAAAATTTTTCCTCAATGAAGATGGGACATATCTGGTAAAATTAGACAATGGAAAATCTCACGGAGGTAAGTGGTGGATCAACAATGACAAGCTCGTTATTCTTGAAAGATATACCAAAATGAATATTATCAGCTTCGACGGCAAGAATATGAAATATCAAAAGAAGGGACTAGGTGCAAGCAAGGCAATAAATTTAGCGGAGAAGGTGGAGTAATTACCTGCCATTGCATATATTTTCAAGGCCCAGCAAATCTGGCAGAGGCCATGAGACGCGAGTCTTTTGGGCAACATTCCAAATTTACAATGAAGAGCCAAAACCTGAGCGTTAGCGACCGCTACATGATTGACTATAGATCGTGTAATAAAAAAAGTCCGCTCTTTTACTTCCTCTCCAAGTCACATAATTTCTGTTCATATTGATTACGTAATGCCCCCCTAAAAAAGCTTAAAAATGGAGCCAAATCACTTTTTGTCAATTCACTATCCGCCACTGATAAAACCGAACTTCTAAATTTTGAAAATTCTCGATCCGATTCAACCGCCGCTATTAATTCCTTAAGGCTGCGCAAGTTTTAGAGTCGAGGAGTGCCAGCAGTTCAAAAAAATTGGCCTTCTAGCAGTCGTCAATTTTCTCTCCAACATATTCAAAGGAAGTTACCACGATCCATTTTAAAGAACTTGGTTTTTGTTTGTATATAGTATCATTC
>CAZFKA010000169.1:0-6846 GCA_964519155.1 uncultured Bifidobacterium sp. | reverse complement strand
GCTCAGTACAACGGCCACATTATTGCAAAATCCGGAGATACTGGTCAATCTTGTTTCGGTGTTGACACCCAAATGCTGGGGCGATCTGACCGGGATCATACACGTGAACGCCAGTGGTGGTGTGGGGGTGCTGACCTATTATTTGAATAATCAGGATCCAAATAACAGTGGGTTCTACAATCAATTGGGTGCAGGTTCTTATCTGGTAAGCATCGTTGACACGCTGGGATGTCGTCGCGATTCACTTGTGCAACTGACACAACCCGATAAAATCAGTTTAAGCAGTATCGATATTTCACCAGTTTTTTGCCGTGGATATAGTGATGGTAAAATTAAAGTTCAGGCAACGGGTGGTAATGGTGGTTATACCTATTACTTGCGCCCCGGTTTGAACACAAATAAATTCGGCTTTTTTGAGAATCTTCATGAAGGATCTTATAGTTTAACAGTGAAAGATTCTATGGGCTGTGTATTCGATACCGTTCTCGATGTTACTCCGCCTTTAGATCCTTTAAGAGTCATGATCACGAAGCGCGACTTAGGCTGTTATGGTACCGGTACGGAAGGTTGGGCGTTGGCCAATACCCAAGGTGGCAATCCGCCCTATACGTATCTGTGGAATTCTACGCCGGCACAATTCGATCAGAAAGCGATTGATTTGAAATACGGCAAGTACATCGTGGAAGTGGTAGACGCGAAGGGATGTGTTGAAAAAGATTCTGTCATTATTGAAGCAGGGCAGTGTTGCGAAGAAGTGTTTATTCCTAATGCGTTTTCGCCCAATGGCGATGGCAATAATGATGTATTCAGGGTTACAACCAGTACCGGTATTGAATTACAACAGTTTGAAATTTATGACCGATGGGGTCAAAAAGTATGGTTTACCGACGATTTCCGCGAAGGATGGGACGGTAATCAACACAATCAACCCCGAGATATGAATACGTATTATTACATCTTCAGATATAAATGTTTGTATGATGGAGAGAATTATATCAAGAAAGGTGATATCAATCTGATACGATAAAGGGATCGATTATTTAGTCAACGTCAATAGCCGCATACAGTGTTTTCATTTGCAGGTGGTAATCATACTGAAGATCCTCGTGTAACGTCAGTAAGATCCGCTCTGCTTTTTTTAGCTGGCCTTTGTACAAATTAACCATTACTTTGCTGTCTTGCCAATAAAGGTCCAGACTATTCATGCTGTTGCAGAAATGCATGATGATTTCCACCGCGGTAAGTGCATCCCCTGAGAATTTGAGATACTTGTGCATGTACCGGAGAATTTTACGAATCGTCTTTTTTGCCAGATATACACTGGTTTTGTTGACGTCGGCAAACAACATATCTATTTCGCTGATCAATTTCTTTCGAAATGAGAGTTCATCTCTTTGATCGTACAACAAATAGTGAAACAGTTCTTTGTTTTCACGTTTGTATTGCAGCATCCGATAGCAAATGGCGGCCAATAGCCCCTGATCGATATGTTGCATTTCTTTTTTTAAATGGGCTAAGGGATAGGTTTGCATAGTGAGATGTAGAATGCGGTATAAAAGGTGGTTTGTTCGCCTGTAGATTCCGTTTCTTCGGCATACAAGCACAGGAAATAAAGATATATTTTTTTATTTTTGATCAGCGAAAAAAATGTAATCCTATGAAAAAATTCCTTTTGATTTGCTTGTTCTCTATTGGCGTTACTTTTTGTGCGAAGGCAGGTAACGGAGATTCTATTTTCAATATGCAATATATCCACACCTTGCATATTACATTCCCTTATCCGGCTTTCTATGATTCTCTTTTGCAATCGAAAGTTACAGACACTTATCTGAAAGTACAGGTTCAGTTTAATAACGAACAGTATATTGACGTTGGGATTAAAGCGAAGGGAAATTCCTCTTTTAATAATCCAAGTCAGAAGAAGTCATTCAAACTTGATTTCAATGAGTTCGTGCCCGGCCAGGATATTCATGGGTTGAAAAAGCTCAATTTCAACAATGCTTTTAAGGATCCTTCTTTTATGCGCGAAAAGTTAGCAAATGATTTTTTGATTGATCATGATATTCCGGCTCCGCGTACCACTTATTGCAATGTATATCTCAATAATCAATTGTGGGGTTTATACACTATCGTGGAAGAAATAGACGATGAATTTTGCAATCATTGGTTCAATAGCAACGATGGCAACTTGTTTAAAGGCGATCCGCATGGCGATTTGAAATGGAAAGGCAATAACCAACAGGTGAATTATGAAACAGCGTACGAACTTAAAAATAATTCGGTTGCAAACGATTGGTCTGACCTCATTTCTTTGATAGATGTGATCAACAATACCCCACAGGCGAATCTCGTATCGGCACTCGATGCAAAAATGAACACTTCGATGTTTACCAGGCAATGGGCCGCGACCAATATGTTTTCAAGTTTGGATTCCTATATTGGTAGTGGCCACAATTATTTTATTTATCATGATACTGTTACCGATAAATTTCAATGGATCGCGTGGGACAATAATGAAGCGTTTGGAAGTTTTAAAAATAATCTCACAACCGCGCAGCTCAAAAATATGGATATTTATTATCTCAGTAATGCAGGGTCTCGGCCGCTATGTAACAATATGCTCGCTAATGCTACTTACAAAGCTATGTATCATGCGGCCTACTGTTCATTAAAAGATGATTTCACTAATGCGTATTTCGATCCGATGATCGATTCTATCAAAAATGTCATTCAACAAAGTGTGTATAACGATCCAAAGAAATTTTATACCAATACAAAATTCGATTCCAGCTTCAACTATGACCTGACGCTAGATGGACCGGGAGGTATTACTGTATTTGGACTGAAAAATTTTATTGCCACCAGGGCTACAGCCATTCAAAATAGTTTGAACACCAATAATGTTGTTTGTTGGCCGCTTGAAGTTGACGATGTGTTGCCGGAAAATGTTGTCAAGATTTATCCAAACCCGGTAAATCAATTTTTACATTTCATGACAAATGAAAAAATCCAAACCATTCGGGTATTTGACGTGAGCGGTAGACAATGCTTTGCTGTCAACAGTCCCGCGGATGGAGTAGATGTACGCAGCCTAAGCAACGGATGGTACCTCATTGAACTGAATGGTCGTAAACGATTGAAATTCCTGAAAGAATAGTTTATTTTCTCAATCTTTCTTTTACCGCGCGCACCAATTCGGGCGACGGGAGGTCAGCCTTATCCGTCAAGGCGCAAACAAAATTATCTGCCACAATTTCTTCGGGGTCGATAATATATTCAGTGTTTTGGCCAATTATTTTAAAGAAAGGTTCTGCCAGATCTTTCATTGAAAATACCTCTGCTTTCCCACTACTCAGGTCTGCTTCTTTATGCGTATCACCTTTCAGTTTGAGAAAACCAATTTGTAAATATTCAAAAAAGCTGCCCGTGGTATACGGTTTGTCTGCATACAAGATCATCATGCAATCGACAGATTTTCCTTCCTTGGTCTGAAACCGGATATAACTGTCTTTGAAAGGTGCATCAGGATTTGATATTTTAAAATCTTTGAGTTCAGCAGGATAAGGAACCTCGTTCATCAGTTGAAATCCAAAAATAGCATACAGGTCTTTGCGCAGGTTTCGGTCGTAGCGCGACACGATATGAAACATTTCGTGGATCAGCACATTCAACAAGTCGGGCTGTTTCATTTTCAGTATGCCTTCTTTCAGTACAATAGCATTCGAACGCGTATACCCTTCTGCTCCACCTTCATCAGCAAGCGTTGATTTGATCAGGATTATTTTTTCGGGCAAATGGTTCAAATGATATTTTCCTTTCGTTATCAATTCATCCATTTTTTTTACCTGAGTCAACAACATTTGTTTTTCTTCCACTGTCCATTCCCTGATTTGCGACAAGGTATATTTGATCTGTTGCTCTTTTAAAGCCCCCGGTTTTTGCATCCGCGAATCAATATCAAATTTGCTCCAGCCTTTTGTATACTCGTCGTCGCGTCCCAATAATGTTGAGGCAGTTTCTATTGAGGCAAATTCGATCTTTTTTTCTATCAGTCCACTGGCTTTTGTGTGTACAGACAACGTAACAATAAGCAGTAAAGCCGGTATTATTTTTCGTGGTTCAAGCATGTTTATGATTTTAATCGGTAAAAGTATGTTTTAAATATTCCAGGTATCGCCGGGGTTTTTATGCAATTCTTCAACGGTCAGTATTGCTTCTTTATTGATCGGGCCATAAATATGGGGGAAAAATTGTTGTCGCGAAGGCGAGAGCTCATACTTCAGTTCAGCAGTCAGTTGTTCAGTGTCAATATGCAACAGAATAATGCTGGGTTCATGACCATAATAGGTATTTGCGCTGGTGTGTAACTGGGCTCTGGTGCTTCCATGGATGAATTTCTCTTCGTGAAAATTTTCAGAATGGTAGACGTCGAGATCTCTTTGTTTTTCCCACCATGTTTTTTTGCTCAAGTGAAAAATAATTTTGTCGTTCATCAATGGCTCATTTTTATTACTGGATAAGGGTGGTGCCGATTTGCTTTTTGGTTATTTTTGATAAAAGCTTTCTTTAGTGGCTTGTACGGAACAAAAGTTTTTTGGTTTGGACGGACTCCCTGCAGGTCACTGTTAAGAAATAAAAACCGCTAAGGGTTTGGGTTAGATTCAAATTTGCAAGTGCGATATGGTTGGTGCCTGCATTCAAGCTTTGTTTTTGATGCACCAATACATGTCCCAGCAAATCGCTGACTGTCACCTGAATGGTTTCATCACGGTCAGACTTTACAGCAAGAATACTGCTTTCATTGGCCGGATTTGGGTAAACCTCCCATAAAATGGGTTTACTTTTATCCAATGTTTGCATGCCTGTTGGAAATGCAGTGATACGAGCGCTGTCGATAAAGATGTCAGTCAATGGTTTGCTATTGGCATCCACTGCCACCGCGCCAATATTTTGCACAACCGGAAATCCGGAAGTTACCATCCCAAACACCGGATAATTGGCATTCAAGCTCAGGTTGTCGACAAGATTGATAAAGAATTGACTACCACCTGTATTGGGGCCCGCGTTAGCCATAGCTACTGCTTTTTGTACATTGCTGGTATTGGCATCAAATTCATCCTGTATACTCCAACCCGGTCCTGTAGCGGGTCCCCAAGGGTCACCGGCCTGAATCACAAAGTTAGCTACCACCCGATGGATGATCAGGCTGTCATAAAATTTATTGTTGACCAATGTTTTAAAGTTATCGGTAGTAATGGGTTGTAACGTGTCGTACAGATCCATTACGAAATTGCCCATGTCGGTATAAAACGTGACCTTGGTTTGTGCGGGAAGTGTATGGCTGATCGACAACAGGCATGAGCACAAAGCGATGTAAATAATTTTTTTCATATTGTTGCTTGATTGAAAAGTGAAGATAAGAATTTTTTTAACGCAAAAAATGTTGTTTTACATACCATTGATTTCACGCTAAAAGATGCCGAGCGTCGGGTCATGAATTGATAATGATGATTGTTCAAGTGATGAAGGGGGTGCAAAAAAAATACCCCGCATACAGCAGGGTATTTCGTTTGTATCATTTTGATATTAACTGCAACCGGTAGTTGTTCCGCAGTTCGTACACATATAGCAGGTTCCGTTGCGCATGGTGATATTTCCACATGAACGACAAACCGGGGCATCGGAACTTGTACCGCGTAATCTTTTTTCATCTGCTTCCGACATTTCCGCTTTCACCGACACTTTTTGCGGCACTACATCGCTTACTTTAGGTTTGGCACTCAAGGCAGTAACCCTTACATTCGACAATTCTTCTGCGCCTTCTACCGGTACGTCCCATTCGTCAGGGCTTTTGACAACTGCCTGAACATGCACCAGCTCCGTACGGCCAAGGTATTCATAACCGAGGGCGCGGAAGATATAATCCACAATTGATGTTGCGTTTTTGATGTTTGGATGTTCAACCATACCGGCCGGTTCGAAACGGGTAAAGATAAATTTGTCAACAAATTCTTCTAATGGCACACCGTACTGCAAACCAATGCTAATAGCGATCGCGAAGCAGTTCAGCATACTGCGCATGGTAGCCCCTTCTTTGGCCATATCAATAAAGATTTCACCCAACGTTCCGTCTCCGTATTCGCCGGTTCGCAGAAATACGGCCTGTCCGCCAACTTTCGATTTTATGGTATAGCCTCTTCGTTTAGCCGGCAGGGTTTTTCTTTCCACAATGCGCGAAAGTTCGCGTTTCAGTTTGGTATCGGGACTGGCCTGAACCCTTTTGTTTACTTCTTCGAGTAGCTCATCAATGGTAAGTTTGCCCAAATCGTGCATAACCGTTTCCGCAATTTGCTGTACGGTTTCTGCCACATTTTCTGTTGTTTCGGTTTTTTCTTTTTTATCGCTTTTGTTCGACAGGGGTTGACTCATTTTGCTGCCATCGCGATAAAGTGCATTGGCTTTCAGACCCAGTTCCCAACTCAGTTGATAGCATTCCTTGATCTCTTCTATCGTGGCCTCGTTGGGGAGGTTGATCGTCTTCGATATGGCGCCGCTAATGAAAGGTTGTGTTGCCCCCATCATACGGATATGGCCGGAATGATGAATAAAGCGTTGACCTTTTTTTCCACATTTATTGGCGCAATCAAATACCGGCAAATGCATTTCTTTCAGGTAGGGGGCGCCTTCGAGCATCATGGTACCGCACACATAATCATTTGCAGCCTGTACTTCTTCATTTTTGAAACCCAGTTCGTCGAGTAATGAGAAGAGTGGGTTCATATATTCTTCTGCCTTAAAACCGAGTCGTTGCAAACATTCTTCGCCGAGTGTATAATGATTGAACAC
>CAZFKA010000168.1:0-6885 GCA_964519155.1 uncultured Bifidobacterium sp. | reverse complement strand
CCTCAGGTCTATTCGCATGCTGTCTACCGACTAAATTGTCGGGTTCGACGCGCGTTTTAAACAAATTATCGCAAAAAAAGTATGAGACCGTTTGACAGGCTGACCGACATTATTACGAATGAGGAAGGCTTTTTCTCTTCGAAAATCACCGAAAAATAATCTGGGAGTTATTATGACAAATAATAAGTTATAGTATATTTGTTAATTAATTATTCAAAAAAAATAACAGAACAGTGTCATACGAAAATAACAACGAAAGAAACAATGAGACTTTTTTCAGCAAACGACTGAAAGCCGGTAAGATCAGAACGTACTTTTTTGACGTACGGTCTACACGCAGCAGTGATTATTTTATTACCCTGACTGAAAGCAAAAAAAGATTCAATGAAGGTGGGTATGAACGTCATAAAATATTTTTGTATAAAGAAGATTTCAATAAATTCTTAAAGGCATTGACGGAAACGATCGATTATGTAAAAACCGACTTGATGCCTGATTTTGATTTCGATGCATTCAACCATGAATATCCCGATTCAGAAGACGGACAAAGTATGTTGGATAATCATTCGCAGGAGTCTGTCAGCTCGCAGACTACCGGCTCTGAAGCAGAGATCAATCCGGCATCAAACGATGGTCATGCTGATGTAGATACCTGGTAAACCTATTTTTACTTGTAAACGTTCCTGGTTATTGTTGTAAATGACCAGGATTTTTTTTACTCGGGGATTCACGGTACTTTTGCAGTCCTTTTTTTTACGCCGATTTATACCTTTTATGAAGAATATCAGAAATTTCTGTATCATTGCCCATATCGACCACGGTAAAAGTACCCTGGCTGATCGTTTGCTCGAGCATACCAAAACCCTTACCGACCGTCAGATGACTAACCAGGTATTGGATGATATGGATCTCGAAAGAGAAAAAGGGATCACCATTAAAAGTCATGCCATTCAGATCAATTATACCCATCAGGGAAGCAATTATGTTTTTAATTTGATCGATACGCCCGGGCATGTTGATTTCAGTTATGAAGTAAGCAGGGCACTGGCAGCCTGCGAAGGAGCCTTACTATTGGTAGACGCCTCACAGGGCATACAAGCGCAAACAATTTCAAATCTGTATCTCGCAATTGATAATGACCTTGAAATTATCCCTGTGATCAACAAAATTGATATGGAGGGTGCCATGATCCCCGAAGTGAAAGACCAGATCATTGAATTGATCGGTTGTAAAGAAGAAGATATTTTGTTGGCGAGCGGAAAAAGCGGTATTGGTATCGAAGAGATCCTGGCGGCCATTGTTGAACGTATACCCTCGCCTGTGGGAGACGAATCGGCCCCCTTGCAGGCATTGATCTTTGATAGTGTATTTAACAGCTTCAGGGGCATTATCGTTTATTATCGCATTTTCAATGGGGTATTGCGCAAAGGGGATAAAATTAAATTTTCGAATACCGGTGTAGAATATGAAGCTGATGAAGTAGGCATTCTAAAATTTGGTCTCGAAGAGAAAAAAGAAGTGAAAGCGGGTGACGTTGGTTATATTATTACAGGTATTAAAGTGGCGAAAGAAGTAAAAGTGGGCGATACCATTACTACAACTTCCAATCCGTGCAAAGAGGCGATACAAGGATTTGAAGATGTAAAACCAATGGTATTTGCCGGTATTTATCCGGTGGAAACCGATCAGTTCGAAGAACTCAGGGGTTGTATGGAAAAGCTGCAACTCAATGATGCGTCGCTCACCTTTGAACTTGAAACCTCTCAAGCACTTGGGTTCGGCTTTCGCTGC
Organism: uncultured Bifidobacterium sp.; assembly: GCA_964519155.1. Taxonomy (GTDB): domain Bacteria; phylum Bacteroidota; class Bacteroidia; order Chitinophagales; family Chitinophagaceae; genus OLB11. Next base: position 5,094 of record CAZFKA010000168.1, on the reverse strand, counting down.
GGATTTCTTGGCTTATTGCACATGGAGATCATACAGGAGAGACTTGAGCGAGAGTTTAACCAAACAGTGATAACAACGGTTCCAAATGTGAGTTTTAAGGCTACAACGACCCGGAAGGAAATTGTTACGGTCAATAATCCAACGGAAATGCCCGACCCTAGCCGACTTGAACAAATTGAAGAACCGTTTATTAAAGCCCAGATCATTACTAAGCCTGAATATATCGGAAATATCATGACGTTATGCATTGGCAAACGGGGTATGCTAACCAACCAGGGTTACCTAACCCCTACCCGTGTGGAACTTTCATTTGAAATGCCACTGACTGAAATTGTTTTTGATTTTTATGATAAACTTAAAAGTCAGACCCGTGGTTACGCATCATTCGATTATCATCCCTTGGATATGCGTCCGAGTGATATCGTGAAAATGGATATTTTGTTAAACGGCGATAAGGTAGATGCATTGAGCGCTTTGATTCATCGCGGCAGAGCGCAGGACTTTGGTCGAAAACTGTGCGAAAAATTAAAAGAACTCTTGCCCCGCCAACAATTTCAAATTGCTATTCAAGCAGCCATAGGTGCGAAAGTCATTGCCCGGGAAACCATTAGCGCTATGCGAAAAGATGTTACCGCTAAATGTTATGGTGGCGACATCAGTCGAAAGCGAAAACTACTTGAAAAGCAAAAAGAAGGAAAGAAGCGCATGCGGCAGATCGGGAATGTAGAAGTTCCCCAGGAAGCATTTCTCGCGGTATTAAAACTGGATGATTAGCTACACTTTTGCTGTGTAAATGAATTGCTAAATGAATCTGATAAGGAATTTGATTTCGGTGCATTGCCTATATTCGCAGTCTAAAACAATTTAAAAAAAACAAAATCTAAGATCATGAAAAATTTAAAATCAATTTTGATGGCGTCTTTCCTGACGGTAGGCGTATTTTCAACCGTATTATTCTCTGCCTGTAATCAGGATAAATGTAAAGACGTAGTGTGTAACAATGGCGGTACCTGCAGTGCTACCGATGGCTCATGTTTGTGCGCAGCGGGTTACGAAGGCACGAATTGCGATACTGAATCACGTAGCAAATTGATCGGAAATTTCTTGTTGAGTGGTTCCGACAATGACGGCGGCACATACACTAATCTGGTAACTACAACTTCTACTTCTGCTGCTTCAAAAACTAAATTCAACATTAACATCGGAGGTGTATTTATTTTCACTTGTACAATGACTTCAACAAGTTCTTTCACGCTTGACAATACGACTATTGCCGGATTTTCATACTCTGGTAGCGGCACATATGTTGGTACAACCTTGTCATTGTCCATGACTGAAACAGACGGTGTCACAACTACCATTTACACTTTAAGTGGCAACAAACAATAATTTCAACACAATTGTATAGCAAAAATCGCTTTCCTCCGGAAGGCGATTTTTTTTTGTATCTGAACCATACCTAAAATCTTGATCGCATAGGGTGGCTTCGGGATTGTGTTTGTTCAACCAGCGAAAATGGCATGTGTTCTCTCCTTCATTTTGTATATTACACAGACAGCCTTGGGGCTATTCACTTTTTTTTCAGCAAAGGTTAAGATAGTTATCACCACCGCAGCATTGCATCATTGTTGATCGTGCTGATTGCGAGGCCATCTTACCCTGTGATGATCGGCTACTTATCTGGAATGTAGCAGACAAAAAAAACAGGGACCGAAAAGATCCCTGTTCCGCTGTTTATTTTTATGGATATTTTATTTCTTTTGCTGATCGCTTAAGCCTTTCAATCCGCCTTTGGGATTTCCTTTTTGCGCATTGTCAGCCGCTTTCGACTGATCGCTCAATCCTTTCAATCCTTTTTGATTCCCATTATCATTTTTCGCCTGATCAGAAAGTTTCTTCAACCCTTTTGGCTCTTCCTTTACAGGATTTGTTTTAACGGGTTCAACTTTTACCGGCTCCGTAGTCGTTTTGGTTGTACTGGTTGTTTTGGTTGTTGTGGTCGTAGTAGTCTTTGCATTTGCCGGTGCTTTCATTTTTCCACTGGCAACCAGGATACTGTCCTTTTTCAATTGCGCTGCAGACATGATTTGGGCATCGCAGTCCGCTTTCATTTTATCGGTAGCTTCTTTTACTTTTGCTTCCACTTTTGCATCCATTTCTGCCGGCGACGGGCCTTCTGCAGCGTTGTTGCATGAAGCAAATAAAATACCGGTCAGCGCAGGTATTACAATATATTTTAAATTCTTGGTCATGATGTTTAAGATTTTTTTTTGTTCAATTGATTAATAAAATTAAAGCGGTGCATTAGCTGTTTGGGCAGCATTGACCAGTGAATCGGTTTTAAATTTCACTTCAGTTGCCATACGTGTTTCACATTCGCTGATGGCTGTAGCTCTGGCCGCTTCAATTTTGGCAGCAGCCATTGAATCAACTTTTGCTTCGATAGCAGCAGGATCCATCGCTTTCTCGCCACATGAATTCAATAAAGCGATCAAGCAGAGTGCAGGAACGGATGTTAATAGTCTTTTCATTGTAAATTTATTTTGTTCAAAAATAAACAAGTGAGGCTAAAATAAAATTATTAATTTTAAGACTAACAAATTTTTAAGTAAAGGAGTTTCATCTTCGCAGTTTGTTATCTGTCATGCAGCAGTTCCTTAAAGACACTTCCAAAACAATCGATGACATCTGTGATCAACATACTTTCCACGCTTTGCGTCTGCAAGGCAAAATCGGCAGCGCGGGCATGTAAATGAACCGCTAAAATGGCCGCAGAAACGGTATCATACCCTTGTGCCAGAAACGCAGTCATTACCCCGGTTAGGGCATCACCCGACCCGCCTTTTGCAAGCCCGGCATTTCCACAAATATTTTTATAACAGATTTCGGGCGTCACAATTATTGTCTCTGCCGCTTTTAAAACAATTATGATTCCTTTCGCCTTGGAAAACGCATAGGCGGTTGCGAGTCTTTGCTCCTGATCAGGATGCCCACCAAATAGGCGGTCGAATTCACCGGTATGCGGCGTAAAAATGGTCGACTTGCCACATCGGTCAATAAGCACAGGATGTTGCGCTAATATGGAAATGGCATCAGCATCCACTACAAGAGGCACGCGCTGTGCATTTAAAACCGATCGAAGAAGGTTGACGGCCTCATGATCGGTTCCCAAACCGGGACCCATACCAACAGCCTGAAAGCTCTCGATAGATAAATCGTCTTCACGTACCTGAACCATAGCTTCCGGTAATCGACTGAAAACACACGGAGTTTGAGCAATTGGAATTTTGAGCGTCAGCAATCCCACACCTGCCCGTATACAAGCTGTTGCAGCTATAAGCGCAGCACCCATTTTACGATCATTTCCTGCGATCAATAAGGCATGCCCGTGATCACCTTTATAGGAGTTACTCCTTCGGGGGCGAAATAAGCGATTGAGCAGGGGTCTGTCTATGATGTGGATGTCCGGTTGCTGCAAAACATTTTTTTTGATTAATCTATAGCCTAATAAACCTGTATTAATATTGCAAAAATAATAGAGAATTCTATAACACGGCCGCAAACATTCCATAGCATCTTTGCCTTTAGACTTTATCACTAAAAAAACAATTGATTATGAAAAAGATGATTTTAATTTCCGGTGGATTAATGATTTTGCTCAGTGGCATCACCTCTTGTAAGAAAGACTATTTTATGCAAATGTTCAAAAACGTATACCAGTGGTAACGGCGGAACAAACACCAGTAGCTATTCACAGTATACTTATCGCGAAAATCGCGCCAGAGCAGAAGAAAGATGCTATGCCAACGCTATGACTGGATCAGACTTATTTGGCGATTACAGTATCAGTTGTCAAATACAGTAAACAGGTCTGCCTGAGCACTGTGTTGATAAAATGGATGTATCGGTAAAACGCAATGTAATCGCAGCAGGCTATGCCGCTTACGTTAAAGCGGTTTGAATAAGCTGAAGCAGTTCAGGCACTAAAAATAATCGTGGCAACCCATAAGTTGCCACGATTATTGTTTTTACACACTTAATAATTGATTATTTTATATCCCTGCATTATCTGGCCAGCAACACCGTACCCTGCTTCCGTATCCGCTTACCATTATTGCAATATCCATCTACTATCCAAACGTAATTATCGGGTGGCAATTGGATATTATTTTGCGTACCGTCCCATTTCTTTCCCGGATCGGTAGTTTCAAAAACGACCTGTCCCCAACGATTGTAAATCCTGAAAAATTCGAGTTTAACAATATTGAAGTTGATCAGGCCAAAGTTTCTGTTTAAAGGAATATCACTCACCGGATTGAAAACATTCGGCAAATTGATATCGGTGCATTCGGTACGAACGATCACTGTATCAAGAGATTCGCAACCAGAAGAATCGTTGGTTACTTTCAGATAATAGAACTGTACATCACGAGGAGTAGATGTTGGATTGGCGATCACGCTGGAATTAAGATAGGTATCGGGTGTCCAAACATAGGAATACTCCTGACCATACGACATTTTAGGACCACCTAAAACAGTTGCTGCACCATCGGCGACAAACCGGTCGGGGCCTGCATCAGCAGTTACCCTGCTCACCCTAACCAATACAGAAGTGTCGAAAGCACAGGTTCCTTTGTCGTTATAATATTCCATGTGAACGTTGTAGCGATAATCTTCATACGGATATATCCTGATCGATGTCGTATCATAAGGCCCGATAGCATTGTAAACCGGATCCCAAACAACGCTGTATAAACCGGGTCCGTTTGCCACCAACAAAATCGTGTCCCGCTGACAGATCAGGGTGTCATTATTAATTTGAATAAAAGGTTGTGGCAAAACCCGCACTTGTTTACAATCTACCTTCATGGTTGGCAATCCTTCATCGGTGGCCAGATAGACATTGTATAAACCCGGTGCGTCGTAAATTACTGCCGGAGGCACTTCAAGGGTTGAACTGGCGATAGAGGCATTCGTACAGCTATTGTAAGTCATGCGCGACAAGGTATTGTCGAGGTTATTGGCCGTAAAACAATAAACATTGTCTTTGTCACGAATCATTCGGGTTAAGAAACGGGGTGCATTGAATCCTGC
>CAZFKA010000167.1:0-6886 GCA_964519155.1 uncultured Bifidobacterium sp. | reverse complement strand
CGCTGATGATTTTAGAAATCGCCGACTATCTGTATAATAAAGAAAAATAATGACCGATGCCTGTATAAGCGAGTACCAGTAATTGCTTTTTCTGCCTGCAATAATCAAAACACTCAAGCATCTGGTCTTAGTATATTTTTCTGCTGAATAAATCAATCTCTTCGAAGGCTGTGCCTTCGTAAGCCCTATGTTCAATAATGGCTGCGCCATTAAAACGCTGTAAATGCTTGCTGTAACTATATCTCACTAATCAGCGGTTCAGACAATTAACGCACAAAGTAAACAATGGCAAACAATAGTTCACCATTATGCTAATATTATGTCATTCACAATGCCCTATTTTATCAACCTGTATACAATAAAATTGAAAAACCACAAATCTGGAACATTCCCTAACGCAGATGGCGTGAGCAAATGATATTTGACAATGTTTACAACCGTTTAAATGCAGCCCCGTTGATCAACCCTGTGCGGCCGTCGGGCAGACGTACTTTCAATCGTCCACCATCGCGCGAGATAAATTCCACTTCAATGCCTTCACTGAGTGTTGCAGAAGACGATTTGCTTTCTGCCGTAAAGGCGGTATTGGGTTTGATGATGATACCATGGTAGTGATACACGTCATGATAATAGCGCGTACCCAGCAACAGCAAACAGAAAAAAGTACAAAACATCAGCAAACGGGTAAGCCCTGCTGATCCGATATTTTTTTGAAAAATATTGCGCGCTATCAATAGCAACATACTCAACAAGAAAAAAGCAAGCGCCAGTATCGCCCACTGATTGACGCTAAATGCATCACGCAGGCTATGCCACCATCGTAAAAAAAAGATATCGGGTTCGCTAGCAATAGGTTGCTCAATCTTCTTCTGCGCAAGTAAAAGATTATCGCGATAATTTTTTTGATCAGAAAGTTGTAGCGCTTTATTAAAACACCAAACGGCTAAACCGGTTTTGTGACTCCGGTAATAGGCATTGCCCGCATTATAATAGAGATCAGGATGACGATACCCATCTTCAATCATTTGCTGATAAAGCGTTGCAGCACTATCATAATGTTTGTTGTGATATAGTTCGTTGGCCTTTTCAAAAATGATATTATTATCCGCTGCAAATAAGGTGCAGGATAAACCCAATAGTGTGATCAACAAAAAATACCTCATCATGTTCATGCCAGTCCGTCTTCCAGTTTTCCGATAAGTTTATACGCATCACTATATGTTTGATGCATCCGCATACTCCCCGTATCGGGTGCGTAAAGTGCCATCTCACAATCGTGGGTTACCCTAAACAATTCTTCTTTCAGTGCTGTTGAAATATTGCGCTCACTTAGCTTTTGCGCAGCCACTTCTTTCGACAGATGAGAAAGCGGTATGTTCAGTTTGTCGCTGAGATATAACCAAACCGCCTTTGAAGTTTCTTCATAAAAAGAATTCTGTGCAGAAAGTTTCAGATACTTTTCAGCTGTCTCCAGTCGTTTGAGGGCGACTTTGTTGGCTTTGCGACTTTTAAATAAAACCTGATTTTCCTGCAGCTTATCTTCTTTACGTTTGTAGGCTAACAAACCGATATACGCCAACACCGGAAGCGCAAAACTTCCCCAATAAACCGGATGCTCAGGCAAATCAATCGCCTTTGTTTTCTCCAGCTTGCATTTGGCGGTCTGAATGTCGTGAATGTCTTTCGGCAGCCGATTGACCACGGGTTCATTTTCATTTTTGCCGGGTCTTACATTTAATGAATAGGAAGGTGTGCTGAGTGTTTTGTACTGTTTCGTTTCTGGATCATAAAACGAAAAATCGGTTGCGGGAATGGTATAGGAACCGGCTTGCAAAGGGGCAAAAGCATACGTGAATGTTTTATAGCCGGCTATTACATCATTGGTGACCGTAATGGTGTCTTTCTGTTGCACATCGAATGCATTGATCTCATTCGGAAAGCGGATCTGCGGTGGATCAATCATTTTCAAATTTCCACTGCCTGAAACTTTAAAGGTGATATTGGCAACATCATCGGTACTGAGATCAGTTCGGTCGATCTTACTTTCGATATGATAATCTCCGATCGCACCGCTGAATGAAGCCGGGCGGTTGTCGGCAGGCAAGGCATCAACCGAAATTTTCAAGGGAGTACTTTTAAGCGAAACTTTTACGTCTTCATAGTCGTAAGTGGTCATAAACTGTTCGGCAAAATCAGGATCACTCATCATCATAGAACCAAAAAAAGCATCATCCTCAAATGGATGGCTTTGACCCGATCGTCTGGCTTTTAAAATACGTGCAATACCGGTCGCCTCTGCCGGATCAAGTTCGAGTACACCGGTTTGGGTAGGAAACAAAGCAGTTCGCTTGATTTCAAAAACCTGATATTCTTTTCCATTCAATATTTCACGCGTGGGTTTGGGTATGCGGGGTAGTTTAAAATCCTGACTCCAAAAACCCACCAGGGTCGGCAGGCGGGTGAGGTTGATCTCCATCGGAACCCTTGTATACAACTTATAACTGGCCGTAACCTGTTCACCCACCACAGCATGCGTTTTGTCGACATCAACGCGGATAAACAAATTGCTGCTAAGATTGGCACGTGTAATTTCGGGCTGGGCCTGGCTAGCCGAGGCTTGGCGTCTTTGGGTCGAGGGCATTGGCGCCATCATACCGCCACGTTGCATCATTTGCATCATCATTTGCTGTTGGCGTTGCATCATCGCAAAGGGATCGCCGCCAAAAGGGTTCTGATCAAAAAACGGATCTTCAAACGGATCTTGCCGCCGATTTTGTTTGCTCCGCACTGTACCTTCCACCACACTGATCTTTACCAAATTTGACTTAAATTCTCTGCCATCCATACTGATGACAATGCCGGGCAAGGTAATGGTTCCTTTGTGCCGGGCCTTAAACACATACGTGATTTCCAGATTCTCACTACGTTCACCATTCATGATGGTAATGCTTTTAAAGCGAGATGGCCCCCCCAATATTTGTACATCCTTCATGTCGGTCAAGGCATATTCGCGGGCACGGTTCGCATTTTTTACTACATACTTCACTTCAAATGCATCTTCGGTGCCCACTTTGTTCGCCGCCGGAATAACCTGTAAAATGCCATCCTGCGCTATAGCCCCACAACAGGCAAATATGATGATCAAACTGGATATGACTGCTTTCATCGCAAAATCTCCTGGTCGCTTTTTGAAGAGCAAATTTACTTTTTTGGGGCTTTTGCCCTGCGTTAAAACTCTGTGAAAAACTAAGGGGTTATGCGGCAATAATTGCATGTATACCCCAGTGTACCTTATTATTTCAGCACATTTTCCTCTCATCGTTCCTCCGCCTATTCCCGCACGATTTTGCGGATAAACCCATCCACTTTCAAAAGGTATATTCCCGGAGCAACATCTTGTAAGCTCATTTGCATTTTGCCCGTACGGCACACCGCTGCCGCGGAAGCATCATCGGGCGAAAGTGTGTACAGCAATCGACCCGCCAAATCGTAAAGGGCCGGCGTACCGGTAAATGTCCGCAGATAATCGCCTTGTACAATAATGTAATCACGTGCCGGGTTCGGGTATACAAGTAAAGAGAGGCTTGCATCCTTACCGGAGGAAACACTTTCAGGATGACAATCAACTACCTGCAAACTGATCGATTGGGTGACGGTGTCACATCCATTGCTCACCCGAAGTGTAACTGTGTATATACCGGGTGTATTGTACGTATAAACCGGATTTTGTAGCAGAGAGGTATCGGCCAGTGTCGCACCATCTCCAAAATTCCAAAACCAAGATGTGATACCGGCTGTGTCGGCTGTAAACTGGATGGCCTGACCGATGCAATGCCCCAGTGTATCGATACCGGCTGTAAGCAGGGGGTAAAATTCGCATAAGGTTGTATCAAACAATACCGAATTAAACACAGTGGCATTATTCACGGCACTCCCCCCACCTCCGATTACCGGTATCGGTTGGGTGATACGGAAGGCACTCGTTCCCACCACAGTTTGCGCGGTAATATCCGATTCGAAACAGCCACTTTGCAACTGTTGATCGAGCTTCATCAACAAAGTCTGAAAACCGACGGGAGCTGAATAACGATTGCTGAAGCCACTTAATATATATCCCCCATCGGGCGCAGGGGCTATTCGCGGATAATGCGACGAACCATCATTATACAATTTTGCAGACAATAAATTGCCGCTAGATGAAAATTGCATAATCGCATGCTTATTGGGAACCAAACCCGGTGTGGGATAAGATGCGGTGGCCACACAAACTAAAAAATTTCCTTGGGCATCGATCTCCACATTCGCCGCATTTTCAAACAGATCGGGTGTACCATAAAAGATTTTCGTCCAAAGAGTATCTCCCTGAGGATTCAGACGCATGATAAAATTGTCGCCATAACTCTGAAAGTTTGCTTTCAGTAAGGTAGTTGACCCTACCATCAACAGATCGCCGTTGTTGAGTTGTTTGAGATCGAATCCCCACATGTGTTGATTGGTATCGCCGTAGCATTTCAACCATTGCATCGTACCACTGCTGTCGGTTTTCAATAAAAAAGCATTGAAAGTACCCATGGAAATATACCGGCCTGTCAGCAGATATCCACCGTCATCCGTTTCTATCAGGGCCGTTCCATCGTCGTATTGTGCATTATTTCCGTAGGTTTTACACCAAATCAGATTGCCGCCTGCCGAAAGTTTGATCAAAGCCACATCAGGCGTACTTTTTACACTTCCACTCAAAATCAGATCACCATTGCTGCATTCTTTGATATCGTTGAGGTTATCGTTGCCATTGCTCAGGTTCAATAATTTTTGCCAAAGGATATTCCCCGCAGCATCCAACCTGACCACCAGTCCGTTGTAATTATTGTATACCCCAAGATTGTTAATCATCACCATGCCGGAATCGGCAGTAATAATGACCTTCCCAAATACGTTTGCCGTGCTTTGCGTATTGCCAAAGAAATGTTGCCATATTGGCTCGCCTTTGCAATTGACTTTCATTACAAAAGGATGAAAAAGATTATTGTTTGCTCCTTCACTGGCTAAACCCGTCAATACATATCCGCCATCGGCAGTTGCTTTGGCATCGAAGGTTTGTAACGAAGAGGCTGAATCGATTTGCCCGTATTGCTTTTGAAAGGTGATTTGTGCCCGAACATCCATCGACGTCAACAGGCTAAAGATGAAAAAAATGAAAAGGGAATGGCGCATGCAACAAATATACAATTTGTAGCCAAAGTGTGGCTTTGTGTCGTCCGCTAAAACTTGTCAAAAATTGCTTTTACCCTTCGACTACAGCGGAATTCTGTAAAAAAAACGTATTTTGCGGACTCAAAAAAAATACCTGATGAAGAAGATCGTCTTTACATTTTTATTTATGCTGACCGCCGGCATTGCAGGAGCGCAGTCGTTACTGACAATCGAAAAACTTTGGTCGCTGGGTCGGGTGAGTTATCAGGGTATCAGCAAAGATGCCCATACCATCTATTACAGTGTGACGGTGCCTGATATCAATGAAAATAAAAGCAAAACCACATTTTATGCCGTTCCGTTTGGTGGTGGAAAGGCCACACCGATCGAATCAGTACCTGATCAAATGAATGTCAATGCGGGCAAAGGCAGCGATCATATTAAGGTTTCTCCTGATGGAAAAAAAGTGGTATATACCAAAGAGGTGAAGCTGCAAAAAATGCATAGCACAGATATTTACCCTAATCTTGCCAAATCGAATGTGTATGTATACAATGATCTCAATCAACGGCATTGGGATACCTGGGAAGACGGCGCTTATGAACATGTGTTTGTAGCCGACCTTGTGGCCGACAATACCCTCCGCGATCAGGATATTATGCCGAACGAACTATTCGATTGTCCGCAAAAACCGCATGGTGGCGACGATGATCTGACGTTTACCCCGGATAGTAAAAACATTGTGTATGTGTGTAAAAAGAAAAGCGGTAAACAGTATGCCCTCAGCACCAATACCGATCTGTATCTGTACAATATAGCCAATGGGTCAACCGTCAATCTTACCGAAGGCATGATGGGTTTTGATACGCACCCGGTGTTTAGCCATAATGGCAATTCGCTGGCATGGCTGAGTATGAAAACCGATGGGTTTGAAAGTGATAAAAATGAGTTGTGGGTCATGGACTGGACTACCCGTGAAAAGAAAAACCTGACGGAAAACTGGGACGAAAATGTCAACCATTTTGTGTGGAGCAACGATGACCAAAAAATTTACTTTATTGCACCGGTTCGTGGTACAGAACAGTTGTTTGAAATAGACATGGCTACACAAAAAGTGAATCAGATCACCAAGGGAATGTTCAATATCGCTGACCTCTGTACACAAAATGGCAATATCATGACCGTAGCCCGTACCGATATGAATCATGCAGCTGAATTGTATAATGTTAATTTAGACAATGGCTCAATGTACCCACTCACTAAAGCAAATGATGCCGCTTATGCCAATATCAAAATGTGTGAGATCCGAGAACGGTATACTGATCTCGACAATGGTGATAAACTGTTTTCGTGGGTGATTTATCCTCCAAATTTTGATCCTGAAAAAAAATATCCTGTTTTGTTGTATTGCCAGGGTGGACCGCAAAGTGCCTTAAGTCAGTTTTATTCTTTCCGCTGGAATTTTCAACTGATGGCCAGTCAGGGCTATATTGTCATCGCACCTAACCGAACCGGCATGCCGGGTTGGGGTACACAATGGAATGCGGATATCAGCAAAGACTGGGGCGGTAACCCAATGCGTGATTATCTGGCAGCAACCGATGATATTGCCAGTGAACCCTATGTTGATAAAAACAGGATCGGTGCTGTAGGCGCAAGTTACGGAGGATATTCAGTGTTTATGCTGGCGGGG
>CAZFKA010000166.1:0-6911 GCA_964519155.1 uncultured Bifidobacterium sp. | reverse complement strand
CATGTACCCGTAGTTTTCAGCTTGCATACTCAGGTTGGTGATCGAATTTTTTCCGTAATAACTGCATTTGTTGGTAAAGAAAGCGGTTGCCCCTATTTCAGTAAATCCGGCAATTTTCATTAGTCCTGAATTAAAAAGAACACCCTCAGCCGAAAGATCTCCATACACGTGAAATACACATTCATTGCTTAACAGCGCACCTTGCTGAATATGCACGCCATTTTTGATGATCATCATGCCCTCATTGAGTACGTCGCTCCCGGATGGGATATCAAAGGTTGTGAAAAAATCCATTTCCGCGTTTCGACGATTGACAAGCGAAATGGGACCAGTGAATGTTTGCGCTACATTCCATTGAAACAAGGCACCTGAATCGTTGATGACCGAAAAAGGAGTGCCGAGGATAAATGCAGCACTCAGTTTTACCACACCTTTATTGTTGATTAAGCCATTTGCATTTTGCAAAACGCTTGGTTGAAACGTGGCTCCAGCCGCTACCCTGATCTCAGCATTGACATCAAATGACGAAATGGTTCCGGTAAATATACCCGACTCGATACACAGCACTTCACCCGCATTAAGCGAATATTCAGCGTTGCTACCCTGGTCGCTGTAAGTGCAACCCGCTTGTGCGTTTGATACTATTGAGGAAAAAATGAGGAAAAAAAACAAGGCAAAATGTTTCATGAGAGTCCACTTTTACGGTGGAATGCTATAAAATATCGTGCCAAAAGTTTAACAAAATGTTATTTAGCTGATTATCAAACGCTTATAGATTTATTTTTTTAAAAAAACGGCTCAAATGCCCAAGAGGATCACACTTTGGTTAGCCTCGAAGTAGTTGTTATATAACAATACATATTTGATCGGCCGCCCGATATCACGTGGCGTTTCCGCGGGATGAAACAAGATGTCTGGTACAGATTGGCGGGTTAGGATTTGTACAGCCATCCAAAACCCAAACTGACTGGCTGTATCAAATTCACCACAAAGATGTTTGAAATAAAGAAAAACGGCTTCGGGGAACTTCGCAGCCAGTTCGCTTTGACAATGATATTGGCTATTATTGCCGTTGTTGCCCGACAAAATGATATCGATATCGGCTGCCTGCAGTCCATTGACCTGCAACAATTCGTTGATCGCCAAGTCAAGGTCTTCCTTGCTCGGACGGTATAACGTTTGCACACCGCATACCGCAACCTGTTGATCATTACTCCGTTCTTTGGCCAGTACATAAAATGAACTTCCTTCACCCGCAATGGTACCTCGTGTGGAAGACCTTAGCAAGTCAAGGCTGTTAATGGATTCCTGCTTCCAGAAACCCCAGCTATTTTTCACGGAAAAATGTTCGACGGTCATTTGGTCGAAGGTGCCGGCCAGAACATGTTCAGCTTCGCCCTCGCTAAACAATAATGCAGCATCGAGCAAAGTATGTTCGAATGAAAATCCGCGATGAACATACGTCACATTATAAGAGTTGATCTTTTGACTGAGGGCAATCATCCCATTCAACTGGTTATAGGTTGAATGGATAAAATGGGTGGGATTGAGGGCTGTTTCATTGAACTCCCTGATGGAATGCAGAAAGGTTTCGGTATCTACCAAACAACCTTTGCCCGTGCCCACAATGATGGCATCGATAGGGGCATCTCCCGACTTGTGCAGACAATCGATAGCGGCAGAAAAACCGATCTTGAGTGCACGACTCATTCGCCTGATTTGCACCGGATTGATGAAGGCTTTGAAGTCAGGCTCTATACAATACAAAACGTTCTGGGTGGTATGCTGAATTTCACTACCCGTGAACAGGTTATCAAGTTCGTCGAAGGTATATTGCGGCGAAATGCAGGAAGCTGATCGTATATAGAATGGATATTGCATTCAGTCGGTGAATTTTGAAAAAATCAGACTTGCATTGTTTCCCCCAAAGGCAAAGGAATTAGACATCACATGTGCAATGGCTTGTTGGTGAAAAGTCGTCTGTGGCGTCAACGCTGACACGGGCATTGCTTCGTTAAAATTCAGATTTGCATACACGCATTGTTCACGCAAGGCTAAAATTGAAAAAATAGCCTCTACGGCACCCGCGGCCGCAAGGGTATGACCGGTATAGCATTTTGTAGAGCTGAATGATGGTACTTCGGTAAACAAACGTTTCATGGCATTGGATTCCGACTCGTCGTTGGTAAGCGTAGCCGTACCGTGTGCATTGATGTAATCGATATCACCGGTTTGCAGACCGGCACGGCTTAGGGCACGTTTCATCACTTGGTAGGCCCCCTCACCTTCGGGGTTTGGAGCGGTAGCATGAAACGATTCATTGAAATTGCAATAACCGGAAATTTGCGCCAGTGGCTCATGTTGCCGCGCAACACAATCACTTTCTTTTTCAACGATCAGGTAAGCAGCGCCTTCACCCAGATTGAGTCCATTGCGGGAGGCATCGAATGGTCGACAGAAATTTTTATCAATATTTTTTAATGCATTAAAGCCATTCACTGTAAATCGGGTCAGTGCATCGGTGCCGCCACATATAGCGATGTCGAGCATACCCTGTTTCACCATTCGAGTACCCAACATCACTGCATTTGCCGATGACGAACACGCAGTGCTGATCGTGGTGACAAAATGTTTAATCTGAAAATGGTCGGCAAGTCGATGGGTGCAATCAGCACAGTCTATGGTATCGGAAAATTCAGAATAGTCGCCCTGCTTGTCGAGCATATCGAAATAATATTTTTCCACTTCACACATTCCGCCTACCGTCGTGGCATTGATAATACCGACTCTTTTGCCTTGGAGATCACATAAACCCGCATGGGTCAAAGCCTCTTGCAAGGCGGATATCCCGAGCAATGAAGTACGGGTGAACCCTTTTCTGACCGGCAGACCGAGTTGATGCAGCAGGTCGGGAGTACTCATCTTTATTTCGCCAAAGGGAAATTCAGCCGCATGATTTGTCGTGAGAAATTGAAGAGATCCAAGCGCATGTTTTTCGTGGGAAAGCATTTCGAAGTTTTGCTGCAAGCCCTTACCCAAAGCAGTATAGATACCCATACCACTTACGACAATTTTATGGTTCATGCCAAATTATTTGGTTCGGTGCTCTGCGATATACTGTGTCATTGCATTGACTGACTCCATCGCCTTGCGGCCTTCACGGGCATCTTCAATTTTGATCCCATAGTTTCGTTCCAACAAAACCATCAGTTCGAGAGAGTCGATACTATCGAGGCCGAGGCCTTCTCCAAACAAAGGAGCATCATCATCAATTTCATCAGGCGACATTCCCTCAAGGTTCAGCGATTCGATGATCTGTGCTTTCAGTGTTTGTTTTAAATCAGTTAATTCTTGCATACGTTGAAAATTCTTGAAGGGCAAATGTAAAATATTATTGCAAAATTCATTGAATTAAATATATTCGCAAAAAATGATATAGCATGGAACTGGGCATCGGATCACGCGTAGAACATCCTAATTTTGGCAGAGGCGTTGTTGTAGATATCGGCACCGATTTCTACAATATTTGGTTTAAAACAAGCAATGCCGTTCGCAGCATTGGTAAACATTTTGATGGTTTACGCATTTTATCAGCCATCGAAAACAGTGCGCCGGGCGGAATGATCAACAGCGCCGATCTTGAATTTATGTTGCACAAAGTATTAGATGACCGAAGCGATATTACCGAAAAAGTGGAACTCGGCCAGAAATGGATGGGCGGTACTATGGTGTTGAAGCCTTTTGAGGAAAATATGCAGCCTAAGGAAATACCGATAGAAACTTTCTTTCACAAAATAGTGATGGTACGCGACCGCATCCGGGTGATGGAACAACAGATCAATGCCCATAAAGGTCTCAGTGATGCGGAAAAGGTAGATTTGCAACAATACATTACCCGCATATATGGTTCGCTGACGACATTCAATGTATTGTTTAAAAACACCCAGGATGCATTTAAGGGAACGGGTAAAGAATAGCTGCATCCATTTGTTGACCGACATCCTCGCCGCTTCCTTCTACCCTAGTATTTTCGGTAAAAGCTGAGACTGTCTTTCCTGAAATATTGTTCGTCAAGGTCTTTGTAGGGATACAGACCCATTTGCGTAATAAACATTTTCGCATCACCGAGTAAATAATCAAACTGACCGGCTTGTTCTTCATACACCACCGATCGGGTTTCATTGAGTTCGATATTCGACAACAACCAGGCTTCGAAACTGATCCCCCAGGTAAAACGTAAAATATCGCTTCTTACTTTGTCTTTTGGCATCAGGCGCTTTGTCGTACTCTCTTGCACTAGCTCACGGATATAAGCCACGCGGTCGCGGTAAATTTTATGGGTTACCTGAATACGGATCAAACTCAGCCCCACCGCCCCCAACACAAACAACAAAGACGCAAGCTGCCATTTTTGCTCACTTAACACAAAGTACGCAAACGGAAAACCAACGAAAATGACCAGAATCAGGTATTGGCTTTCAAGATAAAACTGATCGACCCCTAATTTGTAATTGACATTGATGAGGAAGCAAACCCCGAACAAAAAGGCTGTCATGAGCAATGCATGTAAAACCCGTTTGCTACGCAACAAATAAATCGCTGTTATCAGCCAGAAAATGACCAAGAGATAATAATCATTGACAACATATCGATAAAAATTTTTGAAAGAATTTAATTGAAAATAATGGGGAAACTCAGCGATTATATTCTTAATGCCGTTCATCGATTGCTGATCGTAAAAATTCGAATGAAAAAATATTTTGCAAACAAATATGAGCAGATAAGTCCCCAGGACGCTTAACAAAAACTTCGTTCTATGCCGAAACTCAAGTATGAAAAAACCAAATCCAAACAACATAACAAACAACAGCAGGGGATAAAAATACACGATGGTAACGATGAATATCATCGCTACAGGATAGTACCATCGGGGAATGGATGCACGGCGCATAACCGAC
This sequence comes from uncultured Bifidobacterium sp., assembly GCA_964519155.1. Classification (GTDB taxonomy): domain Bacteria; phylum Bacteroidota; class Bacteroidia; order Chitinophagales; family Chitinophagaceae; genus OLB11. The sequence continues at coordinate 1,953 of CAZFKA010000166.1, read as the reverse complement.
TCCGTGAGGGCAAGAAAAAAAAGTGTGAGTACAGCACCCTGTACAAATTCGCATTGAATCCAGAAAAATGAATGCCGAACCATTAGCGTATTGAACAGCAGGATCACCAAAGCGATCCTTTCATTTTTTAATCCCAGTAAAACCCCCAAAAAGCCTGAACAATAAAAGATCGGAAAACTCAAACTGTACACCATAGTGACCGTATTGATATCAGCACCCAAGCGTGTCGCCAACAAAGGAAATACCTGAGTACAGGCAGCGCCGAAACGATTGATCTGTATAGCGAAATGATGATCTTTTACAATAGAGAATAACTGAAAAGCCGCGTCGCACATCACTACCCTCTCCTTGTAAAAAAGCACCGCCATCACGAGCATGATACCATAGGCTAATAACCCCATTATGAGAATGGCAATTTTCCTGATACGTTGCTGCTTAAGGTCCATGTTGTTGTGTTGGTTTAAGGGAGATCAGGTGATTGTTATAGAGCCGGAGCGCAGCATGCGTATCCTCTTGCACAACAAATTGATGCAAAGGTTTAAACAAAAATTCATCGATGCTCGTTGCTGCATGATCGGCATTATTCCGGTAGAGAATTGTGATATTCTTTACGCGTTTATCGAGATCAATTTCGGTAGCAATTCGAAACCAGAAACCCCTATTGTCGACCGAATGTTGGGCATGTACCATCAGATTACCGATTTCATTTCCGGTACTGTCGTATTGCAAAATAATACAATGTGGCATGCGGTAATCTTGCGACACAGCTTTGGCCCATACCGAGAATTCGAATCTGATCGTCGTGTCGGGCGAAATATCTTGTTGCAATAAAACCACTGTATCGGTTTGCGAAACATTCAGCGATCCTTTTCCGAAAAAAATTTCTTTTCCGTTGCCTTCGTCAAAATGATTGTAAAAAACAAGACTACCGTTTTGATCTTCCTGATGTAAGGGAAGGCTATTGAGTGAATCAATCATTTGCCTTTGCGCTTGCATTAATTGCTGCCAGTTCATGCGGTATAAAACGGTTCTTCCCTGTTCACTCAGCGAATCGCAATACATCATCAAACTCCGCTCATCCTCTGTCAATACCGCATCTTTTAACCTCACCAATAAAAACGGCCGTTGATCGATCGATGCTGTAAAAAATGTTTTATCGGTAAAGGGGCCACCGGCCAGACGCATTAATTGAAAACTCTGTCGCCACGACGATCGCGACATTAAGGTATTGACAAGGGGGATACCCGTTTGCAAGGAGAGCCTGAACAAATCTCCCGAAAATTCACTGTCGACATCTTTACCCAATTTCTCCGACCCGATACAAAAAAAAGGCAAACCGATGATGCATTGATACTGCGTGTCTTTTTTCACCACCACATCGTCGTGTTGATCTTTCAGCATAAAAAAGTTGCGGTAATTGTCGTCAGCGTCATCGGCCCGTCGTTGCATGTACTTGCTGTAACTGAAGATTTCAATCGACCATAAGCTGATGATGACAAGCGATACATAAAAAACGGAACGAAATTGTTGGTTGGCAGTATAGTGCTTTATCAAACGCGACACGCACAAAACAGCCGATAAGGCCAGACAAAAATAGGTGATGACGGAAATACGACCGAGGCTGCGAAATTGTTTGATGGCCGGTAGGAAATCGAGTAATTTTTCGAAACCAAAAGTAAACGGGAAACCAATACACAGTAGCCAGGAGCAAGCGCCTATAAACAGCAAATACTTTTCGCTTGTCGATAACGGTGTATATAAAGCTAAGCGGCTTTTGCCGAAACAATAAAAAATAAAATTGATCAATACATACAAGAGGTAAGCAAGTGAAATAATTCCGGCATAGGCATACCCCTCGTCCAGTTCAGTGGTAACAAACCCATCAAAGAGTAATGAAAAAGTTTTACCCAAATAACTGAAATCGCTGGTAAATAATTGCTTAAGGGTAGACAC
>CAZFKA010000165.1:0-7036 GCA_964519155.1 uncultured Bifidobacterium sp. | reverse complement strand
GTACGAGCGACTGGCGTCGTGGCTGGGATGGTACCATAGACGGCAAGGAAGCCGGTGTGGGAACCTACTTCTACGTCTTCCGATACACTTGCACAAGGGATGGCAAAAACTATATCAGAAAAGGAGATGTAACCCTTATCAGATAACAAAGCCTGTATATTTAAGTACTTTTTGTTTGGATAATTGTCAATATACAAGGTCACACCGGCAGGGTGTGACCTTTTTTTATTTCAAATTTTTACCGCTTGGCAATAAGTGCCCATCAAAACAGAAAGCATAAAATGATGACGCGCTGGATTCGAATTGTTACGGTTCTCCGGCGAAAATGGTATAAAAATAAAAACCCATCAAATCTCTGAATCTGTTTTAAATATTCGTTGCGATAATCTATTTTTGTTGACTCATATTAAAATTGTTTATGATTTTACTTGGCATATCGCTATCGCTCATCATTGAAAAAGTAATTCTTATTGCGGTGATCTTGGGCACTTCATTAGGAATAGCTATGTACAGTACGTGGGCTGAACGGAAAGTGGCCGCCGTTATGCAGGATCGTCGTGGTCCAAATCGTGCCGGACCTTTTGGGCTTTTTCAACCACTCGCCGACGGTCTAAAACTATTTATGAAAGAAGAGATCATACCGATATTTTCTTCTAAGTTTTTGTTTGTTTTGGGGCCATCGTTGGCGATGCTGATGGCTTGTATGACCAGTGCCGTTATTCCATGGGGGCCAGATATTCAAAAGGCTGATGGCAGTGTTATTAATCTACAAGTTGCTGATATCAATATAGGGGTTTTATACATTTTCGGGGTTGTTAGTCTCGGTGTTTACGGTGTTATGCTAGGTGCCTGGGCGTCAAATAATAAATTCTCTTTGTTGAGCGGTTTACGAGCGGCATCACAGGCTATTTCATACGAGTTGGCCATGGGGATCAGTCTTATCGCGCTTGTGATGATGACAGGTAGTCTCAGTATGCGCGATATTGTGCAGCAACAACATGGATTTTGGCAAGGCGGATGGATTTGGGAAGGAGGGTATTTTACCTGGAATTTTTTTAAACAACCACTCGCATTTATTATTTTTTTGGTGTGCTCTTTTGCGGAGTTGAACCGTGCACCGTTTGACCTTGCCGAATGTGAGAGCGAATTGATCGGTGGGTATCATACAGAGTTCAGTTCAATGAAGTTGGGGTTCTATCTTTTTGCTGAATATATAAACATGTTTATCACTTCCGTTATCTTGAGTACGATGTTTTTCGGGGGATATAATTATCCGGGCATGGACTGGGTAGCCACCCAACTGGCGGATTTCCCCTGGTTGATCTCTATTGCAGGTGTTGTGGTTTTGATGGCCAAAGCGGTCGGATTTATCTTGTTTTTTATGTTCATCCGTTGGACCATTCCGCGATTCAGATACGACCAACTCATGAATCTCGGTTGGAAAAGCCTGATACCACTTGCACTGATCAATATGCTCATAACTGCCGCCGTTATTTTATATTTGCAAAATTAAAATCGCTGATGCCCTATAATATTTCAAAAAAATCTGTTGCTGTTGATCGTCATCCGATGACTTGGGCTGAACGTATCTATTTGATATCGATCTTTAAAGGGTTGAAGATCACACTTGGTCATATTTTTCAGAAAAAGGCGACGATCAATTATCCTGAAGTAAAACGAGAATTCAGTTCAACGTTCAGAGGTTTGCATATTTTAAATCGCGATGAGGAAGGTCGTGAAAGATGTACTGCCTGCGGTTTGTGTGCCCTAAGCTGCCCGGCTGAAGCGATTACCATGGAGTCAGCTGAACGAAAACCGGGGGAGGAACATCTTTACCGGGAAGAAAAATATGCTGCCCAATACGAGATCAATATGCTTCGCTGTATATTCTGTGGATTGTGTGAAGAAGCCTGCCCTAAAGACGCCATTTACCTGACCCAAACTTTTGCACCGGCAAATTACTCCCGAAAAAGTTTTATTTATAAAAAAGAGGATCTGCTGATTCCTTTACAAACCGACAAGAACAACCAATAGTACTCATGGACATTCAACACATAATTTTCTGGAGTCTCTGTATTCTCACCCTGGGGTTTGCTGTGGGTGTTATCATGAGCCGAAATCCCATCAATAGTGTTTTGTTTCTGATTCTCACTTTTTTTTCTATTTCAGCCCATTACGTGATGATGAATGCTCAATTTTTGGCCATCGTAAATATCATTGTCTATGCAGGCGCTATAATGGTTTTGTTTTTATTTGTCATCATGCTCATGAACCTGAACGGAGATACAGAGCCCCAAAAAAATACCCTCGTGCAATTTGCGGCCGTTATATCCGGTGGTGCACTTTTGCTGGTACTGATTGCTGCTTTTAAATCCACAGTGAGTGGAATTGACAATAAACAAATTGAATTTGCACAAGCAACAGATATAGGACTCGTGCGAAATCTCGGTAAGGTGTTGTTCACCGACTATGTCTTTCCCTTTGAAGTTGCCAGTGTACTGTTTTTGAGTGCCATGGTAGGGGCGGTAGTATTGGGTAAAAAAGACGCAGAAATGGTGGTGGTGGAAGATTAGAAATTTCCAACACACTCAAGTTTTCTGTCGTTACAAGTAACAAAAAATATCAAAATTTGGCTACGTAAGATACACCCGTTTAAGGGAGCATTTCGTTAAACGTTCCAATCGTCATAAAGCGCAAATCCTCTCATAAATGCGTTGATCTCCGATTTTACCTGCAGCGCTTTTTGCTCGTTGTCGATATCGGTGATGATTGCATCGATCCAATGAACAATTTGTTCCATATGGTCTTCTTTCAAACCGCGTGTAGTTAGCGCCGGTACGCCTACTCGGATACCAGAGGTTACAAATGGTGATTTGTCGTCGTAAGGTACCATATTTTTATTCAACGTGATATCTGCTTTTACCAACGCATTTTCTGCCTTTTTGCCCGTCACATTTTTGTTGCGCAGATCAATTAATAGCAAGTGGTTATCGGTGCCTCCTGATACAATATCATACTGTCTGGCCTGAAAAGCCCTTTCCATCGCTTTCGCATTGGCAAGGATTTGTGTTGTATATACCATAAAGTCATCCTGCATGATTTCATGAAACGCTACTGCTTTGGCAGCAATGACATGTTCGAGCGGACCGCCTTGTGTGCCGGGAAATACCGCCAGATTGATCAAATCACTCATCATTTTTAAATTGCCTTTAGGGTCGAGTATACCCAAGGTATTTTCAAAATCGCTTTTCATGAGAATAATTCCACCTCTAGGGCCGCGAAGGGTCTTATGCGTTGTGGAGGTCACAAAATGACAATGTTCGAATGGTGAACGCAAATGCCCCTTGGCGATCAGGCCGGCAGGATGTGACATATCGCACAAAACAAAAGCGCCCACCGAATCGGCGATTGCACGAATGCGCGGATAGTCCCAGTCGCGGCTATACGCAGAAGCGCCACAAATGATCAATCTTGGTTTGTGTTCGGCAGCCTGACGTTCCATCATATCATAGTCGACAAGCCCGTCTTCTTTTTTAACACCATAAAAATGACTTTCATATAATTTTCCTGAGAAATTAACCGGCGAGCCATGGGTCAAATGACCTCCCATACTCAAATCAAGACCGAGAATCTTGTCACCGGGTTTTAAAATCGCAAGCATCAGTGCGGCATTTGCCTGAGCACCTGAATGGGGTTGTACATTGGCGAATTCGACATTAAAAATATGCTTGACCCGATCGATGGCCAGTTGTTCACTTTTATCGACAACCTCACAACCACCATAATATCGCTTGCCGGGATAACCCTCAGCGTATTTATTGGTCATGATATTGCCCATCGCGCGCATGACCTGTTTACTGGTAAAATTTTCTGAGGCTATCAATTCAAGTCCTGATTGTTGCCGTTGATATTCTTCTTGTATCAAATCGAATATTTCCTGATCGACTGTCATATTATTTGTTTTGTAAATTTAGCTGTTAAAGATAAATGATATAAATTTGAATTTTGAATATCAGACTTAAGATTTCCAACAAGCAGGCGTTTTGCTGCTTACAGCGTAAATACTGACCATATGAAAGTAATAATTCCCGTCGCCGGCGCTGGGGCAAAATTGCGGCCGCATACCTATACCCAACCCAAACCCCTGATTCCGCTGGCTGGTAAAACCATTCTGAGCTTTATCATCGACCAATTTATTGAAAGTGGGCAGGAGGATTTTATTTTTATCATTGGTTATCTGGGTGAAAAAATAAAGCATTATGTACTGGAAAAATATCCCGATATCCGGGCAGAATTTGTGGTGCAAAATGAACGATCGGGCACCGGACATGCTGTGTTTCTCGCCAAAGAATTCGTCGCTGATCATGAAGAGATTATGATCGTGTATGGTGACACAATTTGTGATTACCGTTTGAGTGATATCCTTTCTGCACCTCATTCCTTGGTGGGGGTTAAAAAAGTAGACGCACCCCAACATTTTGGCGTGGCCGAATTAACTCACGATGGCTGGATAAAGAATCTTGTTGAGAAGCCCCTGATTCCTAAAACGAATCTCGCGCTTGTGGGGATATACAAAATCATAGAAAGCAACTTATTGTTTTCTACAGTGGAAAAAGATTATTTAAAAAATGAAAACCAACCGGAGTTCCATCTTACGGATGTGATCAATTCGATGGTTCAAAATAACGTTAAGATCGGTACTTTTCAGGTGGCAAACTGGTTCGACTGTGGTAAAAAGGAAAATCTGTTGGAAACCAATGCCATATTGCTTAACAAAGTCGAATTCGCTTCTGAAGAAATTCCGTTTTTCGATAATACCATTGTCATACATCCGGTGAGTATTGCTGAAGGGTGTAAAATTGAAAATTCGATTATCGGTCCAAATGTCACCATAGGAGAAAAAGCGGTTGTTCAGAATTCAATACTACGCGATTCGATTATCGGATCATATTCTGTTCTCGAAAAAGTTGTTTTACACAATTCGTTGATCGGCAGTGACGCGCTTATTGCAGGAGCGAGTCAAAGTCTGAATATTGGTGACAATACCGAAATAGACCTTAGTAAATAAAGTTTGATAGTTGTTTAATTTTTAACGACCACGAAGTTGCCAACCATCATATTAATTCAATCACAACAGATTTTTTTCACGAAAAAGTAAAAGCGAGCATATATGCAAAATTTTGGTACGCGATCAGCCGACCGTTCTTCATTCCATAACCGAATCACAGACCTTTTTGGTATTCAATATCCCATCATTCAAGCTGGAATGATATGGGCATCAGGTTGGAAGCTCGCTTCCGCTGTAAGCAATGCGGGAGGGCTGGGTCTGATCGGCGCCGGAAGTATGTATCCGGCCACGCTCGACGAACATATTACAAAATGCAAAGCAGCCTGTACTAAGCCTTTTGGAGTTAATCTTCCTTTACTGTATCCAGACATTGATCAACATATCGATATCATTTTGAAGCATAAAGTGCCGGTCGTGTTCACATCGGCAGGCAACCCCAAAACCTGGACTAAGCGATTGCAAGAACAGGGCATTATCGTGGTGCACGTTGTGTCATCGGCGCGGTTTGCACAAAAGTGTCAAGATGCCGGCGTAGATGCTGTGGTTGCCGAGGGGTTTGAAGCCGGCGGACATAACGGACGTGAAGAAACCACTACTTTGTGTCTTATTCCGTCTGTACGCAAACAAATCGATATCCCGTTGATTGCCGCAGGTGGCATTGCCGATGGTCGTGCCATGTTAGCCACCATGGTATTGGGTGCCGAAGGCGTGCAGATCGGCTCGCGGTTTGTGTGTACACCTGAGGCATCGAGTCACGTCAATTTTAAAGAGTATATAACGACCGCCACGGAAGGCGATACAGAACTCGTGCTAAAGAAACTCACACCCGTCAGGCTATTAAAAAATGAATTTTACCAGACGTTGAAAAAGGCTGAGAACGATTGTGCCGACGAAGCCACCTTGACGGAAATTCTGGGAAAGGCAAGAGCAAAAAAGGGAATGTTTGAAGGCGATCTGCAAAATGGCGAACTCGAAATCGGCCAAATATCTTCTATGATCAGCAATATCGTACCGGCAAAAGACGTTGTAGCTTCGATCTGGAGCGAATTTAACACCCTGTTAGATGCGATTGGACGCATTTCTTAATGAGAATTGATTATTTTTGAAAACTTTAAATTATGAAGAAACTCTTTTTAACCCTACTTGTTATTGTGCCGTTTATGGTTTTTGCGCAACCGGGAAATACAGGCAGCAATGAAAGTCCAAGAAGTAATCAGAATACTAATCAAAACAATGGTCAGCCTCCCGCTAATCAAAATAATGCCAATCCCTATAACTCCAACCCTTACAACAGCAATCCCTATAACTCTAATCCCTATATAGACCAGAACCAACAAAACAATGGCAATTTTTTTGATAAGGGCAGAAACAATACCAATCAGAACAATACCAACGACGGCAACAATCAGAACAATAGCAATACCAATAATAGCCAAGGCAATCCCGACAAAAATCCACTGAATTTTCAGGATATGAATAACCCCAGCGTACAAGATCAAATGCTGCGGGAGTTATACAAAAATGACCCGGAATACCTCCGATACCTCGAAACCAACCGCGAAAATGCTGATATCAAATTTGTCGATAAGGATTCTTCAAATTTACCGACGAAGAAGGTCTATGGGGCAGATTTTTTCAATAATAATTCTTTCGATCTGTCTGATAAAGCACCCTCTGTGCCGCCACTCGACTATCGTCTTGGCCCGGGAGATGAACTGATTGTTGCCTTGTGGAACGCCGGTGAGTTGCAAAAATCTTACACCATCGCTAAAGACGGTTCGATATTTCCACAATTGGTTGGCAAAATATATGTACAAGGACTAACGCTTGACGCTGCTTCGAAACTCATTGCAGCAAAATTTCGAAAAGTGGTGCCCGCCAATACAGCGGTGGATGTACAATTAGGTAAATCGCGTACCATTCGCGTGACAATTGTTGGTGAAGTAAAAAAACCGGGTACCTATACCA
>CAZFKA010000164.1:0-7037 GCA_964519155.1 uncultured Bifidobacterium sp. | reverse complement strand
ACGCAATACTCAGCATGCTGAAAACAGTAAAATTGCTAAGGTCGAACTCCGAAGCCTGATCGGAAAAAAACTGCAGTCGCACGATTTTGATAAAAATACCGAGGAAGTGATTTTTGAAGATATGGAAACCTATCCCAATGGTATTTATGTCGTGATTGCCCTTGATGCGTATGGAAAAATTATCGAAACGGCCAAGTTCATTATAAACAGGTAACCCATGAAAAGTCAAAAATCGCTGATATACGGAAGAAATCCGGTTTTGGAAGCTTTGCAGCATGACAAAGGCATAGACAGGATATTGATGCATCATCAAATCACCGGAGATACGATCGGGGATATCCTGCGACTGGCAAAAAGTAAAAATATTCCGATCGTACGGGTGCCGATTGAAAAACTCAATACACTGGTGAGGGGCGCGCATCAGGGAATAGTTGCGTATGGTGCTGTCGTTAGTTATACCCCCTTGCAAGATCTTATTTCTCATCTGTACGATCAGGGTAAGGTACCATTATTGCTTTTGCTCGATGGCATAACCGATGTACGCAATACCGGAGCCATTATCAGGAGCGCTGTATGCTGTGGGATCGATGCGGTTGTATTCAGTGAAAAGAATGCGGCACCTCTCCATGAGGATATGGTAAAGACTTCAGCCGGGGCCTTGATGCAGATCACATTTTGCAGAGAGAAAAGTATGCAATCTATTCTCGAACAGTTGAAACTAAATGGCATCTCTATTTTTTCAAGTGATATACAGTCCGGTCAATCGCTTTTGCAAATGAATTTTACCGGCCCATCTTGTATTGTTATGGGGTCAGAGGATAAAGGTATTTCGCGTGAAACGCTTAAAGCCTGCGATGAAACTTTTATGATTCCTATGAAAGGCGATTTTGATAGTTTAAATGTGTCGGTTGCTGCCGGTATCATTTGTTTCGAGGCTATGAAACAAAGAGGTCTATAGTTTACCGCGCCAATACTGTTCTGAATTGCTCCAGCAAAGCGATTTCGTTTCGCTTAAGTTCAGCGTAAGATGTTTGAATGACCATTACTTCCTCCAGATTTTGTTCGCTTGATTTTAATTCCTCCACTAATTCTACACAAATGGCCTTTATTTTTCTCAGCAAAAAATAAATTACCGTTTTGTTGATATCTTCCATAAAGGTTTCTTCACGGGTGGGGGTTTTGATATGATGTTTTACTTCCCAGTTTTCACTGAGTTCATAAGGGAAGTATAATGACTCTATCGCGGCGCTTCTGATCATTTCATCATCATGGTAAGTAAACGCTTTGACATCGGGGTATTGCAGCGTGCTCTCCAGCAGGCGATAATATTCGTGGTAGGTTCTTTGCCACAGTTCATTCACAAAATCAACTTCGCCCAATTTTAGTTTGATATATTCGGCAATGCTGACAACTTCATCGTAAGGTCTGTTGCCGTATTCAAGTAATATTTTGATCAAGCCTTTTTCCTGGAGGTAATCTTTTCGCAATAAATGGGATGGCTCATCTTGCGTATGCACTACGTCGGGAGCGCTCTGTTGTTCGAGTTCTTTCGCATCCGCTGCCGGTAATTGTTCGCGTTTGACTACCTTTTCCCTGATCTTTTTATTGACCAGCGATATCAGGCCTTCTTCATCAATTTGTAATAACTCTGCACATCGTCTGATATAATCCTGTTGCTTACTAAAATCTTCGAGCCGATTGATCTTCGAGAGGGTTTCTGCAATCTCGTTGATCAGTGCCGTCTTTTTTAAGGTATCATGACGTGCTTCCTGCAAAGAAACCTCCAGTTTAAAAACAATAATATCTTTTTTATTTCCAGCGATAAATGTCGAAAATTGTTCGGTGCCGACTTCTTGCACATAACTGTCCGGATCGTGACCATCGGGTAGCAGTACCACCTGTACATTCATCCCTTGTTCAACAGCCATATCCAAACCACGCAACGCAGCTTTGATTCCGGCTGCATCACCATCATACAGTATGGTAAGGTTTGGCGTAAATCGTTTGATAAGTTTGAGCTGTTCTTCGGTGAGTGAGGTTCCACTACTGGCTACCACGTTTTCGATACCGGTTTGGTGTAATGATATTACGTCTGTATAGCCTTCAACCAGCAGACATTCATTGAACTTTGCAATGGCATTTTTAGCAAAATACAAACCGTATAATGATTTGCTCTTGGTATAAATTTCATTTTCAGGGGTATTGATATATTTGGGCGATTTTTCGTTGCTGCGCAAAATGCGCGCACCAAAACCAATGACCCGACCACTTTGATTATGAATGGGAAAGGTGACCCTGCCGGCATAAATGGCGCTCAGATGCTGATTTCGCTCAAATACCAAACCTGCTTTAAGCAAGAGTTCTTTTTGATATCCTTTTTCAAGGGCTTTGCGCGGAAGATCATCACGATTCTCGGGACAATATCCCAATTGAAATTTTTCGATCGTTTCTTTGCGGAATCCCCGTTCACGGAAATAGGATAAGCCGATTGCTTCGCCTTCCGGGCTTTGTAAATTTTCCTGAAAGTAAGTCGTCGCGAAATTATTAATTATGCGTAAACTTTCCTCCGTGAGGCGTTGCTCCTTTTGCGCATTGCTTTGTTCGGTTTCTTCTACTTCGATATGATAACGTTTAGCCAACCAGACAATTGCTTCCGGATAAGTCAATTTCTCATGTTCTTGCAAAAAAGTGATTACGTTTCCAGCTTTCCCACAACCGAAACATTTGTAAATGCCCTTTGTAGCAGATACGGTAAAAGACGGCGTTTTTTCGTTATGAAAAGGACAGTTGCCCAGATAATTAGCGCCTCTTTTTTTCAGTTTGATAAAACTGCCAACAACATCCAGCAAATCGGCAGCTTCATTTACTTTTTGTATCGTGTTACGCGAAATCACTTTGTAAATGTACTACGATTAATGGATTGAATCTGACCCGTTTTCAGGCGGTAAGATTAGGCGTTTTGAAGAACCTTTGGCGCTGCGCTGAGAATTTCGTCGTTAGCCTGTGCAGCATATTTTTCAAAGTTTTTCACAAACATGGCCGCTAGTTCAAAGGCTTTTTTGTTATACTCTTCTTTATCTGCCCAGGTATTTTCAGGTACCAGCAGTTCGGCAGGTACGTTCGGACAGGTCGTAGGCATATCGAACCCAAAAACACTATGAGCCTGATAGTCTACAGCATCCAGTTCACCTTTCATGGCTGAGGTAATCATGGCACGCGTGTAACTCAGTTTCATACGTTGCCCTATACCATAAGGCCCGCCGCTCCAACCGGTATTGATCAGCCAAACTTTTACGTCAGGATGTTCTTCCAGTTTTTTTCCTAACAGTTCAGCGTAACGGGTTGGGTGAAGGGGTAAAAATGCTCTTCCGAAACAAGCACTGAAGGTTGCCTGTGGTTCAGTAACCCCCACTTCAGTACCAGCCACTTTTGCCGTATAGCCACTGATAAAATTATACATTGCCTGACCTTTACTGAGTCGCGAAATTGGCGGGAGAATACCATAAGCATCGCAGGTCAGGAAAAATATATTTTTGGGGTCACCGCCGATACTGGGTTCTTTGGCATTTGAAATATGATGAATAGGGTAGGCAACCCGGGTGTTTTCTGTAATACTGCCATCGGCAAAGTTCACCGCATTCGTTCCCTCAAGATAGGTCGTATTTTCAACCAACGCATTGGGTTTGATGGCCTTGAAAATCTGGGGTTCTTTTTCTTCAGTCAGGTCGATACATTTTGCATAACAACCCCCTTCGAAATTGAAAACAGAACCATTGTCCCAACCATGCTCATCATCGCCGATCAGTTTTCTTTCCGGATCGGCACTCAAAGTTGTTTTACCCGTTCCACTCAAACCGAAGAACAGGGCTACATCGCCTTCTTTTCCTTCATTAGCAGAACAGTGCATACTGAGTACACCTTTATCGTGTGGTAAAATATAATTTAATACCCCGAAAATGCCCTTTTTCATTTCACCGGTATACGCACTGCCGCCGATGAGGATCATTTTCTTGGTGAAATTTACGATGGTGAAATTCGCTTGACGCGTTCCATGTTTTTCAGGATTGGCTTCAAAACCGGGTGCCTGAATAATAATCCAATCTGCTTCCTGTGATTTGATCTCTTCTTCGCTGGGCCGCAGAAACAGATCATAACAAAACAGATTTGCCCAGGGATACTCATTAATGACACGAATATTCAGGCGATGTTTAGGGTCAGCGCACGCAAACGCGTCACGTACCCAAAGTTCTTTCCCACCCAGATAGGCAGTAATATCATTGTAAATTGCATCGAAATGTTCAGGAGATATCGCAATATTGATATCGCTCCAATCCACGCTGTTTTCAGTCACGGCATCTTTCACCGTGAATTTGTCTTTTGGCGAGCGACCGGTGAATTTTCCGGTTCTTACAGCCAGTGCCCCGGTGTCGGTAATCGTTCCCTGTTCACGGTCAACTGTATGTTGTGTAAGGGTTTCAGGCGACAAATTCCAATGAACAATGGAAGCTTGTATGCCTAATGCGGATAAACTGGCGGCTTGGTTCTTTATTCCTGATTCTTGCATGTTAGATAGAATTTTTTTTGAAAGCGCAAAGATACATGCCAAGTCATCATTTTTGCAAAAAGCGTTTCATAATTTGTTAACATAGAATTATTAGCATTAACAAAATAGATGTTTCAACATATAATATAATCTTTATATCTTTGCGGCCTAAATAAAAATAAAATATGAAAAAAACGATCTTATCATTAGCCATTCTCGCCATGTTAGCCTCCTGTCAGTCAGGACCTGAAGGGGAAACCGCAAAAACAGCCGATAAACAAGAAGCAGCACAAGGTGCCGGAGCGAATTACCAAATTGACAAAGCAAGTAGTAAAGTTTCTTTTATCGGTACTAAACCAGTGGGCACTCATGGAGGTGATTTTACGCTGACTGAAGGAAACCTGACCGTAAGTGAAGGCAATATCAGCGCCGGTAAATTTACGATCGACATCAATTCAATGATCATTACTGATGCCGGTATCGATTCGCCAACCAGTGCGAAATTGAAAGGTCATTTATTATCACCTGACTTTTTTGATGTGGCAAAATATCCAACAGCCAAATTTGAGATCACCAGTTGTGCACCCTTGGCGAACGACAGCAATGCGACGCATACAATTGGCGGCAACCTGACCCTGAAAGACAGCACTAAAAATGTGAGTTTTCCGGCTAAAGTTACCATTAATGATATGGGTGTAAATGCTACGGCGAATTTTAATATCGACAGAACACAGTGGGGTCTGTTTTATGGCAATGACAAATCGCTTGGAGATAAGTTCATTTATCCGGAAGTGAAAATCATGCTGAATATCAGCGCCAAAAAATAGAAAGCAGCAATTGCTTTTAATTGTTTTAGAAAAAAATGCTGTCCTGAGTGGCAGCATTTTTTTTTGATCGTAGATCTATTTTTTCCATTTAATACTACAACCCAACGCCTTGGTTTTGGTCACAGCTACCGGATCATTCTTGAGCAATTGATCTACGGCATTTTCCACATGCCGGTGTTTAACGCTTTGCGGCTCATAAGAATTGTCGTCGATTGCTCCGATATACGCTACGGTAAAAAAATTATTTCGGTTTGAAACAATAAAAACATGGGGGGTATTGGTGGCACCAAATGTTTTGGCCACCGTCTGGCTCTCATCATGCAAATAATCGAAATTAAAACGTTTCTCTTGCGCTCTCTCCTGCATATTTTCGTACGAATCAAGTGGATAGGCTACAGCATCGTTTGGGTTGATCGCAACCACCGGAAACCCGAGTGAAGCATATTTATTTTGGAGGGCAATGATACGGTCTTCATATGAAATCGAGAAGGGACAATGGTTGCAGGTGAATATGATGATTAACCCCTTGGTATGCTGATAGTCAGCTAGAGTTTTAAATTTACCGTCAATATTTTTGAGATTGAAGTCGCGGATTGTATCCCCCACACGATAACCGGTAAGCGCATCGGCTGCGTTGACCCGGCATAAACCCGCAGTCAAAAGACAAACGATTAAAAACAGTTTGTTGATCATAGTTGTTTTTTATTGAATTGTTTGTTGAATCAAAGAATCTAACTGTTCAAAGTTAAGTTCTTTTTCGAAAAATATGTGTAAGCGCTTGCTTTTATTCAGCAGAAGAGTGCCCGGCAAAGCACCACTCCATTGCTGGTCTACCCGATCAATCCAGCTATTGGCATCCGGTTCATTCAGCAAGACTACGGTTGCATCTATTGCTTTTTTTGCCAGGAAAGGAATGAGTACATCGTCTTTCTTTTTAACATAATCGAGGCTTATTAAAATGACCTTTACTTTTTGATCGCGGTATTTGTTGTGTATTTTTTCAAAATCGGGCAATTCCGCTACACAAGGTACACACCAGGTGGCCCAGAAATTGATGAGATAAGTGGTATCATGTTGTGTTGACAAAACCGAATCGAGCCAGGGGCGTTGAACGATCGCGACATCTTTTTTGACAGGGAGAAAACTGAAGATTGACAGACTTAAGCCCATTACAAGCAGTAAAAAAAGCAGTTGCCTTCGCATGTGACGAAATTAGGACTTTTTTGCTGCAAAAATCATTTCCATTTTTTACAGTATACTGGTCTCAAAATCATGTGTTCGATGCATTTTTGTTTTAAATTTTGGTTTACTTTGTTGTTAAATACCATCAGATGAATGTTGTTATAACGGGAGCGAGCAAAGGGATCGGAAAAGCCATCGCAGAAAAATTTGTTGAAGAAGGTTGTCATGTCTTCATTTGTGCACGAACGGAATCAGAATTGATTGCGGCCGTTGCTGATCTATCTGCAATCAATAATATCGTACGCATATTTTACAGTGTGGTCGATTTGTCCGTTCAACGTCAGGTAGAAGATTTTGCCAAAGATGTGATCAAGGAATTTCGCCGGGTTGATATCCTCATCAATAACGCCGGTGTGTTTTTAGGAGGCGAGATCGCTACCGAAGCAGACGGATTGCTCGAACAAATGATCGCGACCAATTTATAT
>CAZFKA010000163.1:0-7068 GCA_964519155.1 uncultured Bifidobacterium sp. | reverse complement strand
GCTCGGGGTTATTGCGCAGTGAAGCTACTAGTTGTTTGTTTTTTTCGCTGCCAAAAAAAAGCGATTATGGCTGCACCAGATTTGCTTTTTCGGGTGCGATGCCAATTTGGGCGAGGGCGCCGGCATTGAATTTTAAAAAGTCACTTTCAATTCCATCAGAAAAGATCAAACCATTATTGGGCATCCTCGATTGAAGGAGTAATGGCGTATCCTTGGTTATGATACCCGCTTCAATACCGGTTTGCGATTGCTTACTGGCAAAAGGCTCTCTCACTGCAAAAATGAGTTCATCTTGCTGCAACGAAACGTTTCTTTTTGTTGGTTCTCGCTGCTCAAGAAATTTCTCCACACCCGCACTCATATTGAAAATTGAACTCATCCATCCGGTACTTCCGGCTTTGGTGGATACAATGATTCCCGAAGATGAATGTTCTTCGGTGTGTCGAGCGTAGGTGATTTGATAACGCGCCGACACATGGGTGGTAGCGCCGATAAACAGGTCATTGAAGGCCAGCAATCGTTGTCCGTCGTTCAATTTCGCTTCTGCAAACGAACACCTGTTTGCCATATATTTATTGTTCATTACCCGGTCAACTGCCGGTAAAAATGTTTCAGGGGTAAATGGAAGCAGTATACCATCAAATCGTTCCACATCGGGGTTTACGGCGATCATGGGAATTTGTTGCACATATTTTGCTGCGTTGGCTACCAGTCCATCCTGCCCCACCGTGATCACCACCTGCCGATCGTCGAAAATGAAGGAGGGTAGAAAATTTCGCTCTACGATTTTGTTCTTCAATAAAGTGGAAAGCTGACGCTGCACGATCGATAAAGACGCATGAAAAACTTCATGTTCCTTTTCATAATCATGGAAATTGCCCCCATTCCGTTCAATATAAAACTTTGCCTGAGCCCGTGTATTAAACCGTTCAACAAGCGTTTCCAAACGGGTTTTGTTTTTTACAATAATACCATACTCAATCGCCATGGGGTTATTTCTGACTGTTCAATAAACTATCCAATAGGTCGGGACTGATATTCAGATTACCGATTTTTTCAGCATTCTCTGCCAGTTCACGAAAGGCTAGCGACATATTGAATCGGGGGTCAGCATTGTTGTTTAACGCGGTAAGCAGTTTCCAATCAATTCCTTTATAAGGTTTCAAGTTAGCTTCTATCACATATCCACGGGTATCGGCTTCCTTCACTTCATTGGCTGTTTTTTGTTCGAGCAACACCTTGCGTTGATTTTCAATCGCAATATCGGCTTGTACTTTCATCTCGCGTAGTTTCAATTCATTTTCGGCTTTTTGCACTTCGGTTTCAGCCTGCTTTTCGGCGATCTGTTTGTTTTTTTCTTCCACAGCGATCTCCGTATTCAATTCGCTTTCCCTGATCTTTCTTTCCTGCTCAACGGCAAAATTTCGACGGGCATAAATAGCCTGATCGGCTTCCTGTTGCAGACTTTCACGGGTTTCCGTCTCCAAGGCTCTCTCCATTTCCGGACTCGCTTTGATGGCCAAAATATTGATGCTCAGTATTTCGATCCCCAACATTTTTATGGCATTTGACGCACCTAATCCTTCGGTGATATTTTTTTCAACCGGCTTGGCCGAACGAATAGCCTCTTTGAGACCGATTTGGTGAATGAAGGATGACGTAGCGGTTTGCGCTTCATTGACAATGGTCTGGTTCAGTTTTTCTGTATCATCTTTCTTATACACACCATTCGCATTGACGGTAAAATCAAGGACATCAGCCAGCAGTTTTGGATCGGCTATTTTATAAGAGATTTGCCCCTGTATGGTTACGGTTTGATAATCTTTGGTGGTTTCATTGAATATAAATGGAAGACTATTGCTACCGATGGGAACAGCTGAAATAGAGGTAGTAGGGGCATAGTAAAAAAACGACAGTCCACGGCCTTCCTTACTCACCTTACCATTGCTATACTTGATGACATAAGTCATGGAGTCGAATTTAATAAAATTGATACCGAACATAGGTTGATGTTTTAAGGGTCAAATATAATGAAAAACCCTTGCGCGGAACAGCCGCAACTTTTTCTGCCGGCGAAATTGTTCAATATTCGAGCACATTTACTTTACGGGCAATGGCGATCCTAAGTAATTGATTTACTCAACCGTCCAGGTTTGCAAACCGTTTTTGGTAAAGGTATATTCTCTAACTTGTCCATTACTTTTTTGAAGGGCTTCGATAACGGAGTATCGGGTATTGCCCGGACAATAAAAGATCATGAATCCACCACCACCGGCCCCACTGATCTTTCCACCGGTGGCCCCGGCAGCGATAGCCGTATCATATAATTGTTCGATGGTATCGTTGCTGATATTGTGTGCCATTAGTCTTTTTTGCTGAAAGCCGTAATCCAGTATACGGCCAATTTCATGCAACTTTCCTTTGAGCAATGCAACTTTCATTTGTTGTGCCTGTTCTTTGAGTTTGTGCATGGCCTCAATCGATTTTTCGTTTTTATTCTGTACATTTTTTGTTTGCTCGTCGATAATTTTTGCACTCTCACGACTGGTATCGGTGTAAAACAAGAGTAAATTATTTTCAAGCTCGTGTAAATATTGGGTTCGGATACGGAGGGGATTAACGATGACCTTGTCGTCTTCATAAAACTCCATGAAATTGACTCCACCAAAGGTGGCAGCATACTGATCCTGGCGACCACCGGAAAGGGCGAGGTCTTTTCGCTCAATTTCATAGGCATAGTGGGCAATATCATAATCACCTAAGGGCAACTTTAGCATTTCAACAAAAGCGCCTAATATCGCCACGACAAGGGTTGAAGAAGTACCCAAACCTGAACCGGCCGGAGCATCTACATAGGTCGAAATTTTTATAGCACGAGGGGGGAAAGGATAGTCGCGCTGAATGCGGTTATACACGCCTTTGGCGAGATCTAATGTACCATCAATCGGCAGATTATTCGCGACCGGAAAAGATTGTCGCTCCCCGCGATCAAACGCTTCAATTACAATATCGTCGCCGCTTATGACTTCGATATGGGCATGGGCACACATCGATACCGTAATATTGAGAATGGCGCCTCCATACAGATCGCTATAAGGACTCACATCGGTGCCACCACCGGCCAATCCGATTCGTAAGGGTGCTTTGCTTCGATATATCATGCTTTGGGTATTTATTGTTTATTTAAGCCTCGGTAAAAATGAATTAAGATCCATTTTTTTGCTTCGTATTTTCGGCTAAAGTTACGATAGCATCCACTAATTTTTCCCAGCTATACTTTTTCTTTTCTTCTTGAATATGCTGGACATATTGTGTACGATCGCCGGCAAAAAATTGTTCGATTTGTGTTGCGATCGATTCGGCATCGGGTTCACAAATCATGCCTACACCCGGAGGTACAAGGGCGGGCAGTCCACCCACATTTGTCACCAACATGGGAATTTCGAAATGGTAAGCCAAGGGGGTTACACCGCTTTGTGTGGCACTTCTATAGGGTTGTATTACACAGTCGGCTGCACTAAGGTAGTATTTCACTTCGCTATCGGCTATAAAATTTGTTTTAAGCAAAAGATGGGGGGCAAGCGCATGTTGTTCGATGTACGCCAAATAAGGTGAAGCATTTTCATAAAATTCACCAGCGATAAGGAATAGCACATCCCGGGAGGCAAAATAGTTTCTGCTTTTTAACAGTTGTATGGCTTGTAACAACAGATCGAGTCCTTTGTATTTGCGTATAAATCCGAAAAAGAGCACTACGGGCCGCTCTTCAGGGAGTTGTAAATGCTGCCTGGCGAGGCGTTTCTCAACAGGAGCTCCAAAATTATCATACAAAGGATGTACGATTTGTTGAACAGGCTTATCGCTCATTTTTTTTGCATCATTGAGTACCTTTTCGCTCATGGTGATCAGGGCATCAATAGGTTGCAGAAAATATTTTGTAAATGCACGGTCGCCAAATCTTTTTTCATGGGGAATAATATTGTCTGCAATGCAAATCACCCGGGTATGTCCATTTCCTTTCACGATGCGTAAAATACTGCCCAAACACGGACCCATAAAAGGCAACCAATAACGAACGATAATGAGATCAGGCTTTTTGCGTCGCAATTCACGACCGGTCAGCCACCAGTTGAGCGGATTTACGGAATTGATTTTTTCGAAAATCGTCAATTTTTCGGGCGGGTCTTCGGTAGAATATTGCGTAGTACCCGGAAAAAGAAATCCAGGGTATTGCAGCGAAAACGTATAGATCTCGGTTCGAAAACCGTTGTGCATACATTCAAGGGCCAGTCGCTCGTTGAAAGAGGATAAGCCGCCCCGCAACGGATATGCCGGACCGATAATGACCACGTACTGACTCATAATTGAAACAACGCAAATTAAAGCTTTAGCCTTAACTAATCGGCAAATTGACGATAGTTTTCAAATAATTTTATACACTCCACGGCTTCCTTTACATCATGTACCCGTAAGATATCAGCGCCGTTTTGTAAAGCCAGCATATGCAAAGCGGTTGTGCCATTCAGGGCTTTATCCGGGTTGACTTGCAAAGGTTTACACACCATTGATTTACGCGAAATGCCTGCCAGCATAGGTTTTTGATGTTGCCTGAACAATTTGAAATCTGCGAGTAACTGAAAATTATGCGCAAGCGTTTTACCAAAACCAAATCCCGGATCGAGTATCACATCATGCACATTTGCAACCCGACAGGCGTCAACGACACCGGTAAAAAAATCATACACTTCTTCCACTACATTGTTATAAATCGGATCAACTTGCATGGTGGCGGGCTTTCCCTGCATATGCATCGCAATATAGGGCGTCTTGTATTGTGCGGCCAGGGTCAGCATCGCAGGATTGTTTTCGCCTGCCGTGATATCGTTCACCATATCAGCACCGGCCTGAATCGCTTCTTCGGCCACGGCTGTACGAAAAGTATCAATGGAAATAAAACAATCCGGAAAGTGTGTTTTGATACGGGTCAGTACCGGTATTACCCGGTTGAGTTCAGTTGCAGCACTTATGTCTTCGGCCCCCGGTCGTGAACTCATTCCACCAATATCAAGAATTGTAGCTCCCTGTTCGAGCATTTTTTCCGCTTCGCGTAATAGCGCTTCCGGTGCACTGTCGCGCCCACGATTATAAAATGAATCAGGTGTTGCATTCAAAATACCCATCACAATGGGAGAGGAGATTTCAAATACCCTGCCTTTGCAATTGAGTAAATAAGGCTGTTGCATGATGTAAAAAGTAAAACGGCTAAAACGATAAAAAATGTTTCTTTAGCTTAGTTTGATCCGTAAAGTGCTTTGAGTTTGAACGTATAATCCTTATAAATCCGTATCGCATTCACATGATCATGAATACTGATACACTGGAGGGTGGGTGCCAGCATTTCACGATAGATGTTGGTGTACACGTCAAAGCGGTCAGGACGTTGATTAATGGCCTGAACAATACCCGGTGCAATATGATAGTATTCAGCCACCAGTTGTTTTCCTGCATCATCTTTTTTTAACACCTCATCTCTGAATTGGCGCAGCGTAGTCAGTTCTTCGCAATTGTCGGGTTTGCCTAAAGTAGCCGTACAGGCAGTTGTGATAAAGCAGTCGTCATCTCCATCATCGCTGCCGGTATTGACCGGGGCTTTCTCGGTGAGGGTCAGGTATACATTGCCTTTTTTATCGAGGAGATCAATGGTCGACAGATCATTTTTACCATGATACAGCAGACTGAGTTTTTTTACATTGAGTTCTTTGGGAAGTTCAAACTCCTTTTTATTTTCTTGTAAGAAGTCGGTTTCAAGTTTATAACCCGTAAATGAATCCGTCATTTTTTTTACTCCGGTGATGCGAAGTTCAGCCTTATACTCTTTAATATCATAAGTATTCTGGGCATTTTTGATATTTTCATTGATTCCCAATCGGAAGATCTTGTTTTCGGCGGTAGCATTTTCAAATGCAGTAACTGTGTTTTTGCACAGGTCTATCGTGATTTTGTAACTATCATTTTTATTGCTATGCCATTTGTGTTCTTGGAAAAAAGTGGAGCAGGCCCGGTTTTGCGCTTTGAGCAATGAGGCAGGCAAGGCGAGGCCCAATGTAGCCACCGCAGATCGTTGAATAAATTGTCTTCGTTTCATAACAGGTTGATTTTTTAGCGATAAAGTTAAGTGAATGATTGCATTTTCAAAGCGATAAATTAACGCGCAGCGGAAAGTTAGCAGCACCGGGCAGCGGACTTATTGTTGTTCAAAAATACCCGAAACAAAAAAAGCCACCCTTTTGAGGGATGGCTAATAATATCAGTAATAGATTCAATTATTTTTTCAGGAAATCAGCGACCTTATCTTTATGGACAATATTTTCCTTAAAGGTATAAGCTCCGGTTTTAGGGCTACGTACTGCACGTATCACCTTGGTCCAGTTTTTTGCATCAGCTGATGCTTTCAAATCTTTTTTCTGTGCGGTTTTAGCTGCTTTTGCCATGACTTATTATTTTATTTCTTTGTGAACAGTATATTTTTTAAGAATCGGGTTATACTTTTTCAGTTCGATTCTTTCGGTCGTATTTTTTTTGTTTTTGGTGGTGATATAGCGGCTTGTACCGGGCATATTTGAATCTTTATGCTCTGTACACTCCAAAATCACTTGCACTCTGTTACCTTTTTTTGCCATTGTATTATACTTTAAATAAGATCAGATTAGATTTTTTCGCCAGCAGCACGCATTTGTTTTACAATATTGAACAAACCGATCTTATTGATCGTACGCATACCATTTGCAGACAGTTTCAAGGTGATCCATTTATCTTCTTCGGCTAAATAGAAACGTTTGCTTTGCAAATTAGGCATAAAACGGCGTATGCTTTTCTTATTCGAAAAAGATACTTTATTACCTTTCAGTGGTGATTTTCCGGTTACCTGACAAATACGCGCCATGACTGTTGTTTTTTTGGGAACGCAAAAGTAATCAAAAAGTTCAGTCGAACAAAAATATTTTTTAATTAATATGCAATTTTTTTTAATACAAATTTTCTATCTATCATTTATAGATAGAAAAAATT
>CAZFKA010000162.1:0-7074 GCA_964519155.1 uncultured Bifidobacterium sp. | reverse complement strand
ACCAATTTCAGTTGTGGTCTCGAACGTGAACGGCTGTATAAAATATTCAGAAATAGTGGGCTGTACGATTTTAAAATGGACAATATCAGTTTTATAATCGATACTGCCAATCGACAATCTTTGTTGAAACTCTCTGAAGATCCGTTTGAACAATCGTTACAATTCAGTAGAGAAAAAACCGAAAACAACACGATCAATATTATCATCCGTTTCGAAAAAACAAAAGACAGTTCTTATACGCAGGTCTACCAATTTAAAAATATTTATGTGGAGATCAATGATATGTACAGCAAACAGCCTGAGGTGAATGAAACCCGGTCGATGCTTGACGGGATCTATTTTAAATACAAAACGTTGCCGGTGAACCGTAAGGTGATCGCACGGAATATTTTCATTCAGCCGGGTACCGATTTCAATACGACGGATGTGGAGGCAACCATCAACCGTTTGTATCAGCTCGGTGTGTTTCAATTCGTGAATATTCGATTTGATAAAATTGCGAATGAAAGCGGTAAATTAAATTGTTACATCACATTGAATACATCCCCCAAAATGGAAGCGACTTTATTGGGTGATATCAGTACGAGTGATGGAGACTATTTTTTGGGTTTTGGCGGAAGTGCTATTTACAAAAACCGAAACTTGTTTCATGGGGCTAACCAGATGTTGCTTCGTGGATCGTACTCTACAGAATTCCGCAACGACGATGTATTGACCGGTCAAAAGCATTTTTATTTGTCGGGAAACAATGCAAGCTTTACGTCTGAATTTACGTTTCCTAAATTTATTGTTCCGCTCAAGCAAAGCATATTCAGTAAAAAGACATTACCCTATACAATATTTTCGTTGAACTATAGCTTGATCCAGCGAATAAAAAACTATACTATCGTCAATGCAACGGGTAGTTTCGGGTATAGTTGGAAGGAGACCAGTAAAAAATACTGGCGCTTTAATCCAGCATTTCTGACAATTACCAAGGTGCCGGAAAAATTTCTCAGTGTCTCTTTCAAAGAAAAAATTGACCAAAACCAATACCTGAAGAATATCTTTTCAGACAACACGATCTATGGCGAAAATATTTCTTTTGAGTTCAAGAATAACCCCGCGAATATTCTGCGACACAATACCGCTTTAAAAATATCGTTTGAGGAAGCCGGTACGATATTGAAAGGGGTTGATTATTTGTATTATCAACTTAGTCAGGAACATATCGAACCGATTGCACAATATGTAAAATTTGAGACGGATCTCAGGCGTTATCTTCGATTCAATAAAAGCGAATGGGCAAATCGTGTCATGCTTGGCCTGGGTATACCGGTCGGCAACTCGGAGGTACTCCCTTATATTAAACGATATTCGGCAGGTGGTGCGTTCAGCAATCGAGGATGGCGCGCACGAACCATTGGGCCAGGGCGTTCGATCGATACGGCAACCAACACGACGTATATCGACCGAACAGGTGATATGAAATTTGAAATCAACACGGAATACAGGAGAAATTTGCTCAAACTATTTTCAGGAGTGATCAATGTCAAAGGAGCCCTGTTCGCCGATATCGGTAACATATGGCTATATAACAAAAGTAAAGACATTCCGGGTGGCGAATTTGATCCGAAATATTTTTTTCATGATCTGGCAATCTCTACCGGTGCAGGACTCCGTTTCGATTTCTCCTTTTTTATTTTCCGCATCGATGTCGGTTTCCCAATCAAGCAGCCCCAGGAACCTGATCATTATGGATTTGCGTTCGACAAGTTGAAATTCAAATCGGGTATCTGGAACTTCGCCATTGGCTATCCTTTTTAATTCAGGAATACTGAAAAGCACCGAATGCCCAAGCACGCGGGGTGCAGCTATTTTTCTTCGATGATAAATCCAAGATCACGATCAAGTTGAGTCCTTTCTGCGTCGTTCAATTTATTGCGAAGGGCACGAATGGTAAAACCACCTTTCAGCACATTTTTGTCGAGATACATCCAGTCGGTCACTTCCGATTTTTTCACCCAAACCGTATCTCCGAATTTCACTTCTTTTGTATATTCAGCATCATTGTTGATCACACCACGGTATTGGTCATTTTGTAATTCAATATCAGTCAACCACATATGTTCTCCATTGTCATCAGGTGTTTCAAACCGCTTCTTTATAGAAAAATCACTAAAAGCCGGCCGCTTACTTGTTAGCGCTTGATCAAATTCATTAAGTGTTCGCTTGGCGTGCTCGATGGCATCGTTCATGTTGCTGTCCTCCTGCGTAACGTTAACAATGCCTAAAGTCTTATCATACCCGAGTGGTGCTTTATCCGCATTAGGGGAAGCGCATGATGCCAGGAGAGCCACTGCAATGATCAGCGTTGATTTCTTCATGCGTAAAGATAATCATTGTCTTGTAAAAATACTTCCAGGTTTATCTCCTACATACGTTGACCGCCAGGCGGCAGTGACAGGGCATGCGATGCAGTCAAAACGGAGCGTCGCCAATCAGCTGCCTGAAGCGTTTGTCGCTGATTGCAAAAAAATGAATTGAAGTTCTCCGCTAAGAATCCCGTGTAGCCATCCGCTCTCTTTTCACGAAATGTAGTTGAAATTAGTGGCGGTTATTGTTGACGCTCATATGATAATCTTTACGTCGACAGGTACACCACATTGTAAGTTTTCCTTAGTGCGAATCAGCGACTTAATGGGTAGCAGATAGGTCTTTCTTTTCGTATCGAACCATATTGCGGTTTCCCAGGTAGATTGGCCGATAATGGCTGTGACTGGAAGACGCCCCCACCCTTGTTCGTTGGATTTAAAATGGGATCTGATTTCATCGGCAAGAGGTAGTGGTAAGGATACAAAGCACCAGGCTGCCGGTCCGGAATGCTTCCACATCACTTCATTAAAATCAAAAGGTAGTCGGTATGATGCCAATTTGCGCTTGATTTTTTACACAATATACAAGTTAAATCTGTTTGCCCATTCAGTGTTTCAGTGGGCGCTTCTTGATCATGCCCCCCTTGGTATCTTTAATACTACTCATTACCACAAAGGTATGTGGATCTATCTTTTCAATTTCGGTATTGAGTTTATTGAGTTCGAGACGAGTCACCACTGTATAGACAATGTCGATGTCTCTGGTATCTCCTTTTTTGCCAAATCCTCCTTTGCCGTTGTACACTGTTACGCCACGACCCACTTTTTCAATGATCATTTGCCGAATTTCTTCACTATGCGACGAAATAATAGTGACGCCAATATACTCTTCAATCCCTTCTATAATAAAATCGAGGGTACGGGAAGCAGACAGGTATGTGATCATTGAATAGAGAGCTGTTTCGACGGAAAGAAAATACGCTGCCGCGGAAAATATCAGAACATTGATCACGATTATCACGTCGCCGATGGTTGTTCCGAATTTGCGACTGAGGTAAATGGCCAGTACTTCGGTGCCATCAATAACGGCCCCACCCCGCACGGCCAGTCCGATACCTCCACCCAGAAAAAAACCACCAAAGACAGCCACAAGTAAATTGTCATCGGTAACATTGGGGAAATCGACACTAAAAATGCAAAGTGCCAGGCCGCTGATTGCAAAAGCGGTTTTGATCGCGAACGTTCGTCCCATAATATTGTACCCTAGCACAATAAAGGGGATATTGATAATAGCAATGAGCAGCGACAACGACCAACCCGACAAAGCAGAGATCAGTAATGATATGCCCGTAACCCCACCATCAATAAAGTGGTTAGTGAGCAGGAATCCTTTGAACCCGAATGATGCGGAAACAATACCAGCGGAAATCAGTAATACATCTTTCAGGTGACGTTTGAAGTTGATGCTGAATTCTCTGAATGCTTTAGCGGTCAGATAGCTTGAGTATTTTTTCGGCATCGCCTTGTTTGCAGCAATGCTGAAAAACAAACTCCTCATTATTTTTTTCCAGTATGGGTTCATTCAGTCAATTGGTTAGCATCGATCATAACTTTTAAGTGTATAAGGCTCCGTTCAAATATAAACAATAATTTGAGAAAATAAAGTTCCATGAATCAGCGTACAATTCAGGTTTGAGAAGCGTTTTATTTTATTGTTCGCAGCGGGTTAAGTCTTTCTTATCATCCGATATAAATTTGAAAAACATTATGAATTCTCGGATAAAAAATGTTTATTTGAATTATGAGTAAAGTGTCACAACTCGCTAATACATTGATTCCATCTGAAATCATCAAGCTCGGTAATGAGATCAGCGAACGAATCAGGCAGGGAAATAAGATCTACAATTTTACGATAGGCGATTTTGATCCAACGATCTTTCCTATCCCGGCGTTACTTGAAGATGAAATCGTGCAAGCATATCGACAGAAGAAAACCAATTATCCGCCGGCCAATGGTTGTAGCGATCTTCGGGAAGCCGTATCAGATTTTATTCAACGGAAAACTCATCTCGATTATGACCCCGCGTCTATTCTCGTTTCAGGTGGCGGTCGCCCCTTAATTTATGCCGCCTATCGAACCCTGTGCGATGCGGGAGAAAAAATTATTTATCCGGTGCCTTCCTGGAACAATAATCATTATACACATTTTGTAGATGGCCGGCATATTTGTATTGAGACAAATGCAGAAAATCACTTTCTTCCTACTGCCGAAGAACTAATTCCTCATTTCCCGGACGCAACATTGCTGGCCCTCTGTTCGCCGCTAAATCCAACCGGAACCGTTTTTTCAAAAGAACAACTCAGCCGTATATGCGAGGCAGTCATCGCTGAAAATAATAACAGAACGTCGCAACAGAAACCCTTATACATTCTTTACGATCAAATATACTGGACGCTTACTTTTGGCGACACGGTTCATTACGATCCCGTAAGTTTGTATCCTGAACTTGCAGATTATACAATTTTTATTGATGGCATCAGTAAGGCGTTTTGTGCTACCGGCGTTCGTGTTGGTTGGGCATTCGGGCCGACGGAGGTCATTGATAAAATGAAAGGCATTTTAAGTCATATTGGTGCCTGGAGTCCAATGGCGGAGCAACTTGCCACGGCAAAATTTTTGCGGAATAGTGAGGCTGTTGACCGCTTTCTCGAAGATACCCGGCAAAAAATTGAACAGCGTTTACAATTGATCTATGAGGGGATTAGGGACTTACGGGCAAAAGGTTACCCAGTAGATGCGATATCGCCCATGGCGGAGATGTACCTCACCTTACGTTTTAACTTAAAAAACCGCAAGCAACCTAATGGAGAGACTATTCATACAACAGCAGAAATGACATCCTTTTTGTTGCAATATGCGTCATTGGCAATCGTTCCATTTTCTGCCTTTGGTGCCCACAAAGAAAGTGAATGGTATCGATTAAGTGTGGGCACTTGTGCGATTGATGAAATTCCGGTAATGCTCACAAAATTAAAATCAGCTTTGGATCTCTTATCCTAAAAAACAATATGCATCAGACAAAAAACATCGGTATCATGACATCGGGTGGCGACTCGCCCGGTATGAATGCAGCGATAAGGGCTATCGTACGCACAGCGATTGAGCACAACATCAAACCAATCGGAATTTTGAATGGATACCAGGGAATGATAGAAGGCGAATTTCGTGACTTGGCAACAACAGATGTTTCCAATATTATTCAACGTGGCGGAACTATACTCAAAACGGCCAGGAGTAAAGCGTTTATGACCATGGAAGGCATGACAATGGCTCACCAGCAACTTGTAGAAAAAAATATTGAATCTTTGATTCTAATTGGTGGAGATGGTACGTTTAAAGGTGCTGTTGAATTTTTCAGGCATTTTCAGATACCGGCCATCGGCCTACCGGGAACTATCGACAATGACTTGAGCGGCACCGATTATACAATTGGCTTTGATACGGCTGTAAATACGGCAGTTTGGGCAATTGACAAAATAAGGGATACAGCAGACTCACACGATCGATTATTCATTGTGGAAGTCATGGGTCGCGACGCCGGCTATATCGCATTACAAAGTGGACTTGCGTGTGGCGCTGAACATATTTTTATCCCCGAACAGAAAGAAAATCTCGATACTTTGATCAATGATATTTGTGATGACAGGCGAAGAAAAAAATTAACCAACATTATCGTAGTGGCGGAAGGCGATGAAATAGGTGGAGCAAATGAGATTGCTAAAATCATACAGACCAAATTACCGGCCGTTGAAACACGGGTGACTATTCTGGGTCATATACAACGAGGCGGATCACCAACTTGTTTCGACCGGATTTTGGCTAGTCGACTTGGCTATGCGGCTGTAGAAGCTTTATTATGCGGACGAACACAGGAAATGGCGGGCTTGGTAAATAATGAGGTAGTATTTACACCATTTTCGGCATGTGTAAAACTTCAAAAACCTATTCCGGCAGATCTGTCAAAAATGATCACTGTGTTGGCGAAATAGCGCTCATTTCGTTGCTTGTACTGTGAATCATATCAACCCCAAAATCAACACATTTCATTATAGCAAGTTTTGAAATGTAAATCCGATACTGACTGTATAATAGATACATTCTTACAAACAAAAAAGGCCTTCCATCGAAAGCCTTTTTTTATAACTAAATTCCAATTTTACATTCCACCGGTTCTGCTACCCGGATTAACATCTTGATCTGGTGCTCCACCCTCTTCATTTTCATCATTGTTGATTTGCAGGTTTTTCTCTCTGCCTTCATTGCCGGATTTATCTATATATTCAGGTTTATTGATATCGTAAATGATTCGGAGATCAGGGCTTTCACCAATGATACGGAATTCTGTACGACGATTGTACTGACGACCGGTAGGATTATCCTGGCCATTGATCTTGTTTGGCTTGATTGGATTTTTCATCCCTTCGCCGCGGGCGATCATTCGGCCTCTGTCAATTCCTTTTGAACCCATATAACTCATCACCGCTTGAGCTCTTTTTACAGACAATTCATCATTGTATGATTCGAGACCTTTGCTATCCGTATACGAACGTATTTCAACACTGAGTGACGGATTGTCGGTCAGAAAACGAACCAAGGAATCGAGTGCTGCATATGAATCAGGTTGGAATTCACCACGGTCGAAATTGTAATACACATTGT
>CAZFKA010000161.1:1633-7105 GCA_964519155.1 uncultured Bifidobacterium sp. | reverse complement strand
GTCCCTATACCTCGGCCTGTCCAATTATCTCGGCGATCTGGGGGGGAATGAAGGATTGGGGAAGAGTTTTTTCTATGACAACAACCTCAAAAAGCGAACTTACTTTTATGGTTTTTCTTTTACGCATTTCCGCCGCGAAGTGTTGGGGATTCGATTGAATTATGCCACAGGTAAAATCGCGGGCAGTGATCAGGATGCTCAGTTTGACAACGTGAATGATAATGCCTATACCCGCTATAAACGCAATCTGGATTTTCAATCGCGGATTTCTGAAGGAAGCCTTTTGCTTGAATGTTATCCTTTGAAATTGATCAAATACACACATGCAGCGCATCACTGGAATCTACAACCGTATGCGGTATTGGGTTTGGGACTGTATAGCTTTAACCCACAAGGGTCCTACTTTGATGAAATTGCTGACGATTATGTTTGGGTTGATTTGAAGCCTTTGCGTACCGAAGGACAGGGAATGAGCGAGTATCCTTTTAGAAAAGCTTATAAATTGACCCAGTTTAATATACCCTTCGGGTTTGGTCTTCAGTACCAATTTAGCGATAAGACCGGTATTGGCTTCGAATTTATCGGTAGGAAATTGTATACAGATTATCTCGATGATGTGAGTCAGAATTATATCGATCCGAAATTGTTTGATAAATATCTGGATCCGGAGCAAGCCCAAACGGCCAAGATCATTCATAACAAATCGAATGTTATTGATCCTGATCATCCGTATGGAACCGGCGAACGAAGAGGCAATCCGAATAATAAAGATTTTTATTATTCCATCAACCTGAAATTTTCTGTGCGCATCAGCAAGATCAAAGACATGACACAGGTCTTCAGAAAAAAGGTGTATAAATACGACAACAGTGAGATCTGCAATTAAGCGATACCGAGTTGTTGTTTGAAATAATCGAATGTAATTTTTAATCCTTCTTTACGGTCTACAAGTGGTTGCCAGCCTAATATCGATTGTGCTTTACTGATATCCGGTTGACGTTGTTTGGGGTCGTCTTGTGGCAAGGGTTCAAACACGATCTGTGAATGGCTGTTCGATAAAGCCTGTATCTCTTTTGCGAAATCAAGCAATGAAATTTCATTTGGATTTCCGATGTTGACCGGTAAATGATAGTCGCTGAGCAACAGACGATAAATGCCTTCGATTAAATCGCTTACATAACAGAAGGAGCGGGTCTGGCTACCATCGCCAAAAACCGTAATATCTTCTTTGCGTAACGCCTGACTCATGAAAGCGGGTAATGCGCGACCGTCGTCGAGACGCATACGGGGGCCATAGGTATTGAATATCCGCACGATACGGGTCTGCAACCCATGAAAATTATGATAGGCCATCGTGATGGCTTCCTGAAAACGTTTTGCTTCATCGTATACGCCACGAGGACCTATTGGGTTGACATTGCCCCAGTATTCCTCCGTTTGCGGATGCACCAAAGGGTCGCCATATACTTCTGATGTCGAAGCGATGAGCATACGCGCGTTTTTACTTTTTGCGAGTCCCAATAAATTATGGGTACCGAGCGAACCAACTTTCAGGGTTTGTATGGGCATTTTGAGGTAATCGATCGGACTGGCCGGAGAGGCAAAATGAAGAATGTAATCGAGCGTTCCCGGAACATGTACAAATTTGCTTACATCATGATGATGAAATTCGAAATCAGGATGTTTAAACAAATGCTCGATATTCCGGATATTGCCGGTGATGAGGTTATCCATCGCGATCACGTGACATCCTTCCTGTATAAAGCGATCACATAAGTGCGACCCTAAGAATCCGGCACCGCCAGTGACCAATACTCGTTTTTTCATTTATTGAATGGTTTTTCGTCCGATTGAATTGTAATAGAAACCGGCATCTTGCATTTGTATCAGATCAAATAAATTTCGCCCGTCAAAGATCACCTTTTCTTTCATAAGGGTTTTCATTTTTTCGAAATCCGGTGTCCTGAAAATACTCCATTCCGTACAAATAGCGAGCGCGTCTGCATCTTGAAGGACATCGTAATCATCAGCCACAAAATTGATCTTGGGCATCAGTACCGGATGATTTTTTTCAAACCATGCCTTTGTATTTGGCATGCCTTCAGGATCGTAACAAGATACGGATGCGCCGGCTTCCACCAATTTTGGGATAATAAACAAGGCAGGTGCTTCACGTATATCGTCCGTATTCGGTTTAAACGACAGGCCCCAAATACCGATCTTTCGACCCTGCAGATCATTATTGAAATAAGCGATAATTTTATCTGCCAGCACAAACTTTTGCTGATCGTTTACGGCAATTACTGCCTTAAGGATATTGTAAGGATACTGGTATTGGTTAGATGTTTGAACCAATGCCTGAACATCTTTGGGAAAGCAACTACCTCCATACCCTATACCCGGAAACAAAAATCTTTTGCCGATTCGATTGTCACTACCCATACCTACACGAACTGTTTCGACATCAGCGCCTACTTTTTCGCACAGATTGGCGAGTTCATTCATAAAAGTGATCCGCATCGCCAGATAAGCATTCGCTGCATATTTGGTGATCTCCGCACTCCTCTCGTCCATAAAATAAATGGGATTGCCTTGCCTGATAAAGGGGTTGTACAACTGGGTCATCAGCTTTTTTGCCCGTTCACTGCTACAGCCCACCACCACACGGTCGGGTTTCATAAAATCTTCCACCGCAACTCCTTCACGCAGAAACTCAGGGTTGCTGACCACATCAAATTCGCCGGGATAATTTTCTTTGATCTTTGCAGCAACTTTTTCAGCAGTGCCCACCGGTACGGTGCTTTTATTGATAATTACGCGATACTGCTGCAGTTCGGCAAGAATTTTACCGATATTTTCTGCCACCCCGAGTACATACCGTAAATCGGCTGAACCATCTTCTCCGGGTGGAGTGGGTAAAGCCAGAAATATCAGTTCCGACTGTTCAACGGCTGATCGAAGGTCGGTGGTAAAAAACAATCGCTTTTCTTTGAGGTTTCTTTCAAATAAAACTTCCAACCCAGGCTCGTAGATCACAATTTCACCATGGGATAGTTTTTCCACTTTTTTTTCATCGATATCTACACATATCACATTATTTCCTGATTCGGCAAAACAGGTGCCTGACACCAGACCTACATAACCCGTACCGATAACTGCTATTTTCAAAGGACTAAAGTTTATTGATGATGGCCAAGAAATTTGAACTGATGTACTCCAATTGCGCTGGAGTCATTTCGGTGTGTATCGGAATAGAGATCACATTGCGCACTAACCAATGCGTAAGATCGAGATTAGTTTCACCCAAATCGATATCCGCAAACATTTTCTGTTGATGGGCCGGTATAGGGTAGTAGATCATACTGGGGATGCCGACTTCTTTCAATTTTGCCATTAATTCATCGCGGTCTACTCCGTTTACCTGCATCGTATATTGATGATAAACATGATGGGCATACGGTGCACGGTAAGGTGTTTTGATACGTTCGTTACCTGCAAAGGCCTGATCGTAATATTCGGCTACTTGCCGACGGGCATCGCAATACTGATCGAGGTATTTCAGCTTAACCTGCAATATCGCGGCTTGCATTGTGTCGAGACGGGAATTGCAACCGATAATTTCATGGATATATTTTTCACGTTGACCATGATTGGCTACCATTTTCAATTTTAACGCCAGATCGCTGTCATTAGTAAAAATAGCACCGCCATCGCCATAGCATCCCAGATTTTTGGAAGGGAAAAAAGATGTGGTTCCAATCGTTCCCATGCATCCGTTGGCCACTTTGCGTCCGTCGCTAAATGTATAATAGCCCCCGATAGCCTGGGCATTGTCTTCAATTACATACAAGTTATGTTTCTTTGCGATAGCGAGAATCGGCTCCATATCCGCACTTTGTCCAAATAAATGTACGGGTACGATTGCCTTGGTTTTGGGTGTGATCAGTTTTTCGATTCCATTCACGTCAATAGTGAAGGTATCTTTATCTACTTCACAAAAAACAGGTTTCAACTTCAATAAGCCCACCACCTCTACTGTGGCGAAATAGGTATACGAAGGGGTAATGATTTCGTCGCCGGGTTGCAAGTCCAAAGCCATCATGGCAATTTGCAAGGCATCTGTTCCATTGGCGCAAGGAATCACATGTTTCACATCGAGATATTTTTCGAGGGCATTGGTGAACTGTTTCACTTGCGGTCCGTTAATAAAAGCAGTGGTATCGATTACTTCCTGTATAGCCTGGTCAACTTCCTGTTTGATATGGGCATATTGACTTTTCAGGTCAACCATTTGAAGATCCATCGTTTGGGTGGGCGTACTTGTATTCATAAATTTGGGCGCAAAGGTAATTAATAATTGCTAAACGAAATACTTTGGAAATAATTGTCAGGAGAGCGGAACTATTGTTGTTGAAGTGGCAATTGTAAAAACGCTCATTCGCCTGCTTTTTTTGCAAGATATTAGGGATGAATTGTTTCAGCGCGATAAGCAGTAGTGCGAAAATCCCGGCGGACCGCTGCATTGGAAATTTGCTTACATTTGGTAAAACAATCCGGAATGAAATTTCGAAAAATATTATTTTCAATTTTTTGTTGTTTCATTTCACCTTTTGCCAAAGGCCAATGGATTCAGACGAACGGACCGTATGGAGGAGAAGTGACTGCAATAGCGGGAGATACAAATCAGATATTTGTGGCTGCATTTGAGGGAGGTATTTTCCGATCAGTAAACAACGGTCAAAGCTGGACGGAAGTAAACAACGAATCGTTTTAATTAAACAAGCTGCATACTACAATTGCCTAAATCACATCGGTATCTTTCCATACCCATTCTCTACATCTTCCACAAACAAAGGACAGGCAATACCGCTTAAATGTTCTCGCAGTTTAACGGCGATCTCTTTTTCTTTTTGCACATCACCCCGAAAATGTTCAAGTCCTTTTACATTGTCGCAATGATAAAGATAATAGGGAATGATACCCATGGCATAGAGTTCTTTGAAGAGTTTCAGCAGGGTTTCAAAATCGTCGTTGATATTTTTTAGAAAAACGGTTTGCGAAAGCAAAGTCACTTTCAATGACCGCAATTGTGCGATCACTGACCGAGTTTCGGATGTCAGTTCATCAGGATGTTCGATATGTACTAAAATATAGAAGGGCTTTTTTGCTCCGATGTCATCGACAACATTCAATAGCTGTCTAACCGATGCCGATTTGAAGGAAAGCGGCGATTGAAAAGGTAATCGCGTTCCGATGCGGATAACTTTTACCGACGCTATCCACGCCATTTTTTTGAGAAGCATTTCCGTGATATGGGGTGTATACAAGGGGTCGCCACCCGATAAGATCACATCATCAATTTCAGGATGTTGTTGCAAGTATACACAAATCACCTCAACATCTTTTTCATTCAGTGTGCCTTCAGGTTTTCCGATCTGCCGGATACGTGTACAAAATCGACAATGTGAGGCG
>CAZFKA010000161.1:0-1623 GCA_964519155.1 uncultured Bifidobacterium sp. | reverse complement strand
GCACTGATAACTTACTTTGATCAGGGCGCGGTTCGGATATTTATGAATAAGCCCTTTTACCCTTTCATGCTGATCTTCCATGAGTGGATCGCTGTAATGCCCCTCGCTTTCGGTACTACTGGCGAAATACTGCCGACGGATAAACTTACTATTGATACCGCGTAAAAACGGACTCACTTTTTCTTTCATTCAAATGCAATATAGTGCGTTTTTAAAAAGGGATACAAAGCCGATTGCGCAACGGAACGATACATAAGGTCCGGATCAATTTTATATATATCTGAACGTATGGCACCAATAAGGGGATAGTTTTCATGAATATGACCAACCAGACTGCCCGACGCTTTGATGATGTAAGGCACGGCCGCAAGATTCAAAATGGGTTCTCGCACGGTAGTGGTGAATAAATGCTGATGCCCCGCTGCAAAAGCCCAACACACAAGGTTATAAGCCAGTTTAATTACCTCCCGGCTATACCCGTTTACAAATGCAAGTTGTTCGAAATAGCATATATTTTTCTTTTCAAAATCTTCGATCTTAATATTCCATTGAGCATCAAATCGTCGCTGCCAGATGTCTGATCGTTTTACCGAACTATCTTTCAATATAATGCCAAAGCCAATCATATGCCCGTCTTTTTCAGCAATCAGGCAATAATCATTCAAAATATAATGCAAATAAGTTTTGCCATCGGTGCCGAGTAAAAAGCCACCCCTTGTGATGCGGCCGTCAGTATATCGGAGTGGCAACTGATCTTTTATGCTTACAAAACCATCAACGTCTGAGGCTATGGCTTTTCTGATCTTAATCTTCATAAACGATACGGGGACCTTTGATCTGGTTGACGATTGCCCGAAAGAAATTCCAGGTGTTTTGATTTTTTTCCGAGAAACTGTCCGGGAGAGCCGTTCTTTTGTCCGGGAGTTCATACCAGGGTATATGGGGATATTGATGATGTGTGGCGTGTTCGTTGAAGTTCATTAGAATCCACGAAAATAGGGGCACCCGTTTTACCGAACGTACATTGTAGCGCACTTGCTCTCCCACACTCGTATCGTAATGAAAGATATAAACGAGCAATGACAAAACCCAGGCAAATGACAACATGGGGAAGCCAAGCGAAAGGAGGTAGGTATTTTTGCCAAACAAAAGCCAAACCGCAATATGAAAGCCAAGGCCCAACGCAAAAAGCGCAATGGCTTTCATTTGGTCTGCCATAGTCCAGCCCTTGAAAGCCGGCGAAATTTTAATCGCCAGTTTGGGAGGCATCAACAGAAAGAGAAACACAGACACCAGCGAATGCAAAAAAAAGCCTCCGCAAAATACGCTGAGATACCAGATCAGGAAATACCCGTTTTTTTTCAGTTTTTTGTATTTTCCTTTAATCACAAAATGATCGAGGGCAGAGGTATGCTCGTCTTTACGATTGAACCCATGATGAAAATAGTGGATTTTTCGATAGATATTGATCGGTACCAACAAAGGAATGAGCAACAGTGTACCCGCCAGATCATTCCATCGCAAGTTGCCGGGAAACAGTTTTTTATGAGCGGCTTCATGACCTACAAGATACAATCGATAATACCACAATCCCTGAAAAATCAAAAGGGGGATATACAACAG
>CAZFKA010000160.1:4672-7111 GCA_964519155.1 uncultured Bifidobacterium sp. | reverse complement strand
GACTAGGGTAAAGGGATTCAGTGAAATTTGTATACTGCGGGCATTGGGGCCACTGTCGATCATGATATCGATCTTATAA
This sequence comes from uncultured Bifidobacterium sp., assembly GCA_964519155.1. Lineage (GTDB taxonomy): Bacteria > Bacteroidota > Bacteroidia > Chitinophagales > Chitinophagaceae > OLB11. The sequence goes on along the minus strand of CAZFKA010000160.1, from coordinate 7,032 downwards.
TCTTCCATTGCGGCATACAAGTATTCTTCCACAACATTGCTCAAACGGTGAATTTCATCAATAAAAAGTACATCGCGGTGTTCGAGTCCGGTCAACAATCCCGCAAGATCGGCTGGTTTTTCAATAACCGGCCCGCTGGTTTCTTTGATCTGCACACCCAGTTCGTTCGCAACAATTCTCGACAAGGTGGTTTTGCCCAAACCCGGTGGTCCATGAAACAGTACATGGTCGAGGGCTTCTCCCCGTTGATTGGCTGCACGGATAAAAATACTGAGGTTTTCAATCAGTTCCTGTTGTCCCGAAAAATCATCGATAGAAGCAGGCCTGATACTATTTTCGTAATCCTTGTCGGTGCCGTTTTGAGCGCCTTCTGCGTTTAAATGTGGGTTTTGCATTGATCAGGTAAAATTAATCTTTTTTATTGAATCCGTCACCGCCCAGTAAACAGCCCTTATCAACGATGGCCACATCGTTTGCAAAATCGTACAGCGACTGTCAAAGACACATCACTCTGTTTTCAAATCGATTTATTTTTTCTCTATATTTTTTCAATACACTTTTGGTCGACGATGGGCCGGGTCATTATATACAAAGGAGCAAAAAAACAAGGGGACATGGGGATGGCCATATTGTTTCTGCCGAGTCGCTATACGCTGCTTTTCGGGTTCCGCTTTTAGGAACAAAAGGGGAGAAGCGATCGTTGCCTGGCAATTCTTTTGGACATAGACAAAATGAAGCCAATGAGCAAATTTTTTGGGTTAGGCATTGATTGTGGTCTTTGTTTGCTGAAGCTGTGTCTAGCGGTGAAAAGAGGAATTTGGTGCACCCGGCTCAGGCATAAATTTTTTCCACTAAGCCACCATATTTTTCCATGATCTTTTTTCGTTTCAATTTCATAGTTGCCGTCAGTTCACCACCATCGATGGTCCATTCCTGTGGCACAAGCTGAAATTTCTTGACCTGTTCGTGCGCCGCAAAGAGTTTATTAAAATTATCGAGTTCTTTTCTGATCAGTTTCAATACATCTTTGTCATTGCTCATATCTACAGCGCTATCTATACGAACACCCAGTTGGGCAAAATAATCTCTGATTTTGTCAACAGCCGGTACCACAAGGGCGCCGGCAAATTTTTCGTTGTGCCCAACCACCATAATCTGTTCGATAAAGGGAGATTCCTTCATTTTGTTTTCAATGGGCAATGGCGCAATGTACTTTCCACCCGATATTTTAAAAATTTCCTTTTTACGATCGGTGATCTTCAGAAACTTATCATTGACCAATACGCCGACATCTCCGGTATAAAACCATCCTTCTTGGATGACTTCCCGTGTCAATTCTTCATGCTTGTAATAGCCCATCATAATATTCGGTCCGCGGCAGATGATTTCACCGTCTTCACCCAATTTTACTTCCACATCTTGTATGATGGTTCCAACAGTACCAAACATTCTGTTTTCTTCTTGAAAACGATTTACACTCACAACCGGCGAGGTTTCCGTTAACCCATATCCTTCCATCACAACAATTTTGGCTGCGGTAAACAACCTGAGTAGTTTCACCTGACAGGCGGCTGAACCGGTTACGATAGCTTTAATTTTTCCACCGATAGCTTCACGCCACTTACTGAACACAAGCATGTCTGCCAGTTTGAGCTTAATACTATAGAACAGCGAACTTTGCTTCCCCAGATCATAATCGAGGGCCACACTTACAGCCCAGTCGAAAATGTTCCGTTTGATCCCTTTCAGTTCTCGTCCTTTTGCATCTATTTTTTCATACACCTTTTCGAGTAACCGGGGTACCGTGGTAAATACGACCGGTTTCACTTCGCGTAAATTTGGTCCGATGGTTTCCATCCCCTCGGCAAAGTATACCGAAATGCCTTTACATATATATATATACATCACGGTACGTTCGAAGATATGATTCAGTGGCAAAAAGCTTAACGCCCGCTCCTCGCTGTTACAGAAATTGAAACATTCCATACAACTGGTTACATTGCTCACAATATTGCTATGCGATAACATGACTCCTTTGGGATTGCCCGTGGTACCCGATGTATAAATGATCGTCGCCAAATGTTGTGAGGAGATCCTTTGTTTGATCTGTTCGAGGGTATCTTGCTCAGCCACTGAAATGGGTTGCAATAACACAGAATAATGGGGTACCCCATCAACATCATCGAAACTGTAAATATGTTTCAGGGTCGGAACATTGTCTTTGATTTTGAGCAGCTTTTTATAAATTGCTTTATCAGAAATAAACAATATCGCTACCTGCGATTCATTCAGGATGTATTCCCATTCCATTTCCGTAATCGACGGATAGATTGGAACCAATACGGCGCCGGTAATCTGGG
>CAZFKA010000160.1:0-4662 GCA_964519155.1 uncultured Bifidobacterium sp. | reverse complement strand
TCTGGGTGGCGAAATCAGTAATGATCCATTCGGGTCGGTTGTTTGAAATAATGGCCACCTTATCCTGCCCTTCAGGACTGAGGTCTTTGCCATCGATACCGAATCGCAGCAAAGCCGTTGCCAGTTGGTAGGCGGTTTCTTTAACCTCAAGCGCAGGAATCGGAACCCAATCCGCTTTCTTTTTGGCATACAACATCCCTTTTTCTGGGGTGCTTTGTACATATTTATCAAGCAAATCAAACAAACGATGAATATTTTCCATAGGGTAAAATGCCGGATGATTAATTGTAATGATAATATTGCTGTTCGCGCGGAATGAGTTTATTATTCCTAAAGAATTGGTCAAATTGGTTCATGTTGACCGCATATTTTTGCGTCCATTGTTTAAAATGGGCTTCATGGTCGAGTTTGCCAAATAACCATTGATTGTAACATTCAAAATGTCCTTTGCGTAAGAGTTCCTGTTGATAATCGAAAAGCGCAAAAGGATATTCTTTCGCGTATGTTTTGTTCCAGTCGATGAGAAAGCGGATACGCAACTGGGCAAGATTATCGGTATTCATGCCCCCGGTCACCACGGTGCGTAGATTATCAAAAATACTCAGGCAGGCCTCTTCAAATGTCTGTGGATTCGCATACCGGTTGATTTTGCCATCTAAAGCAGTATTGCTCAGCTCAGCAATAAGGTATTTATAGCTCTCAAAAACGATTTTTTTGATCTCCTCCGATTTACTGGAAAAGCTCTCCATATTCACAAAAGTTTCGCCATACGTCAAGGCCCAAAGATAATTTTTGGTAAAAAAATACACTTTGGACAGATTGTAATAATTGACTCTGAACGTGGGAGCCTGTTCAATACCTTGTTCCCAGGCTTCGGCTGCTGATTTGTACTTTTTTTCCTGGGTATAAATTTCACCTTTTTCGGCATACAATGCTCCTGCCCGTGGAAATTTCTCAATTCCGCGATTAATCGCATTTCTGGCGTCCTCGGTTTTTTTCATGGCTCTGTAAATTCGACTACCCACTTGATAGGTTTCTTCGTCGGCTTCCTCACTTTTCAGTAGTGGGCTGATCATTTTCTCTCCTTTCAGCATGTCGCCCTGCATATAATAGGCATGGGCTAATTCGCGTCTGAACACCAAATTGCCGGGTTCAACACCAATCGCCTGGTTGTACACCATAATAGCGTTGGCATAATCATTTTTTTGCAAATACATTCTGGCCTTTAAATAAAGATCTCGCCCCTCATTTGTTCGATAATTTATTTCCTGGCCCCATGACCGATTTACTAAAAACAGTAAAAAGATCAGTATTGATTTTTTCATATGTGCCTTACAAAAATAACCGAGATTTTGGATAAACGATCAAAAAAAAATGAGGCATGCTCAATTGTTTAAACATCAAAAGTGCTTTTTGCCCTGCATCCAAAATATGCAAAAAAGTTTTATTTGATAATTATTTTATATACTTGCAAATCTTTTAAACAACATTTTACCCGCAGAATGGCAAAAAACTTATTGATTGTTGAGAGTCCGGCTAAAGCAAAAACGATAGAAAAGATCCTGGGGGCAAATTTTCAGGTAAAATCCTGTTTCGGGCATATACGAGACCTCGAGAAAGACGAAATGGGTATCGATATAAACAATAAATTCGCTCCAAGTTACAAGATATCTGACGATAAGGTAAAGGTGGTTTCGGAGTTGAAGCAATTGGCAAAAAAATCTGATGAAGTATGGCTTGCATCGGATGAGGATCGTGAAGGGGAAGCCATTTCGTGGCATTTATGTGAAGTATTGGGGCTCGATCCAAAGCAAACAAAACGGATCGTTTTTCATGAAATTACCAAAACGGCTATTAAAAAGGCTGTTGAACATCCGCGAACGGTCAATATGGATCTGGTAAACGCCCAACAAGCCCGTCGTATCCTCGACCGGATTGTAGGGTTTGAACTTTCGCCGGTTTTATGGCGTAAGATCAGCCGTAGCAATTCGCTGTCGGCAGGTCGTGTGCAATCGGTTGCCGTTCGCCTGATTGTGGAACGCGAAAGGGAGATCAATAATTTTGAAGCCCAAAGTAACTACCGCATTGAGGCTTTGTTTAACGCAAAGGATATTCACCAGAAAGATGTAACGTTTAAAGCGGAATATGATAAGCGAATCAACGATTCGAATGGTGCAGAACTGTTTCTCCGTAATTGCATCGGCGCACAGTACTCAGTTGAGGATATCGTAATCAAACCGGCCCGCAAGTCGCCTTCTGCCCCCTTTACAACCTCAACATTGCAACAGGAGGCCAGCCGTAAATTGGGTTATTCGGTATCGCGTACCATGCAAGTGGCGCAAAGACTGTACGAAAGCGGGATGATCACCTATATGCGAACCGATGCCGTCAATCTTTCGGAACAAGCTTTGGGCAATATCAAAGAAGAAATCCAACGCAATTATGGTCCGCAATACCATCAGTTGCGTAATTTTAAAAACAAGAATGAGAACGCTCAGGAGGCGCATGAGGCTATTCGTCCAACCAATATGGCTGATCGTGCAGTAGAAAACCCTGAATGGCAAAAATTATACGATCTGATCTGGAAGCGCACCATGGCCTCGCAAATGGCTGATGCAGAGCTCGAGAAGACTATCGCCAAGATCAATATTTCTACACAAGCCGAAAAGTTGACAGCTAGTGGAGAGGTGTTGAAATTCGATGGCTTTCTGAAACTGTATCTGGAAGGAAAAGATGATGAGGATGATGATGAGCAGCAGGAGGGGATGTTGCCTTTGTTGACCGTTGGGCAATCGCTTATTTTCCGCGAAATGACCGCAACAGAACGTTTCTCGAGACCTTTACCACGTTATACCGAAGCATCATTGGTGAAAAAGCTTGAAGAGTTGGGTATCGGTCGTCCGTCTACCTATGCGCCAACAATCAGTACGATTCAAAACAGAAACTATGTCGTCAAAAAGGACAAAGACGGTATCAGGCGAAATTTTCAGGTACTCACTTTACAAAGTGATCAGATCAGCACACAAACTTCTTCGGAAAATACCGGGGCAGAGAAAAATAAATTATTTCCAACAGATTTGGGCATGGTGGTTACCGATTTTCTCAAACAGCATTTTGCGGCGGTGATGGATTACCATTTTACGGCAAAAATTGAAAATGAATTTGATGAAATCGCTAATGGTAAAATGGTTTGGAACGATATGTTGCAAGAGTTTTATACACCTTTTCATCAATTAGTAGAAACGACGATGGAAACCGCCGACCGAGCTAGTGGAGAACGGGAACTGGGTATCGACCCGGTAAGCGGGAAGAAAGTAATTGCGCGTATCGGGCGGTTTGGCCCCATGATACAAATTGGCGGTGTAGATGAAGAAGAGAAGCCCCGTTTTGCAACATTGCGCAACACACAAAGCATCGAAACCATAACTTTTGAGGAAGCAATGGAATTATTCAAACTCCCCCTTACTCTGGGTGAATTTGAAGGTCTCGAAGTGAGTGTAAATATAGGCCGTTTTGGCCCTTATGTAAAACATGGAGAGCAGTTTATTTCCTTGCCTAAAGGCGAGGAACCTTTAGGGGTCGACTTAGCAAGGGCTATCGAGGTGATTAAGGGTAAGCAACTCGAAGATGCAGCAATCGCCTATTACGATGAAAAACCTGTAACGAAAGGCAAGGGGCGGTTTGGTCCGTATATCAAGTGGAATGATATGTTTATCAATATACCACGTGCCTACGATTTCGATCATTTGACCGAATCGGATTGCGCAGAACTGATCGAGAAAAAAATCGATAAAGAAGCCAACCGCTATATTCAACAATTTCCGGAAGAGAAAATCAGTATCGAAAACGGCCGATGGGGTCCTTTTATCCGTTTTCAAAAGAAAATGCTGAAGTTACTGCCCAAACCCGCCGGTGGAAAATATGCTGCTGAAGAAGCCGCTCTGCTTAGTCTTGGCGAAATCAAAAGTATGATCGAAGCGCAGTTGCCAAATGCATTTACTAAAAAAGCAACGACTAAAAAAGCCGCACCCAAAAAGGCGGTCGCCAAAAAGACAGTGACCAAAAAATCAGTCAGCAAAGTGGCGGCTGCTAAAAAGGCGGTCCCCAAAAAAGCGGCCATAAAAAAATAAGCAACCGATGTCAGTCGATCGCGACAGAAATGAAAGAACGATGCTGGGTACCCGACCCTTTATCAATATCCTAATGGGGGTGTTTTATATCTGTATGGGAATCTACATGATGAAAATTCCCAGTCTGCCCGCTCGTTTTGGTGCTGATGCAGTGTATATTTTCCTCGGCCTTTTTTGTACGTATGGGCTTTACCGATTGGTGAGAGGTGTCTTTGCCCTCATGCGTCGTGGCAAAGACTAAAACGTGCTCCGGCTGAGTTGCCTTCCTTTGAAAATTTGTTTCCTTAACAAAAAGCGAATGCCCAACCTGCCCTTAGGAAAATGGCGTTAAGAAATGTGATGAAAAAAATCGCATTAAAGCAATTGCCATGCAAGATGTTCAAATATGTTTTCTGCTGAAAAGTCCTGAACACGCTGGGATGCGTTCGCACGGTGTGACTTAATTGCGGGCGAATTTTTTCAGCACATTTTAGCTATTTTCCGAAAGGCTTGATTTTTTGCTCCACTTTTTTATCAAGAAAAAAGGGGAAGG
>CAZFKA010000159.1:0-7123 GCA_964519155.1 uncultured Bifidobacterium sp. | reverse complement strand
GTGTTAGCGGGGGCCTGGTTTCAGGCCCTTTTTTTGATATCATAATTTTGGGTTTGCCTGCCGTTTCTGAGGGTAAATATTTGTTTTTACCGAGATCAGGAAATATATTTGTGAGACCCGTTTTTTGTTCAAACTTTATAAACCATTGCTATGAAATTATTTTTTGTGTACGTCATTGCCATATTGCTGACACTAACAGGCTGCAACGGATCTGAAGTTTATCAGGGTAAGTGGAAAGCGACCGACGCCGAAGGCAAACATTATGAAATTGAATTTAGTCCGCAAACATTTACTATTAAAGATCAGCAAGGGCAGGAGAAGCAATATGACTATTCGCAAAATTCGATTGTCATCGAAAATTCGGTTAGAACCTACGGCATTAAACTGACGGACGGACGCGCCCTAAATGTATTTTTCCCTTTGGCGGGTAATACGGAGAAAGGAATGATTACATTGCAAAATAACCTTCCGATGTATACCATTTCACGAAGCGATTATGTGCAGTATCAGGATTTTTACAAGCTGATGGATTAAGCATTTTTTATTTATACAAGCCCTGCTCTTAAATTTGCACCATAAAAAAAGCCCCATAAAACGGGGCCTTTTGTTCGTCGCTTACCATGCGTTTGAAATGGCTTTCTACATTGTTTTCTGTCTTATAAATTTAAGGTGGCAAGCACTTCATTCATGTTTCGCACCGCATCGGCCGATTTATTGAACGCTGCTTGTTCGTTTTCATTCAGTTGATAATCAACGATACTTTCCCAGCCGTTTCTGCCGACGATCACCGGTACGCCGAGACAAATATCTTTTTGGCCATACTCGCCATCTAATGCAACGCAACAAGGCACCATTCTTCTTTCGTTGCGCACGATAGTTTCCACCAACATTGCTCCGGCAGCACCCGGTGCGTACCAGGCACTGGTTCCTAATAATCCGGTTAACGTTGCTCCACCAACCATGGTATCGGCAGCCACCTTTTGTAACACTTCTTCGCTGGCAAAGTTCGATACCGGCATGCCCATATAGGTTGCCAGACGGGTCAGCGGAATCATAGTGGTATCGCCATGTCCCCCGATTACCGTTGCCTGCAGATCGTTGGGCGAACAATTGAGTGCTTTACTCAGATTATATCTGAATCGGGCACTGTCAAGAATACCACCCATACCAATGATCTTGTTTTTTGAAATACCGGTGCTTTGTAGAGCCAGATATGTCATGGTGTCCATTGGATTTGAAATTACGATGATGATAGCATCCGGACTATGTTGTAAAATATTTTGGCTGACACTTTTTACGATACCGGCGTTGATACCGATCAGCTCCTCACGTGTCATGCCCGGTTTTCGGGGAATACCGGAAGTGATCACCACCACATCGGTTCCGGCAGTTTTTGTGTAATCGTTTGTACTTCCGGTAATTCGGGTGTCGAAACCTTCTATTTGCGCTGTCTGCATCAGGTCCATCGCTTTACCTTCGGCAACACCTTCTTTAATGTCAACGATAACTAATTCGTCGCAAAGCTGTTTACGGGCAATATTGTCGGCACAAGTGGCTCCCACTGCACCGGCACCTACTACTGTTACTTTCATGTTTATTAATTTTTGAGTGATTTTTTTAAAAAAGTGACGCGAAGATAATTTGAATTTTTGACAAAATATCTTTTACCCGGACGGGGTATTTATTTCCGGCAGACATTTCATGCCCACGTTTGTTTTTTGCGACAGCATGTCTTGATTTGGTATTTGATCATTCGCCGTTTATATTTACAACATCATGAAAAACAGAAATTATTTACTGTTGCTAGCGGTCGTGAGTGCCCTGGTAGTAGTACTGCATCTGCTGGCGTTCAAATTGCAATTATTCGATACCGCCATGCTGATGCCGGTCAGGCTGGCGACCATTGCCTGTTTTTTAGGCTATGCCATCATGCAAAAGAAACTCCCCACTTGGATATTGGTGTCAATGCTTGTGGGAATTGAGATCGGTTATGATTTTCCACCGGTAGCGCTGAAATTAAATGTCTTGAGCGGGATATTTCTGAAACTGATCAAGTCAATTATTGCACCCCTGATTTTTGCCACGCTGGTCATCGGCATTGCGGGACATTCTAATCTCAGGCAGGTGGGGCGTATTGCCTGGAAATCAATCGTCTATTTTTATCTCGCCACTACGATAGCCCTGTTCATCGGATTAGCGGCTATTAATATCAGTCAGGCAGGGGCGAAAATAAAACTACCGGCTGATGTCAAAGAACTGCCGACAGTAACCAATCAAACCTGGCAGGAAAAAATATTGCACATTTTTCCGGAAAATATTGCCAAATCGGTCGCCGAAGGACAGGTTTTGCAGGTCGTTATTTTCAGTATCATTTTTGGTATCGGTTTGGCGATGCTCAACGAGCGGTTGAAAAAGCCAATGATCGATTTTTCAGAAAGTTTGGCGGAAGTGATGTTCAAGTTCACCAATATCGTGATGTATTTTGCACCGATTGGGGTAGGAGGGGCCATCGCTTATACGGTAGGTGCAATGGGCATTGAGGTTTTGTGGAATGGTATTAAACTTGTGCTAACGCTTTATGTAGCCCTGATCGCTTTCGTGATGCTGGTGTTGATACCGGTATGTTTGGTCGCTCGACTGAATATACGCAATTTGTTTAAGGCGGTATCGGAGCCCTTTACACTTGCTTTTGCAACTGCCAGTTCGGAAAGCGCCTTGCCAAAAGCCATGAAAAACATGGAGCAATTTGGTGTTCCGCGTAAAATCGTTTCTTTTGTAATGCCCCTCGGTTACAGTTTCAATCTTGATGGAACTACATTGTACCTGTCGCTGGCAAGTATTTTTGTGGCACAGGCATGTCAGGTAGATCTGAGTTTTGGACAGCAATTATTTATTGTGTTCACACTTATGATCACCAGTAAAGGAGTTGCCGGTGTACCCCGCGCATCGTTCGTCATTTTGTTGGGTACTATCGCTTCTTTTGGCTTAAAGGAATGGCCACTTTATATCATTTTAGGCATAGATGCCCTGATGGACATGGCACGAACCAGTGTAAATGTACTCGGAAACTGTATTGCCAGTGCCGTGGTGGCCCGTTGGGAGGGAGAACTCGATGATACGCGGATGAACAGTGATCATGTACTGGCAAACCCCGTAGATATTGAATAAAGCCGGCAAACATTCTATGATCTTTTCCCAAAAGAAGGTGACTCTCTTGTTGGCACTGCTTGCTTATCTGGCTTTGCTGATCATGGCCATCATTTTTTTCAAAGAGAGACTGAATGTCGACAGCAGTTATTATTTTTTTAAAACACTCAACCAAGGGCGTTTTCATATCGAACACGACCGCCTGGTATTGGCGATAGCGGAATGGCCGGTATTGCTGGCTTCCAAATTGCATCTGCCTTTGCGTACTATCGTCATGATATACTCTGTGTGGCATGTTTTGTTTTTCTTTTTACCGGGTTTGTTGCTCAGCTTACGTTACCGGCAATCTCACTATTTATTGCTATTTGTATTGTTACAATTAGTGGGGATAATGTATGGTTTCGTTTGCCCTGTTTTTGAACAATATTATGGTACAGCCTTACTTGCAGCAATGTATATTGTTTTGCGCCAAACAACTGAGTTGCGGGTCGGATCAGGTATGCTCATCGCCGTGATGGCCTTTTTAGGGGTGGGCAGTCACCCTTTCAATCTTATTTTGTTTGGATTATTGATTACGCTTGATTTTAGCTATCGCAAAAACAAAACGATCCTGTGTTCAATGCTGGCCCTCATTCCCCTGTGGATCTTGTTTAAATTTTTTCATATCAGTGATTACGAGAAAGGGAAGATCAATTGGATATTTGATATCATGCACAATAAAACTTATCGAAGTTTGGGAAAATGGTCGCATTGGAAAGCGCATTTTATTTTTTTGTGGCAATACTATAAGGAAGTATTGTGGGGTCTCGCGGTGTTGACTGTGCTGTGTGTTCAGCAACAAGGCACACGCCAATTGATGTGGGTATTCGTTTTTTTCTTTGGGGCTTTGTTTTTGATCAATTTCAGTTATGCCGTCAAAGAATACTCCGGGTATAACGAACAAGTATGTTATTTATTGGTCCCGCTGGTATTGATACCTTTATTGACAGAACCGATCAGTCAGCTCAGCGCTAAGCCCCTTCAGATCATTTTGTTCTTTTGCTGCCTCTACATCATTCCTTCCCGCTTGCTCATTCAATACCGCAATGCACAAGTCAATGCGAAAAAAACTACACGCGTCATGCAATGGATCGCTGACGCCCGGCAGATGCATTCCTGTAAAAATTATGTGTACGCCGACGCCTTCCGTGATATCAGTACGGTCACCGGTTGGGATATTTCGTATAGTAGTTTGATTTTTTCGGCTTTTACCCCGGAGCAGCAACAGGTAAGTATTGTACCGCTTGAAGAGAATAATCCAGAAATACTTGAATCGATTGATCGCCATTCGTGGTTATTTCGTTTTGGTGAAGTAGAGCCTATTGAATCGCTAAACCCGGCGTATTTCCGACTTTGCGATCAGGATGCATACAAAAAGCTGGAGCAATGAGTATATTAGCGTTTCAATTGTATTGCAACCCTGTATGTTCATCAAAAATAAATTCAAGGATTTCGAATATAATAAAACCCGTATCGAAGCATACAGCGATGCGGTGATTGCCATTGTTATAACCTTACTCATCCTCGAGTTGAAAGCTCCTCATTTTACCGGCGATACCCTCCAGGAATGTCTGCACGAACTATCGGAGATCAAACCCGAATTGTTTGGGTGGATCATCAGCTTTTTACTGGTTGGGGTATATTGGTTGCAACATCACAATGTGTTGCATATGGCCCGTAAGATTGATTTGAAAATAGTGATGATCAATCAAATATCGCTAATGGGTATTTGCCTCACACCGTTCACGTCGGGGCTTTTCAGCAAAAATCCTCATCATCCGTTGTCGCTCTCCCTTTTAGCGTTTATTTTTTTTCTGGTGAGTCTTACCCTTTGCTGGATGTATGGTTATATTGCCAAAAACTATTTGAAGGAGTCCTATGATCGTGCAAAAGTGGTAAAGAATGTCAGACTTTCCTTTATTGCCGGCCCGGGATTTTATTTATTGGCAGCCGTTTGTGCATGGATCAGTTTAACCCTGGCTTATATCGTTTTACTTTTAGTACCGATCTTGTTTTTGTTTCCGTTGGATAAGGAAAATAAAAGACATCCTTCATTTCATGCAAAGACAGATGAAGTATCCGATTAGCAAACTGTGTGAATTATTGATGTGCCCATCAAGCAACTCGATACGGGTCCTTGGCCACTACTTCACGGCATAAAGGGTTTCCTTTACAGCTTTGATGGTTTTGCTGACATCAGGCAGGTAGGCAGCGACCAGATTCACGGCATAGTGCATACTGGTATCGGTATTGTTTACCCGGCGGATGGGTGCATCGAGATAGTCGAATGCCTCTTTCTGCACCTGATAGGTAATTTCGGTAGATACACTGCCAAAAGGCCATTGTTCTTCCACAATCACCAAACGATTGGTTTTTTTTACCGAATTAACGATTGTTGCTGTATCTAAAGGTCTGATGGTTCGGAGGTCGATCACTTCGGCACTGATGCCTTCTTTTTCAAGTTCAGCCGCTGCATTCAGGGCTACTTTCATCATTTTATTAAATGAGACGATCGTGACATCGGTACCCGCACGTTTGATATCCGCCTTACCGATGGGTATAAGGTATTCCTCTTCGGGTACGTGGCCCAGATCGCCATACATCACTTCGCTTTCCATAAACACGACAGGATCATTATCTCTGATCGCACTTTTCAGCAATCCTTTGGCATCGTACGGATTGGATACCGAGATTACTTTTAACCCTGGAATATTGGCATACCAGCTTTCAAAAGCTGTGGAATGTTGTGCACCTAATTGCCCTGCTGAACCGTTGGGTCCTCTGAAAACGATTGGACAACTAAATTGCCCCCCACTCATCGCCAGCATTTTAGATGCATGATTAAAGATCTGGTCGAGTGGCAATACCGCGAAATTCCAGGTCATAAATTCTACAATAGGTCGCAAACCATTCGAGGCAGCTCCTACGGCTATGGAGGCAAAACCCAATTCAGCGATCGGTGTGTCGATCACGCGCTTTTCGCCAAATTCTTCGAGCATACCTTGACTCACTTTGTATGCACCATTGTATTCGGCCACCTCTTCGCCCATCAAAAATACGTTTTCATCTCTTCGCATCTCTTCCTGCATGGCTTCTCTCAGGGCTTGTCTGAAGGCTATCTCTCTCATAAGGGATTTAAATTTTTAGTGTGTAAAAGTAATGATTCAAACATTTATAGCAAACAATTTATGTTGGGTAGATGCAAACCGGTCCGGATTTCTATTTCTTCCTGTATCTTCGTGCTTCAATTAATTTTTCTTCATTGAAAGTCACATTTTTAGGAACGGGTACTTCTCAGGGCGTTCCGGTTATTGCCTGCGATTGCGCGGTATGTTGTTCAGGCGATTCGCGTGATAAACGCTTGCGATCGTCTGTGTTGATCGAGACCGCTTCGACAACGGTCGTCATTGACTCGGGGCCCGACTTTCGCCAACAAATGTTAGCCTGCGGCATTCGTAAACTTGATGCGATAGTCTATACCCATGCGCATAAAGATCATCTGGCCGGACTCGATGATGTGCGGGCATTCAATCATCTACAACAAAAGCCGACAGAAATTTTTGCCACCGCAGCAACGCAAAAATCAATTGAACAAGAGTTTTCTTATATCTTTAATAATAAATCGTACCCGGGTATTCCGCAGATCAATATGAATACGATCAATCAACAAGATCGGTTTGTTGTCGGTGATATTGAGTTTTTACCCATCGAAGTCTTGCACTACCGTTTACCGGTGCTGGGTTTCCGTTTCAATGATTTTACATATATCACGGATGCCAATTATATTGATGAGCAGGAAAAACAAAAGCTGCTTGGGAGCCGGCATCTGGTGCTGAATGCTTTACGTCGCGAAAAACACATCTCGCACTTTACCTTGGAGGAAGCCCTGGGTTTGGCAAAAGATGTCGGTGCCGGGCAAACCTGGTTTACCCATATC